>JBGSPK010000088.1:0-5796 GCA_041738665.1 Sphingorhabdus sp. | reverse complement strand
AGATCTTCGAACGCGGGTGATGCCAGCGCAGCGAGCAGAAACAGATATGGCATGAAAACTCCTTTGGATAATGTCTCCAAAGTTCAGCAATCATTGTGCCAATCAGGATTAAGCGGCGATAGCCCTTGCAGTCATGCGGATCGCGTCTGGTCGGGCGACAAAGGCCATGTGCGAGCAGTCGAGTTCGATCCGCTCGTCCGATTCATGCCGACGCCCGCGCGCAGAATAGGGTGCAACAACACCATCCTTTGCTGACCATAATGCACAGGTCGGAACGGGAGGTTTTTCGGCTAACGACACCTCGATTGGCGGGGAATCGACCTTGTGGCCGGCAACAAATTCATAAACACGCCACGCATTGTTGGCGCGCAGATCGCCTGAAAATGGGCTGCCCAGCGTTACAACTTTCCCAATACGATGTGGCGCATGCTTGGCATATTCGCGCGCAATCAGGCCCCCCAAGCTCCAGCCGACAAGCGTCAGAGGCGCGTCGATGGCTAACTCGTCCATTCGTTTGTCGAGCCGCTCGAAAATATCTGCCTTGATGCCTTTGTTGCGGCCCAGGCCCCAACCGAATGACTGAAATCCGGCACCTTGCAATGAACGGCGCAGCCGCGATGTTGTTTGGTCGGAAGCCAGAAAACCAGGGATAACCATAACCGCACGACCATTGCCCTCAACATCGAGCGGGACCGTCGAGGCAAATGCTGCGCTGGCACGCATATACGCAAATGCCATTGCCTCGCGCGCAAACAGCGGCAGAGCAGGCGCAAGTGCGCCCGGCGCAATGCCGACGGTATCGACGGGAATCGCTGTAACTCGGGTTGCCATAACCCCGATATATGCTGCTTACGGATTTATGAAAGATTTATGACACAAAAAATTGCTGTCGAATTATTCGCCGCTGATTTCCGTCGGCTGTTCCGGCGTAACTTCTTGCCCCGGCGGAGGCAAGGCTATCGGTGCGGCAATAGGCGCGACCAACGCCCCGCGTTCGAGCCGATCCAGTGCCTTGCGCGCGTCGCTATAGCGTTTAGCCCGAATTAGCCAGGACTGCGCTGCGGCGGCACCGGGCATCGCAGATATTTCGGCTATCGCGCCGGTCATATTCCCTGCTTCTACCAAAGTCTGAGCGCGTTCGAGCCGCTGCGTCGGGGCAGGGGAAGGAGCGCCGTCCTTTCTCAAGACAAATAGCTCGGACATTTCGCGCTTCACTGTGTTCCAAATCCCGTCTTCTCTGCTGCCGGTCAGCAAGGCAGGCTCAAGGCCTTTCAATTCTGCATGGAGCATCTCGATTGTCACAGGCGCTTGCGATGCTGCAATGATAGTTGAAACAGCCTGCGGCTGGGTCGCGCCGAACCGCAGGCGCAGCTGATCGGTGAGATAACCAAGCGGCGCACCGCTATCTATCGCACGGCGCGCCGCAAAGGCGACCAGCAGGCTTTCGGCCCGCGCCGCATTACCCGAGGCAGCAGCGGCATCGGCATTTATTTGATTCAGGCGACTGTCGATTTCGCCGCCGGTGCTGCCAGAAGGCAGGACAGGTAACACATTGCTGTTGGCCGGAGCCATCGAAGCAGAGCCAGCGTCATTGGGAGTGACCGCAGTTGGCTGGTCGAGATAGCCATATTCCTTGGCCAGCCACCAAGTTGCAATACCGCCTCCGATAAATGCAATCAAAAGCAAAAGCAGGATATGCTTGAATTTCACACCACTGCGTGGCGCAGCCTGGCTCGTAGCGTAATCGGTCATGTGTTCCCCTCGATAGCCGGGATCAGTTAGGGGTCGCGGGTTACAGTTGTAAAGCGGCTTTGCAACTCCGGCAAGAGTGCTGCATCGTTCGGCATAGCCGCGACGATGACATCCGCCCAGCCTTCGCCTGCGCTGTCGGCGATATTCTTAGAGAATGTGGCGATGGTTATGTCCCGGCGGGCGACCCCGGCATTGTCGCACAAAACAGCGAAATATTCGGCCGCCCGGGAAGAATGAAGCATGACGGCATCAGCCTGCC
Source organism: Sphingorhabdus sp. (assembly GCA_041738665.1). Classification (GTDB taxonomy): domain Bacteria; phylum Pseudomonadota; class Alphaproteobacteria; order Sphingomonadales; family Sphingomonadaceae; genus Sphingorhabdus_B. The sequence continues at coordinate 3,785 of JBGSPK010000088.1, read as the reverse complement.
TTACTTCTTTATCGAAGTTGGGGGGCGTTGGCACCGGGACGCTCCGATAGACAAAGCGGATGTCCAGTTTTATTCCCTCAGGCAATGTCGGTTCGCTGTAATCCTCGCCGGCCAACCATAACAAATTGCGGTGTCCGTTTTCCTGCGCCTTTGATAGCAGGGCATCGACACCTTCGGTGCCGACGTATCCTGGTTCAAGCGATGTCTTTTCTAATGCACGCGCAGTTGCAGCGCCCACCGTGTAAAATGGCAGCGAACTAAGATGCTTAAGCGCGTCGCTTGCAGCCCGGACGGCGTTGCCGCTTGTCAACAAGAGGGCGTCATATTTTTCTGGCGCAACAGGCGGGTAGGGCAGGGGTTCAATCGCGAATAAAGGCATCACAATCGGCTCTAACCCAGCTTCGCGTACGCGTTTGGCTGTCGCGTCCGCACCGGGTTGGGGCCGGATAATGAGCAGCTTCACGGATTGAATATCGCCCGCAGTTCGGTGCTCGCCCGACCAAGCAAATCTGCCGCAAGCTGCGCGGGGCCGTCGGCTTCGGCATCGAATATTATCTCACCCGATTCGATTTCGGCCCCGTCGCCAGTGAATATCTCTGCCTTAAGTCGGATTTGGCCACCCTCGACCTGTGCAAACGCCGCAATCGGAGAATGGCAATTGCCGCTGATTGCCTCCAGCAGATCGCGTTCAGCCATCACCGCCGCAAAGGTCGGTTCATCATTTATCGCTGCTAGCAATGGAATTAGATCGAGTCTGCTCGACAGTCGGTCGATCCCAACCGCGCCCTGCGATGCTGCGGGCAGGAACTGTTCAAGCGACAATCCGTGCCCAACATCGGACATCCCCAACCGGTCAAGCCCGGCCGCCGCCAGCAAAGTGGCGTCGGCATCCCCGGCAGCAATATGCGCCAGCCGCGTTGCCACATTGCCGCGCAGCGGAACGATCTGCAAATCGGGACGCAGCCGCTGCAATTGTGCCGCCCGACGCGGGCTTGAAGTTCCGACACGGGCTCCACTTGGCAAAGCGTCAATTGACTCAGCACCTATCAGCCGGTCACGTACATCTGCGCGGGGTAGCATGGCCGAAATGCTGAAAATCTCGGGACGGACGGTCTCTACATCTTTCATCGAATGGACCGCGATGTCGATCTGGTCGTCGATTAATGCGCGTTCGAGTTCTTTGGTCCACAGCGCCTTACCGCCGATTTCGGCAAGCGGTCGGTCCTGAATTTTGTCGCCGGTCGCAAGCATCGGCACCAATATGACCGCGTCATCGGGCATGTTATGCGCCTGCTTGATGGCCGCCATCGTCATTTCGGCCTGCGCCATTGCGAGAGGGGAACGGCGCGTGCCAATGCGCAAGGGACGGCCGGAAGTATAGCTCATGCGACTTGTTCATAACGAGCCTTGCACCTATGGCAACGGCGAATGGCAATCATCCTTGGCCTCGAATCCAGCTGCGACGAAACTGCGGCAGCAATCGTGCGTTCTGATCGCACGGTTTTGAGCCACGCTTTGGCCGGACAGGAGGATCATCACCGTGCCTTTGGCGGCGTTGTGCCCGAGATTGCCGCCCGCGCGCATGCCGAATTGATGACGCCGCTTGTTAAAACGGCTTTGGCAGATGCGGGCATTACCCTCGACGATGTCGATGCAATTGCCGCTACCGCAGGACCGGGATTGATTGGTGGTGTGATGGTCGGATTGGTGACAGCGAAGGCACTGGCAATGGCTTCGGGCAAACCGCTGATTGCAGTCAACCACCTCGAGGGCCATGCCTTGTCGCCACGTTTGGTCGATCCTGACCTCGACTTTCCTTATCTTTTGTTGCTTGTCTCAGGCGGGCATTGCCAGTTGCTTCGGGTGAATAAAGTTGGCGACTATAACCGGCTGGCGACCACCATCGACGACGCGGTGGGCGAGGCATTCGATAAAACAGCCAAGATATTGGGGCTAGGTTTCCCCGGTGGTCCAGCCGTGGAACGCGCGGCGGCCAGTGGAGATGCGAAAGCGGTGCCATTGCCACGACCGCTGAAAGGCGCCGATGAGCCGCATTTTTCTTTTGCCGGATTGAAGAGCGCGGTGCTGCGTGCGCATGAAACAGGACAATATAAGGTCGAGGATATCGCTGCGTCGTTCCAGCAGGCGGTAGTCGACTGTCTGGCCGACAGGCTTAGCTACACGCTGAAACGGATCGACCCGCCGGGCGCTCTGGTTGTTGCGGGCGGAGTTGCGGCGAACATGGCGATCCGCGAAATGCTAGAAAAGCTTGCCGACCAATATGCGATGCGCTTTGTCGCACCGCCATTGTGGCTATGCACCGACAATGGTGCGATGATTGCCTGGGCAGGCGCCGAACGCTTCGCTGCCGGCCTGACCGATGGCCTCGATTTTATTGCCCGTCCGCGCTGGCCTCTCGACCCTGACGCAGCCCCCGCACGCGGCGCAGGAGTGAAAGCATGAGCAATGCAAAATATCCGGTCGGTATCATTGGCGGCGGCGCGTGGGGCACAGCGCTGGCGGCAGTTATGGCCCAAATCCATGACACTGTGTTGCTCTGGGCGCGCGAGGATGATGTGGTTTCGGGCATCAATCGCAGCCATGAAAACACGACCTTCCTTGCCGGTTTGAAATTATCCCCGAAAATTGTGGCCACCAGCCAGCTTGGCGACATGGTGGATTGCGGCGCCCTGCTTGTCGTTACCCCTGCCCAGCATGTCCGCAATACGCTTTCGGCCCTGCCGGTAACTGCAGCGCCCTTGTTGCTCTGCGCCAAAGGCATCGAAGCCGAAACGCAATATCTGGTTTCGGACATCGCAGCTGAAGTCCGACCGGATAATCCGATCGCGGTGCTGTCCGGTCCGACCTTTGCGCACGAAGTAGCTCAGGGAAAGCCGACCGCGATTACCTTGGCAACTACCAATAAGGCGCTCGGCGCGGTGCTGATGCGGTTGATTGCTGCCCCCGCATTCCGTCCTTATTGGACCGACGATGTCGTTGGGGCTGAAATCGGCGGTGCGGTCAAGAATGTGCTCGCGATCGGCTGCGGGGTTGTCGACGGTGCCGGATTGGGCCTCAACGCCCGTGCAGCGCTTATCGCGCGGGGTTTTGCAGAGATGCAGCGTTATGGTCTGGCACGCGGGGCTAAATCCGAAACGCTGGCCGGACTCTCGGGGCTGGGCGATCTGGTGCTGACATGTTCTTCTGAAAACTCGCGCAATTTCTCGTTGGGTCGCGGCCTCGGGCAGGGAAAGCCTGCAACTGAAATGCTCGCCGACCGGCGCACGGTCGCAGAAGGCGCGTTTACGGCCCCGGTATTGCTGCAATCGGCTCAACAGCTTGGTGTCGAAATGCCGATTGTCACCGCGGTGTGCGCTTTGCTCGATGGCAGCTTTAATGTCGCCGAAGTCACGGCCGCGTTGCTTGCGCGCCCACTCAAGGCCGAAAGCTGGTAACCTAGCTGCGTTTGCGCTAGCGTTTCCGGACAGGGGTGACAGATTGACGGCAGCCAGAACCGATGAAGACGATATTCAGGCGCTGGCCAAGGGCGGGCGCACGAATGTTTTCGGGTTCGTGCTGCGGCTGGCAGCTCGGATTCCCTTTCTGTTTATCGCCGGACGTCTCTACGGGCCCGAGGCGCTGGGCCGGTTCGCTTATGCGATCCTGATCGTGGAATTTGTGGCCCAGCTGGCGTCACTGGGTTTAAGACGCGGGCTTGCAGAACTTCTGTCGCGTGATGAACGGCCACCCGCCCATATGGTCGCCGACGCATTATTGGTGGCTAT
>JBGSPK010000072.1:0-5269 GCA_041738665.1 Sphingorhabdus sp. | reverse complement strand
CTTCAACGCCGCCGCAGTAATGATCCCGCATCCGGCTGCATCATCGATCGCGCCAGTGCCCAAGTCCCAGCTATCGAGATGGCAGGCGATGACGATCATCGGCAATTTGGGATCCGAACCTTTTATGTCGGCAATGACGTTACCTGATGTCTGCGGACCTATGTTTCTGGGTGTTAGATTCAATTTCAATCGTACCGGCTTCCCCCGCGCGATAATGCGTTCGAGATTTTCTGAATCGGGCAGCGACAATGCACCGGCGGGGATTGGAGTAACTCCAGCTTCAAAGTTTGTATTTCCGGTGTGCGGATTGCGATGATAGTCGGTGCCGGCCGAACGTATGATGATCGCCGCTGCACCCTTTTTTGCAGCGATATTGGGGCCGACAAAGCGGGCAGGGCCAAATGCTCCATAGGAACTGCCATCCTGCGTTGCCTTCATCGCGTGGCTGACAAAGGCAACCTTGCCCTTCAGACTTCCATCGGGTGCCGTACGCAAATCATCTATGGTTTTGAAATAGACGATCTCGGCTTCGAGTCCGGAATCCCCTGTGCTGCCGCTGTTGCCAAGGGCGCTGATGTGCAATTTTTGCGGGAAGGGCGCTGTGACATATGCGGTTTCCTCACCGCGCACCCATGTTGGCATCTGATATTCTTCGATGCGCGCGTTGCTCAAACCCAGCGATTTCAGCTTTGCGACCGCCCATATCCGAGCGCGCGCCTCCGCTTCGGTACCAGCCTGCCGTGGCCCCACTTCAGTGGTCAGGCCTTCGACAATGTCCCACGCAATGTCATCCTTCAGGCCTGCTTCCAAAGGGCTGTCCTTTGGAGATTGAGGCGCAGAATAAGCAGGGAGGGCGGCAAACATGCTGGCGGCCAGCAACAGGAATTTTTTCTTCATATGCGGAACCCTATCGATGCGCTTGCTGACTGACAATCCCGCTTGCGACACGCCGGACGCGCGGCTAGGGAAGCGGCAACAAATCACCCTCAAGATATGAGAGAAAACCGACCCCATGGCCGCGCAATATAGCTACGTAATGAAGGGAATGACCAAGACGTTCCCGGGGGCAAACAAGCCCGTTCTGAGCAACATCAATCTTCAATTTTATCCTGATGCCAAGATCGGCATTGTCGGACCGAACGGTACGGGTAAATCGACGTTGATGAAGATCATGGCCGGGATGGACACCGAATTCACCGGCGAGGCCTGGCCCGGTGAAAATATCACCGTGGGCTATCTGGCGCAGGAACCCGAGCTTGATCCAACCAAGACCGTGCGTGAAAATGTGATGGATGGCGTGCGTCCGGTGGCTGACCTCGTCGACAGGTTCAACGAAATCTCGATGATTATGGGCGACCCACCCGAAGACGCCGATTTCGACGCGCTTATGGAAGAAATGGGCACGTTGCAGGAAAAAATCGACGCGGTAGATGGCTGGTCGCTTGATAGTCAGTTGGAGCTTGCGATGGATGCATTGCGCTGCCCCCCTGCCGACAGCCCGGTCACTAACCTGTCCGGCGGTGAACGCCGCCGCATTGCGTTGACGCGGCTACTGTTGGAAAAACCAGACATCCTGTTGCTCGACGAACCAACCAACCACCTTGATGCGGAGTCGGTGGCATGGTTGGAAAAGCATCTGGTCGATTATAAGGGTAACGTTATCCTCGTTACCCATGACCGCTATTTCCTCGACAATGTGGTCAGCTGGATACTCGAACTTGATCGTGGCCGGTATTTTGTCTACGAGGGCAACTACTCCACCTATCTCGAAAAGAAGGGCAAGCGCCTCGAACAGGAAGCCCGCGAGGATTCAGGTCGTCAGAAAGCGATCAAGGACGAGCTTGAATGGATACGGCAGAGCCCGAAGGCACGACAGACCAAGTCCAAGGCGCGTATTAAGTCATTCGATCAGCTGGTCGAAGCACAGGAAAACCGCACGCCCGGCAAGGCTCAAATCGTTATTCAGACGCCGGAGCGCCTTGGCAGCAAAGTGATTGAAGTTAAGAATGTGTCGAAGGCATATGGCGACAAGCTATTGTTCGATAACCTCTCCTTTTCGATACCTCCAGGCGGCATCGTTGGGGTTATCGGGCCGAACGGGGCGGGTAAGTCGACGTTGTTCAAGTTAATTACCGGACAGGAACAAGCGGATTCAGGTGAAGTAGACATCGGCGAAACTGTAAAGCTCGGTTTTGTCGACCAGAGCCGCGATGATCTCGATCCCAACAAGAATGTCTGGGAAGAAATTTCCGGTGGTGCCGACTTTATGAAACTGGGCAAGCACGAAACACCAACGCGCGCTTATGTCGGGGCGTTCAATTTCAAGGGCGTTGATCAGCAGAAAAAGGTAGGACAATTATCGGGCGGTGAGCGTAACCGGGTCCATATGGCGAAGATGCTCAAAGAGGGCGGCAACGTGCTGTTGCTCGATGAGCCGACCAACGATCTCGACGTAGAAACCTTGTCAGCACTCGAAGAAGCGCTGGAGAGCTTTGCCGGTTGCGCTGTGGTCATCAGCCATGACCGCTTCTTCCTTGATCGTTTGGCAACGCACATTCTCGCTTTTGAAGGTGACAGCCATGTCGAATGGTTCGAAGGCAATTTCGAATCGTACGAAGAAGACAAGATTGCCCGCCTTGGTGACGAAGCAACCCGTCCGCACCGTGCAACTTATAAGAAGATGACGCGTTGATGGGGGCATGAAGCGTACACTCCTCATTACCAACGCAAATAGCGGCAGCGCGACGGCGGTTAGTGAGGATGTATTGCTCAGCGACCTGCGGTCAGGCGGGTTTGAAATTGTCGGGCGGGTGACTTTGCCGGAGGATGAATTGCCCGACCGGGCGTTTGTCGAAGCAAAAGATGTACAAGTAGTCGCCATCGTATCCGGTGATGGCACCATTAGTAGTTTATGCGAGAAATTGGCGGGCTGGCAGGGATCGCTACTGGTTCTTCCGGGCGGAACCATGAACCTGCTTTCGCGGCGGTTAAATGGTGAATTGGCATTGCCTGATATGCTCTCGCACCTCCGCGATCTACAACCAGACGCTTCGCCAGTTCCAATTATACGACTAGGGGATAAGGAAATTCTGACCGGACTTACCGTCGGGCCTTCGACCCGCTGGGGTGAGGTGCGTGAAGTGATAAGGCAGGGCGACGTTGCGGTGCTTAAGGAAATGGTCCCGGCGGCTTGGTCGGACACCTTGGCCAATGAAGGTGTCTGGATTGAAGGCCGCACCAAGCAGGCCTGTGCAGGTATTTTCGTTGAGCCAATCGATAGCGATACGCGTTCCGTTATTGCGTTCCGCGCCAACAATATCGGCGATATGGTAGGTCATGGACTTGCATGGCTACGCCGCGATTTCCGCGACGGGCCGCATGATGATCTGGGCGCTATGTCTGAGGTAACAATTTTGGGCGACGATGACATGACTGGTGTGTTGTTTGATGGCGAATATGGCGATCATCCGCTGCCGATTTCATGCTGGGCTGCGAACTCTTCTGTTCATTTTTTACGGATCGCCCAGTGATGCGTACCCGAATTGCATGCATGTTGTTGGCGTTGGCCTTGCCAGTTCAGGCAGCGGACGTGTCAGCGTGGGTTCCGGTTCAGGCCGAAGCCCTCCAACCACATGACGACGATATAGCTCGCAACATAGGCAGAGCCGGTTTTTTCGATGGGATCGAAATTAGCGAAACCCGATTTTCCGAAAACGGATTTGATTGGCACATCATTCGATTTGCAAACACAAATAAGCCTGAAGGGCCGTTGTGGATGGTACCGCATGATGATGAAAATGCTGCTTTTGATGCCATGATTACTGCCGTGAAAGAGTATGGCGGAGTAGGGTTGGCGGTCAACTCGGGTGCGGGTAGCTCGCGGACACAGCAAGGTAATGGTGTATGCGGTGTAAGGGCTGGAACGGCTACCAAATGCGACCCGAACCGTAATTTCGACGCGGCAACTCCGGCATTTACTGCTGCCTTCCTAAACCAAAGGCTGGAAGGTCAGCCGATCATTGCCCTTCATACCAACAGTCACGGCTTTTCGGGAGACGGTGGGGGTGGGCGCGGCGACATTACGATTTTGGATCGCGCGGCATATCAACGCGGCGCCGCGGTACCCCGACGCGGCGGACTCTTTGCGGTCCGACCCCAGCCAGATATGGCAAATTACGATACTCTCGGACTTGCGGCATTTCTTGCACCAGCAGGCAAACCAAGCGGTGACGCAGCAAAATGCGGCCAAGCGTTAGCCAATGCAGGCATCCATTTCTGGCATGAGCCCGTCCGCACAAGCGATGGATCCATGTCGAATTATCTGGTGCTGAACTATCCCGAAATCCAATATTTCAATGCCGAAAGCAGGGCAGAGATTGATCTCTCCGTTGCAGCAGCAAGGCACGGTGTGATGGTTATGGCTTATTTGACCAACTGCGTCCGTTCAGGGAACGAGCCAACACCCTGACCAGTCGAGCGCGGTATCATCCCATTGCCAATGCGCCCGCCGATGTCCGACATTCGCTAAATATAACCATTCCAGACTGTCGATTGTTACAATCAACGCCGCGAAATTCCCCCGCGCATCGTTCAGCTGAACCTCTTCAGGTTGCTTCCCCTGGATCCATTCCGGCAAACCCGAAGTTGGAATCGCAGAAACGCTTCCCGGAGCAAACTCCGCCATGTAACAGCGTCGGGCGAAGGTTGTGGATGATGCCCAAGCCGCCTCAGCAATACCGCCCGTTTCAATACGTATTGAACCAGTAATCCGTAATTGCACCTTTGACGGTTCGTCATAGATCAGGATGGATGCTAACGGTCCGGTACTGATATGACTGATTTTTGCGCTTCGGCAGTCGGTGTGAAATCTCAATTCGCGGGAGGTCCAATCGACATCTCGCAATATCATCACGCGTTGCTGCGGTACGCCGTCCGCGTCAACGGTGGCGACAACTGGGTGATGCGCCGCTGCGCGCCGGTTTTTTGCGCCATCTGAAATAATGCGCTGCGTCTCTGCCAGACTAAGCGCCAGATCGTCGTAAAATTCGGGGATGTCTGGGTCGGTCACGAATGGGGTGCGAATTCACCCGAAGTTTCGTCGAGTACGTGAAGTAGCCCGTCAGATATTGCAAATACCGCGCCATGCAGGGCAAGTTCCCCCGACGCTTCTTTTTGCCGGATGCAAGGAAAAGTACGTAAATTGGCGAGGCTAACCTTGACCGCTTCCATCTCCATCGCGCGCTCTGCAGCTTGGCCATGTATCCCGTGT
>JBGSPK010000355.1:0-6582 GCA_041738665.1 Sphingorhabdus sp. | reverse complement strand
AACAGTTGCACGATAGCTACGTCACCAATCTGTCATTTTACCGTCATTCACGAGTCACAGCTCCGCCTTAGCTCCGCATTTGATTGACAGAATCACCGGGGGACTAAGTGGCAATTTCGTTGGCGGAAAGGGTAAGGTTGCAATCGCGCCGGATCACTACCGTGCCGATTGCCTATCTGCTCCTTGGCCTGCTCGCCTTGTTGCTGTCGTTCCAGAGTGCGCGGCTTCTTTGGGCAATTGTTACGCCTGTCGGCCCGGTTGGAAACTGGCGCGCGCCTTCGGTAAATATCGTGCCGTCCTCAGCCCGGATTGCATTGTTTTCCGGATTTGATCCCTTTTTTCGCAATGATGCCGTGGCCGCCGGCGCGGACAATGTGACCTCGCTCAATCTGAAATTGTTCGGCATCCGGGCTAATGAAAGTTCTGGCGGCGGGTCCGCGATTATCGCTGGCGAAGACGGTATTCAGAACAGCTTTGCCGTTGGCGAAGAAATCGCACCGGGCGTGACCCTGGACTCGGTCGCGTTCGACCATGTCATATTGTCGCGCGGCGGCGTGAAAGAATCGCTGTACATCGACCAGTCGGTTCCTGCGGAAACCGTGAACCCGGCTTCTGCGCCTGCTACGGGAACGTCGCCAGATGCACCGTCAAATGGCGGCGTCGGATTGAACGCCGAAACACTGCAAAAATCTATCGGCTTTGCCCCCCGGAACGAGGGCGGACGCGTTACCGGCCTCGTCCTGCAACCGCGAGATGACGGCACTGTGCTGCGCATGGCAGGATTTCAGGCGGGCGATGTGGTCGTTGCTGTCAATGGCCGCCCGGTATCGTCGGCCGCCGATATAGCATCTCAAATCCGGCCCGGAGCCCGCCTTAGCGTCGAAGTCGAACGCGGCGGCTCGAAGGTACCAATAGCTTTGAATCTGGAAAAAATGTGATTCGTAAACTGACCCTCATGCTCGCCTCGACGGCGCTGATTTTTGTCGTACCGATTGCAGCGCAGCAAACCCTGAATGTGCGCGATGCCGATATTCGGGCGTTCGTGCAAGATGCCGCTCGTGTGACTGGCCAGACCTTCATTGTCGATGGCCGCGTTACCGGGAAGGTATCGGTCGTGACTGACCGACCCTTGTCGCGCTCCGAATATTTCGAAGTTTTTTTGTCGACGCTGCGCGCCAATGGGCTGGTCGCCATCCCGATGCGTGGCGGTGGCTATCGCATCCAGCCATCCGATGGGGCTGCAACCCAACCGTCGCGGGTTGGCAGCCGCGCCGCCGCGCCAAGCCAGTTCGTCACTGAAGTGTTCCGGCTGCGGTCAATTGACGCGACCACGGCGGTCGAAACACTGCGCCCGCTGGTTAGCCGCGAGGGTTCTATTACCGCCAATCGTAATGCCAACAGCCTGGTCGTCGCAGATTATGCCGATAATATCCGCCGCATCCGCGAACTGGTGCGCCAGATTGATCGCGACAGTGCCGCAACCCAGATTGTAACGCTCGACAATGCAGGCGCGCGCGAAATCGCGACGGCGTTGCAGGGCCTTGCCGGACAGGGCGGCGGCGAAGGCGGGCGTTCGCCAGTCTCGGTCGCTGCCATCGACAGCAGCAACGCGATTGCATTGCGCGGTGACCCGACTTCGGTGGCGCGCTTTGCCGCGATGGCGAAGCAGCTCGATGCCCGCGCGCAATCGGGTGCCGAGATTCGCGTATACCGCCTCGAGCATGCCAATGCCGCGACTTTGCTTGAGACGGTGCAGTCGCTCATCGGCGGGCAGAACAATGCGTCGCAGGGCAGCGAATTGCCGCCCGTAGCAGCAGCGCCAGCCAATGGTGGTGCATCCGCGCCCGCTCCGTCACCCGTCGTTGCCGCTTCAGGCTCAGGCAGCAACGCGCTTGGTGGTCGCGGCCCCGTCGTCGTGACACGCTACGAAGGCACGAACGCATTAATCGTTGCCGCCAATCCAGAAATGCAGCGTACCTTGGGCGAGCTTATCAGGCAGCTCGATACCCGCCCCGAACAGGTATTGGTCGAGGCGATAGTCGTCGAAATAGGAAATGATGCGGCAAAGAAGCTGGGCGTTCAATTCCTCGTCGGCGGAAAGAACGCGCCATTTGCAGCGACCAATTACTCGAATGCTTCACCCAATATACTGACCATCGCCGGGGCGATTGGCGCGGAGGAACTGACCCGCACGACCACGACAGTCAACGGAACAACCACCACAACATCGACCAACAGTGCGCTTGGCGATAGTTTGCAGGAAGCAGCAGCGGCCTCAATCCTGAGCGCGACCGGCGGTTTTGGCGGCTTTGCGCTCGACATCGGCAAAAACGCGATTTTCGGAACGATTATCAACGCGATTGCGTCCGATACAGAATCCAATTTGCTCGCGACGCCGCATATCGTGACCCTCAACAACCAGAAAGCAAAGTTTCTGGTCGGCCAGGAAGTTCCTGTCAGCACAGGCGAGCAGCTGTCCGCCAACTTTGAAAATGCCTTCCGCACAGTGCAGCGCCAAGAGGTAGGCATCAAACTTGAGGTCACGCCGCAGGTCAATGCCCAAGGCGATGTGAAGCTTTTCCTGAAGCAGGAAGTATCGAGCGTTGCTGGTCCTGTATCATCGCGGTCGAGCGATCTCATTCTCAACAAGCGCGAATTTGAAACGACGCTTACCGTAGGCGACGGGCAATTGCTTGCGATTGGCGGCTTGCTCAACGATGATGAGCGCCGCACCATCGAACGCATTCCGCTGCTGAGCGACATTCCGATCATCGGCGAACTGTTCAAATCGCGAAGCCGCAGCCGCAGCAAGACCAACCTCATGGTCTTCATCCGCCCGACCATCTTGCGCAGCCGCGCCGATGGCGACGTGATGACCGCGCGTCGCTATGATTATGTCCGGGGGATGCAACTGGCGCGAAATCCAGATATCGAGCCAAGCATCGACGAACTGCTGCGCGATTATATGGGCGCAGTTCCCCCGGTTACGGCCAATGTTGGAGCGGGCGATATCATGATCGGCGCAACCGACAAACTCGAGCGCCCGGCGACTGGCGGACCGTTGCAACCCGCGGAAGTTCCCCCAAGCAACATCTCCACAACCAATGGGGGTGGCCAATGATCATCCGGCGCGGCGGAGCTGATGTGTCAGACACAACGCCCGCCGAGGCGGCCGAACCGGTTGTTGCCATGCCGAGCCCGCCGCTGCTCGACTTGCCCTATAACTTTGCCAAGACCCACGGCTTAGTGCTGCGGCACGAGAATGATAGCCGCCTGGTAGTCGCGATGCGCGAAGGTGCCGACCCGCTTATGCTGCTCGAAGTTCGGCGCTATCTCGCAATGCCGTTCGATGTCGAGATGGCCAATAACGCAACCTTTGACCGCTATCTGTCCGACCATTATGCAATGGACGGATCGGCAGCGGCAATGGCCGGATCGATTGGCACCGGCGACAGTGATCTGCTGTCCGATATGCTGCCTAGCGCCGACGATTTGCTGGACAGCGCCGACGATGCGCCAGTCATCCGCTTAATCAACGGCATCATTGCCGAAGCGGTACGGCAGGGCGTTTCCGATATCCATGTCGAGCCGTATGAGACTGGTCTTGTCGTTCGGATGCGTACTGACGGTGTGCTACAGGAACGTCTTCGTCTGCCCGCCAATGTCGCGCCAGTGGTGGTCAGCCGGATAAAGGTCATGGCGCGGCTCGACATTGCGGAGCGCCGGATTCCCCAGGACGGCCGCATCGGACTGACGCTTGGCGGCAAGCTCGTCGACGTTCGCGTATCGACGCTGCCCAGCCGCGCTGGCGAGCGCGTCGTGATGCGCATTCTCGACAAGGAAAATGCAGGCATTTCGCTCGATCTGCTTGGGATGTCCGACGATGCGCTCAAAATACTCGGCGATGCCTTGGCCGAGCCGAATGGCATCATCCTTGTCACCGGTCCGACAGGGTCGGGCAAAACCACGACGCTTTATGCCGGCCTGAAGCGTCTGAACGACGGCAGCCGCAACATCCTGACGGTAGAAGATCCGGTCGAATATGCCGTCGAAGGCATCGGCCAGACTCAGGTTAATGCGAAGGTCGGGATGACCTTTGCCGCGGGCCTCCGCGCGATACTCCGACAGGACCCCGATGTCGTCATGGTCGGCGAAATCCGCGACCGCGAGACCGCCGATATCGCGGTTCAGGCTGCACTTACCGGGCATCTGGTCTTGACCACCGTGCACACCAACGACGCTCTGGGTGCGATTACCCGGATGCGCGACATGAAGGTCGAGCCCTTCCTGCTCGCATCTACATTGCGCGCAGTGATTGCGCAGCGGCTGGTGCGGCGACTGTGCCCCGAATGCCGCGAGCCGGTGCAGGCCGACGGCAGCGTCGCATCTTTGCTTGGCTTTGATCGCGGCACTGTGGTGTACAAAGCGGTGGGCTGTCCGGCCTGCGGTAACACCGGCTATCAGGGCCGCATCGGCGTGTTCGAGGCGGTGCGGATCGACGATACGCTCCGCCGCCTGATCAACGATGGGGGCGACGAGGCGATCCTGTCGCGCCATGCATTTGTGAACCAGCCTAACCTCAGCGCGGCGGCGCGCAAGCTGGTCCGCTCGGGCGACACCACACCCGAAGAGGCAATCCGCATTTCGCGTCGTGAAGACATCGTCGATGCCTGATTTTGCCTATCATGCCATCGACCCCGAGGGACGCGAAAAGCGCGGGCGGATTGCTGCCGCCAATGACGACGGCGCGCGTGAAGCCTTGGCGCGAAAGAAGCTGTATGTCGTACGCGTCGAAGCCGCACCAGCCCGGCGTTCGGCGCTTGCCGACATTCAGGTGCGTCGGCGCAGACTGAACACTAAGCAGCTTACATTATTTACCCGTCAGCTATCGTCATTGGTTCAGGTCAGTCCCCTCGAAGAAGCGCTGCGCACGATCAGTCGCCAGAGCGAGCAGGCGCATGCTCGGGAAATACTGACGGAAGTTCACACCGGCGTCGTCGAAGGCCAGCGGCTATCCGAAGCGATGCGGCGTGAGGCTGTCAGCTTCCCCGCATTATACCGCGCAATGATCGCGGCGGGCGAAGGCGCGGGCACATTGCCGCTGATCACGGAGCGACTCGCGGCGTTGCTCGAACGGCAGGCGGAAATGCGCGGCAAGCTCATCGGTGCGCTCGCTTATCCTGCCGTGCTGTCGCTCGTCGCGATATTGGTGGTGATGGGTCTAATGGTCTCGGTCGTGCCGCGCGTGGTCGAACAGTTCGACAATGTCGACCAGCAATTGCCGCTGATTACGCGGATTGTGATTGGTATTTCGGCTTTTCTGGCGAGTTATTGGTGGGCGATTTTGATTGCCGTCGTTCTCGGCGGTCTGCTGTTCATTCAAGCACTGAAGCAACCGGCATTCCGGCTGTCAGTCGACCGGACGGTGCTTCGTCTGCCTTTGCTGGGCAAGCTTCTCCGCAATCTTCACGCTGCGCGCATGGCGCGGACATTGGCAACGATGGTTGCGAGCCGCCTGCCTTTGCTTGAAGGGTTGCGCCTCACTGGTGGCACGATCCGCAACAAAGTGCTGTCAGGCGCCAATGACGATATCGTCGAGGCAGTAAACAGCGGCGGCAGTCTATCGGGCGCCATGCGTGCGAGCGGCGTCTTTCCGCCATTGCTTGTTTATCTGACCGCGAGCGGCGAAAGCGCAGGCCAGCTCGACCTCATGCTCGAACGCGCCGCTGAATATCTCGAGCGCGAATTCGACAATTTCACCAGCGCCGCTTTGTCCTTGCTTGAGCCACTCATTATCGTCGCGATGGGCGGCGTGGTCGCTGTCATCATATTGGCGATATTATTGCCTATTCTTCAACTGCAAAATCTTACGGGACTATAGAAATGCTGCGTATCCTGTTTCAGCTCTTAACCGATCATCACCGCGCCCCGGCAAAGTACCGGGCGAAGCCCCGTAAGGTCGAACGCAACGGCTTCACTTTGGTCGAAATGATGGTGACCTTATTCATCCTTGCCTTGCTGACCACGGTAGTCGCAATCAATGTGTTGCCAAACCAGGACAAGGCAATGGTCCAGAAGGCAAAGGCCGACATCGCAGTACTGGGCCAGGCAATGGAAACCTATCGTCTCGATAACCTGACATATCCCGATGCTGGCGCCGGTCTGCAAGCGTTAGTCAACCCGCCGTCCACCAGCAGCGCGCGCACCGAAGGCTATATCAAGAAACTGCCGAACGACCCGTGGAACCGTCCGTATCAATACAGCAATCCGGGCCGCAACGGCGCGTTCGACATATATTCGCTCGGTGCCGATGGCGCGCCCGGCGGCGAGAATGAAAATGCGGATATCTACGGCGAGTAAGCCGTCACAGTCGCGCATCAAGGATAGCGAACGCGGCTTTACGCTGGTCGAGTTGATGGTGGTTATTTTCATCATCGGCCTGGCCAGCACAGCCGTGGTGATGACCGCGCGTTCGCCCGAAAGGGGTGCGCGCGACGAAGCGGAGCAGCTGGCAGCGCGGATAGCTGCGATACGCGATCAGGCGATCCTGCAATCCCGCACGATGGCAATATGGGTAAGGCC
>JBGSPK010000450.1:0-5164 GCA_041738665.1 Sphingorhabdus sp. | reverse complement strand
TCGAAGGAGATGTATACTTTCGAGGATCGCGGCGGGGATTCAATCACGCTTCGGCCTGAATTTACTGCCGGGATAGCGCGCGCGTATCTCACCAATGGCTGGCAACAATATGCGCCGATGAAGTTGTCGGTACACGGGCCACTATTCCGCTACGAGCGCCCGCAAAAAGGTCGCTACCGCCAGTTTCACCAGATCGATGCCGAGATTATTGGCGCAGCTGAGCCACAGGCAGACGTCGAACTGCTGGTGATGGCGGACCAGTTGCTCAAGGAACTGGGCATTTCTGATGGCGTGACGTTGCAGCTGAATACGCTGGGTGACACCCAGAGCCGTGATGCGTGGCGCGCGGCTTTGGTCGCCTATTTCAACGACCACAGGCATGCATTGTCAGAGGACAGCCTAGCAAGGCTAGAGAAAAACCCTCTGCGAATTCTCGACAGCAAAGATCCGAAAGACCGCCCCATCGCCGACGCCGCACCGGTGATCGACGATTATCTGTCGAGCGAAGCGCAGGATTTCTTCGGCAGCGTGACCGCAGGACTGGATGCCGCAGGCGTCGCGTGGGAGCGCAACGCGCGGCTAGTGCGCGGCCTCGATTACTATCGCCACACCGCGTTTGAATTCGTCACCGACCGGCTGGGTGCGCAGGGGACTGTGCTCGGCGGTGGTCGCTATGATGGGTTGATCGAGAATTTGGGCGGGAATGCGACGCCAGCGGTTGGTTGGGCTGCGGGGATTGAGCGGTTGGCGATGCTGATTGATAGCATCCATGATATGCAAATACAGGCGAAAGTTGTTGTCATTCCCGTCAACGAGGCTGCGACCAATTCCGCAGTTGAAGTTCTAGCGGGCCTAAGGCGTAGCCAAGTCGAAGCAGAGATGGCATTTAAGGGTAATGTTAAGAAGCGTTTACAAAGAGCAGACGCGACCAATGCGGGCTTGGTCGTATTCGTAGATGCCGATCGTTGGTTACGTCGGGAGCTGGAAGTTAAGTATTTGCAAACCGGCGAACAACGAACACTTGTCGATGATCCAGAAAGCGCCTTGGATATTTTTGACGAAATTCGATCAGATTGTATGGCAGTTCAGCTTGGAATTGATCGTGGTATCGTTTCCGTCGCCGACGGCAAGATAGGATTTCTCGGCAACGCTGCGGCACCCGAATGACCAAAATCTCACCGCAACGTATCGCGATGATTGAATCGCGCTTTGCCGAGCTTGAGGCGCGGATGGCTTCGGGGCAGTTGGAAGGCGATGCCTTTGTCACTGCGTCGAAGGAATATTCGGAGCTGGAGCCCGTCGCCAAGGCCGCAGCCAACGTCCGTCGGCTGCGCAAGGAAATCGACACGCTGCAGCATATGGTCAAGGATTCGTCCGACCCCGACCTGCACGATATGGCGGTTGAAGAACTGGACGATGTCACGCACCAGCTTTCCGATGCCGAAACCAGTCTCGCCATCTCGCTTTTGCCAAAAGACGCCGCCGACGAGCGCCCCGCGATGCTCGAAATTCGCGCCGGCACTGGCGGCGATGAGGCAGCGTTGTTCGCTGGCGACCTGTTCCGCATGTACGAACGCTATGCCGCAGGGCAGGGCTGGAAAATCGAGCCGATCTCGGTCAGCGCGTCGGACGTCGGCGGCTTCAAGGAAGTCGTCGCCTCGATCAAGGGCAATGGCGTGTTCGCCAAGCTGAAATATGAAAGCGGTGTCCACCGCGTGCAGCGGGTACCGGTCACCGAAAGCGGGGGCCGTATCCACACCAGCGCGGCGACCGTCGCGGTGCTGCCCGAACCGACCGAAGTCGATATCAATATCGAGGTGCGCGATTTGAAAATCGACGTCTACCGCGCAAGCGGGGCAGGCGGTCAGCATGTCAACACGACCGACTCCGCCGTGCGTATTACCCATTTTCCGACCGGTATTGTCGTGACCTGCCAGGACGGCCGCAGCCAGCACAAGAACAAAGAGCAAGCGATGCAGGTTCTGCGCGCCCGCATGTATGAAAAGGAGCGCGAAGAAGCGCAAGGCGCCGAAGCCGAGGCGCGCAAGGCGATGGTCGGCTCAGGCGATCGCTCCGAGCGAATCCGCACCTATAACTTCCCACAAGGTCGCGTGACCGATCACCGGATTAACCTGACTTTGCACAAGCTGCCCGAGATATTGGAGGGCGGCGGTCTGGGGGAGCTGGTCGACGCGCTGATCGCCGAGGATCAGGCTGAGCGGATGGCTGGTTTGGGGGAGTAGATCGGGCTAAACCGCCAACCGCCCATGCTCCAACTTCGGCAGCACATAGCGTGCGAACATATCGCACTCATTGATATGCGGATAACCTGACAGGATAAACGCCTCAATGCCGACCGCGCGATAGGCGTTGATCTTGGCCAGCACCTGATCAGGATCGCCGACAATCGCCGCGCCGCAGCCTGAGCGCGCACGGCCGATGCCGGTCCACAGATTTGCTTCCAGATAGCCGTCATTGGCTTCGGACTGCGCCCGCAATTCGGCCTGATGCGCAACGCCGAAGGTCTGCGTGTCGAGGCTCTTGTTGCGGATTGCCTCGCCTTGCTGCGCATCGAGTTTCGACAGCAGCCGGTCGGCGTAAGCGCGGGCTTCGGCTTCGGTTTCGCGGACAATGACATGCGCACGGAAGCCGTATTTCAGGCTGCGGCCGAATTTCGCGGCACGCGTCGTCATATCCTCGACGAGGTCTTTCGCACCCTGCACAGTCTCGGGCCACATCAGATATACATCACAACCCTCGGCGGCGGCTTCCTTTGCGGCTGGGGAAAGCCCGCCGAAATAGAGCGGCGGACATTTGCGGGTGACCGTCTTCATGCGCGGCGGGTCTAGCTCGATTTTGTAATGCTCGCCATCAATGTTCAGATGCTCACCGTTTAGCAGAGTCTTCAATATCTGCATCGCCTCAACGGTGCGGCGATAGCGTGGTTCGCTGTCCATCTTGTCGCCGGGCAGGTCGGATGAAATGATATTCACGTTCAAGCGCCCGCCCGAAATCTGGTCGAGCGTCGCAATCTGTCGCGCCAGTTGCGGAGGCCAGCTTTCGCCGATGCGGACAGCCATCAGCAATTTGATGCGGCTGGTCAGCGCGGCAATCGCGCTGGCAAAAGCGGTGGTGTCGAGGCCCAGCGCGTAACCTGATGGCAGAAGGATGTTATCGAACCCGCCCTTTTCGGCGGCGAGGACGATATTGCGGCAATGCTCCCAGCTTGAGGCGAGCATTGGGTCGGGTACGCCCAGAAACTCGTAATCATCATCGCATAACGCGGAAAACCAGCTGACTTCGACGGGGTTCATGGCAGGGGAACTCCTCGTGCGGCGACCAGCACGCTGTACCAGTCAGCGCGGGTCCACTGGATTTTGAAAGCATCGGCAGCCTCGGCGATGCGCGCGGGATTTTGCGAGCCGACGATGGGGATTGGACGAGCGGGGTGCGCCATGATCCAGCTATAGGCCGCTGCTGTCCGCGACACACCGTGTGCGGCAGCAACGCCCGACAAAGCGGCGGCAACATTTTGCTCGCGCTCGTTAGTGGGGTCACCGATGCGGCCGCCACCGAGCGGTGACCAAGCCAACACCGCCAAGTCCATCGCGATGGCTTGGTCGAGTTCACCATTCTCCACGGTGTCGATCCGCAGGGGGGACAATTCAGGCTGGGTCGATACAATCGGCACGCTGCTGAATTGCGCAAGTGTCGCAATTTGGGCCTGCGTGAAGTTGGAAACACCAAAAGCGCGGATTTTGCCTGCCTTGTGCGCATCCTCAACCGTCCGCGCGATTTCCTGCGGATGCGTGAGAATATCAGGCCGGTGGATTTGCCACAGGTCTATGTGGTCAGTTTGCAACCGGACAAGGCTGTCATCAATCGCCTTGATCAAATATTCCGCGCTGCTGTTATAGGGCGTCGGCGGGGTGATCCCGCCTTTGGTTGCAAGCATCATCCGGTCGCGCAGTTCGGGGGCATCGGCAAACACGCGGCCCAGCAGTTCTTCTGCCTTGCCGAAACCTTGCTCGCCAAAGCCGTAAATGTCGGCGGTATCGAACAGGGTGATGCCTGCCTCGAATGCGGCATCGATCGCGGCGCGCGCGGCCGACATTTCGAGCCCGGCGAAACGCCACATGCCCCATGCGAGCGAAGATATTTCGATACCGCTTTTGCCCAACGGGCGGGTCAGCGGCGGTTTGGGAAGTGTCATACTTTTTTGCTCTTTTGTGAGGGTGAATAGGGCGGAGCCACAGATTCGCGGTTGATGAGTTCGTGCGGCAGGCGGCGATGCTCGATGCCGCCTTCACCGAACAGAAGGTCGGCTGCGGTTGAGGCGAGGTCGCGGACAGGCTGGCGTATCGTGGTCAGTGGTGGCCATACCACGCGGGCGAGGGTGGTATCGTCAAAGCCTGCAACCGACAATTGCTTAGGAACTTGTAAGCCCCGACGGTGAGCAACTGCGAGCACGCCCGAAGCCATATCATCGTTCGAAGCGAATATGGCGGTCGGCGGAACGTTAATCGCAAGGAAAGTCTCGGTCGCCGCGACGCCGCTCTCGAAATCGAACTGGCCGTCGGCGATCAGATCGGGATCGACCGAAATGCCAACGCGCCCCAACGCGCGTTCGTAACCCGCTTGGCGTTCTGCGCTTGCCATATGGTTAGGATGACCTTTGATGAATGCAATCCGTCGGTGTCCGATATTGATGAGGTGCGTCGTCATGTCGTCCGCCGCTTGCGTATCGTCCATGAACACCGAAGACGTCAGCGCGTGATTGGTGCCTGGCGAAATGCGCACGAATGGGATGTTCATCGCCTCAAGCGCAGCCAATACCGGCGCGCAATCCGTCACGGGCGAGGATAAAATCGCTCCGTCGACATGGGTCTGGCGCACCATACCGCGTACCTGTTCGCCGACATCCGGGTCGGCGACATCGACCGGCTGCGCAATGAGCCGCATGCCTTCTTCATGGCACCGGTCCCAGCATCCCTGCATGATCTGGTGCATATAATAGGGGCTGTGGTTGTCGTAGATGAGTGCGACCTGCCCCGATTTGGTCCCCGCCAGTATGCGTGCGGCGATACTGGGCGAAAAGCGCAGTTCGGCCATTGCCGCATCGACCTTGGCCTTGGTTGCCGCGCTGACATAGGGGTGGTTGTTG
>JBGSPK010000440.1:0-29093 GCA_041738665.1 Sphingorhabdus sp. | reverse complement strand
CTGCACTTTTGCAGCCTTGGGTGCCGCATTTTTGCGACGGGGCGGTTTCTTGGCTTTCCGCCGTCGTCCCTTTTGCGGCGATGGTGCGACATTCTCGCCCATGGCCGTAACTCACTTCTTATTTTCTATCCGGATCGGATGAGCCGCCGGTACCTGTCGCCAGTGCTACGCGCAGCGGGTTAAAATATCAAGATTTTTGCAAGAGCGGCCTAATTCCGACGATTCAGCAGCTTGACCCGACAAGGGCAGCCGATTAAGGGCGTCCATTCTTCCCCGGTCGTCTAACGGTAAGTTATTAGCGCGTTTTTATTTTTCAATGACTTAAGTTCACAAATTTACGCGAGTTGACGTTTAATTCCCTCCAGCGTCGCATGGGCTACTTTGCATCCTCATGGACTTCTTGAAGATAATATAGGTCCGAAGAATACCATCCGGGCGAGACCGTGATCGTTGCAACAAAATGGGCAATAGTGTTGCGCAAACAAATTTCGATACGATCAATGTTAAGCGCAGGTGCTCTTTGGCGAATACTCAATCTTGCGATGAAGCTATGCGTGCTGCGCTGATAAAGCTTTCTATCATATCATCTACACAAGCGTGTATTTGGCTAAGGCGCGTAGAAAGCGCGTCCTGTAGCCGCACATCGCCTGAGCTATGCCAGCTCAAATTTTCCCCACCGCCTACAAGAACAAACCCTTGGCGTGAGAGGTTTATAACGCCAGCAGCTACAAATTCGTAGTGAGCTATCCGATTACGCGTTGATTCCCGCCCGTCGGCTAGGACGAACGCCAATTTATCGACATGACGTGCATGCGCTTTAGCAATCGCATCAGCAACCAGAATAGGCTGCTTTTTTGAAATTGATTTAGGTAAACGCCGAAAGTTGTATGCTTCTGTTTTGAAATAGGACGAGAGAGCACCAGCAAGGTATTCAAGGGCACGGCGGCACGCGAGCACAAAAGCCTGATACTCGAAGTCCATTTTGCGAGTGCCACCCAAGCCCATCGTTGAATTGCCCATCCGTGTTGCGAAATCACTTTCATTGATAGTTTGCGTGACAGCATCCTCGATTGTAGCAAGATTTCCTCGGTGATAATGCGCCGCTGCTAGCGCTCCGCGCACATCGCCCAAGATGCCATTCACATGAGTTCGATACCACTTCTGCTCCGCCTTCGGGTCGGCGCGCCAAGCTGATATGTAGTTCGGTTGCGGTGTTGTGATGAAGTGATGGAAGTCGATGAACGCGGTGCGGTGCACTACAGGTATATCGTAATCTGCGAGAGCTTGTACGGCGTTCGCGCATCTGACGATTTCAGGATCAAATGCTGTTGCCAATAGCGCCGCAAATATCTCGTCATGTTCCGATCCGTCGGTCAATTTTTCCATATCTTCCGTATTCGCCATCGTAAATTTCGCATCAAGATAACCTGTTTCAAACAATAAGCGCCCGCAAAGAATGCGTACAACAATAGACGCTCGTTACCGATTAGACGACATCCAAAATTTTACTCATAAAAGCATATACTTAGTTAAAATCTGTGCGACTTTGGAGTGTTTTGGCGCGATCGTCGCATGTGCGACGGCTTGCATCGCATCGAACTTGATACCTTGACCCTAGCATTTCTGCAGGTTAGGGGCACAACCGCTGTTCCCCGGTCGTCTAACGGTAAGACTGCCGCCACTCCCTATATTTCAATCACTTAACTTGCAAAACTTGTCGTAATTTGCGCTTGTTTGCAGGCAAAGTCTGTCTGGTCGCGCAAAGCAAAACGGCGGCGCATTGCTGCACCGCCGTTCGGTTGGCCGCAGGGTTTGTGCCCTGCTGTCCATAGGGGTTTAAAGGATGGATTTCATGATATTGGCCGGGCCTTTCTTTTCGGCGCTGTATGGGGCCGCAGCGCGCTTCGGCCACTTGTGGGACCCGCGACGCCCTATTTGGGCTTCACGGCCCCGCAAATCGCGTTGTGGCGGGCATTATGCGCCTGTATCTCGGTCACGGTCGCGTCACTGTCCGCCTTGTTGCCCGCATCGATCTGTTGGTCGACGGGCAAGGCACGCTGCGCAGGAGGCAATTGCGCATAGCTGATCTTGTTATACGCGGCGCAGCTCACGTCGCTAACAGTTTTCGGGGGTTCGGCTGTCCCGCAGGCAATCGGCATTGCGCACAACAGGGTCGCGCTTAACCTCGGCAGCAGCTTCATTGGCATTTTCGACATTCGACATTCCTTTCTCTGCGACAATAACCCGCACATTCGCCGCGCCGGTTTCTTCGGCGGACTCGAACGCGCGATCGGTAAAATGGTTAACCGTCAGGACGGCGATCGCGACAACGCCAAGAAGCATCGCCACGACGCCCAGCTTTGCCGCCACACCCAATCCTTTGAACCATGCAAACATATCGGCCTCCTTTATTCGCCTTCGATCTTTCCCAGCTTTTGCTTTTGCCATGCCTCCGCATGGATGCGCGCGACAAGGAACGATGTTCCGGCAATCACCACAGGGTCGCCATTGCCATCGAGCAGCTTATCGACGCCATTGGCGGCGCAATGCGCGTCCATGTCAAAATCGGCGGGCGCATAATATTCTGCGCCGTCGGTTTCAGGGTTGCCGTCCCATGCAAAAATGCAGGAAACGGCGAAGCGCACAAGGCGATTATGTTCGTGTTCGCTTGCCGTCAGGTCGGTTGGCAGCGTTTCCACTTCGGGTTTTTCTTCTTCGTTGCTCATGGTAAATTCCTTATGGGGCGATGTAATAGCCAGCGGTCGCGCGCCAGATAACACCCGTAGTCAGCGGGCAGACAAATGTAATCGCCGTATTTTGCGCTGACGCGGCAACCGGATAAGCAAAATCTTCCTGGATGATCTTGTCCGTGCCTTGCGGTGAAGCGTCCGCACCGAAGGTGAATGCCAATGACCCGGGCAGGTTTGTTGTGGTAACAATGGTTGGAGTCGCGCCCGCAGTCAAAAGCGCCGTCGCGCTGCGAACCAATCTCAAATAGGTGAGATATTGACGAAGGCCAGCGCCGGGCGCGGGTAACGTTAGTGTCGCTGCAACACCCGTTGCCGCCGTTGTCGTCACAAGGTTCGTCGTGATCATACGGTCCAGCGCGTCGTCCAGTGCGCCATTAGTGGCCAGCAAAGTCGCCGACGCTGCGCCCGACGTCCATGCGGTCGTGCGCACCCTGACAAAGCGATATGGGCCGCACTTTCCGATCCAGCTGCCAACCACCGACCCGGTTATCGCGGCGACGAATGATTTACTGGCCTGATTGACCGGTTGCACCGGTATTAGCTGCCAGTTCGTGCCATCGATCGATCCGGCGATTTCAAACCTCGCATTGAACGTGCCGCGCAGATCAACCGCGACCGAGCTGCAACCATCCGCAGCGATAATCGTTTCGCTGTTGATCGACCCCAGCACGCCGATTCCGATGATATCCTCGCGCGGGTGCAGCGTCGGCAATGCGCCAAGCGCAGCTGCTTGGTCTCGGGCTATTTTCGCCATGTCAAAACACCTTCCATAATATTGCAATTGGGCCGGAGGTCGGCTCGCGGAACGCGACCGACACGGTAATCTGGTCGGTGCCCGCAACCACGACAGGCTGGCCGCTTGGGTCCAACATATCCGCCGTATTTTCGTCGGCATCGGCACCGGGCGCGAATATCGCGAATATCGCATCGCTGGCCGCTACGCCCACGGCGGCAATCGTTTCGCTCCATTCCAGTACGCCGCGATCGTCTGGCAAAGTCACCGTGCCAACGCCGCTGCGCAGTTGCCCATAAATTTCGCCGAACATGCTGTTCAGCTTGCCGCGTACCGAACCGCCGCCTTCATTGTTGTTGATCGTCTGTTGCGCCATCAATCGATCCAGACTGCGCTATCGTCCCACAGGCCAGCATCGTTCCAGCTTCCAGTGGTCAAAATCCACATCGATACAGGCGACGCGCCGCCAATCTGCACCGTCAACGAATATCCATAGCGCCGACCGTATCGCATTATGCCACCGCCGCCGTTTCGAGGATCCACGCACCTTTGGGCAGGCTGAACCACATGGGCACACCGGCAGGCAGCTTCATCGTGCTTGTGGCCGCTTCGCGCGGCACCGCTTCGTCCTGGCAATCGATCCAGATATCTTCGTCCGAAACAAGGTAAAGCTCGCATGGCCCGTCGATCGGCACGCTCTCGCTGCCGGTCGCCAAGCGTTCGCCTTTGGTCTGACGACGGTGCAGCAACGGCGCTGGCAAGCTCTGGTTGGCACTGTTGCCCATGCTGCTGACAGGGTGGACGCTGTAGTTAAGGGCCATCTGCGCGCCTCACGGTATAGCTGCCGCGTCAAGGCGGGCTATCACTGCATCGATCTGCGCTTGCTTGTCGCTCAAACCGTCGCCCAATGTTCCGCTTGCGTCTGCAATCGACTCTTCGGTGGCAGCGGCATTGCTGGCGGCCAGCATTTGGCGGGCATGTCCTGCCTGCTGGATTGCGGCAATTTGTTCTGGACGCAATGCGGGCGGTTGACTTGCCATTATGTTTCACCCTGCTCTTGCTGCAAACGGCGACGCTCTACCTCGGCATCCTGTTCAATCTCGCTGGCCTTCGCGTCCGCCGCATCGGCGGTTTCCCGCGCCGCACCTGCAATCGCATCGGGCGTGCCGCCCGCCGCGCCGTTTAGTCCATCCTTGCCCCAGCTCAATTTGATATTCAGCCCGGTGCCGACTGCAATCGCGGCTACGACTAGAAACAGCGAACCGGCGAACGAATAGGCCACGCGGTCGAACAGGTCGAGCCGCCCGATCATCTTCGCCTCAATCATGATCCAGATACAAATCGCGCACAGGACCGGCCCGGCAAATAGCGCGGAAAGATATAACGACGTGCGCCGTCCATCCTGCGACCAAGGAAACCAAGAAAGCGGATTATACCAGCGCATCATGCCTCGCTGACCCCCGTTGTCCCGCGTGCCATTTCAGGCAGCTTGATATCGAGCACCGGCATTGATGCCGGCCACCGGATCGCGGTGACTTCGCTGACCAATATGTCGATGATCGACACCATATTGCCTTGGTTGCCGCCAAGGCATTTGTAATATTTGCCATCGGCAGTCTTGCCGACGATCAGGAACACATGATTGCCGCCCGTGCGCTTCTTTACGCCGACCGCGCCGACTTGCGGGCTGCATGCCTTGCCCCATGTCGCCCAGCTGATCGCGCGCGGCGCTTCCTTGGGTGGCACGATATTGCACTTGACCATAACCAAGGCCATGAACCCGCCGCACCACGGC
Source organism: Sphingorhabdus sp. (assembly GCA_041738665.1). Lineage (GTDB taxonomy): Bacteria > Pseudomonadota > Alphaproteobacteria > Sphingomonadales > Sphingomonadaceae > Sphingorhabdus_B. The sequence continues at coordinate 23,815 of JBGSPK010000440.1, read as the reverse complement.
GTTTCGTCATCGGTGAACCATGATGCCTTGGCCGCCGCCCACATTTCGAGAATTTTGGGATTATGCTTCGGCCCCGGCACTTCACGCAAACCCAGCATCGATCGCGCGACGTAGACCCACGGCACATCGGTCACATGCGGAATCGCGACCGGCGCGACCACTGGCTTGTCGGGCGATAGGCCGACCTCAAGCGACGCCATGATATCGGCATACAGATCGGCGGGGATCGACCCGCGCCGCACGCGCAGCGCCTTGACGAACGCGCCATGGTTGAATGCGCTCATCGCTTTTGCTCCTCTTTGGTCAGCATTTTCAAATCTTCGAGCAGCTTATGCGCACGCGCCAATGTCCCGCTTTTCGGCTGAAGCTTTTTCAGGTCATTCCAAAGCAGTTCGATAACGGTCAGCTGCACAGCGTTGATCTGGTTGCTTGCCGTTTCCCGTTCTTGGCAGGCTTCAAGCTTTCCCTCGATCAGCTCGAACCGCTTTTCGACTTTGTTCCATAGGAAACGCAGCCCACCACCAAGCCCACCGGTTCCCATCACGGCTACGATGACTGCCGCCCAATCATGATTGCCCACCATCACCAGTTGCCCTCGACATAAACATAAGCAGGTCCGCTAGCGGCGGGGATGAGAACACCGCCGCTGCGCGTGTAGGCGACGACGCCCGCCGTGGTAATTTCTGCGCTTGGGCAATACAGGTTTTGCGAACTTGTGAATGACTGCGGATCAAAATGGCCGCTGGCCATATACAGCGCGTGCGGCGCAGCATTTTCAAATGTAATCACGAACGTGCCATCCGGCGCACCACCCTTGCGGGCGACACTGGCAACATTATGCGCGTTCGCCACGACCATCGTCAGCGCATTGAACAGCACCCAAAATTTCAACGATCCCTTGTCGCTCGCGCGATATTCCCTGTTCGCATAATTGGCGAACGTGACATTGGCACCAATGTCGTGGAAAAATCCTTCGATAACCGCATTACTGGTCTTGTTCTGGAACCGGCCATAACAATTTATCTTGTTGGAAAGCGTAGAATCGAGCGGCTTGCCTGACGTCACGATATCGGTTTGCAGGTCAAAGCGCATATTTTCGAGATACGCCGCTGTCGATATCGGCACATTGATCGGCTTTGCAATTGTGCCGCTATGCTTGACCTTGAAGTCACCGACAAGCGTGCTCAACGTGTTGCCAGTTGCAGTCCAGGTTGCGTCTTCATCAACCGCGTCCAGCTCTTGATAGCTGTTGAAATCAAGCAACGCGCGGCTGCAATTGCCCGACATCTGTGCATTCAGCATGATGTTGCTCGCGTCGCCGCGCCACAATGAACCAACCGCCCCGTAGGCATCGTCGTTCATAACTTGGATATCGATCTTGCCGTTGCATGCCCGGTCGGCGTTGATAACGCCATGCTCGCGCGCATAGGTTGTGGCCTTGCCACAGTTTCTGGCGGTCATGGTAACATGAAAACCCATTTCATCCGGTGAATGGGGGTAAGATGCCGTATTGCCGAACAAGCCAATGGCTGATTGGCAATTTTCTGCGAGCACATCGGCGCGGATGTTAGATTCCTGTTGAGGATCGACGCCGCCAGAAATCGAAAGTGCTTCATAACAGTCGCGTACAACGACACCGGTAATGATGGCATTACGCGGGCCATAAGCCGCAGGATCGACCCCGGCCTCAATATTGAGCGCACGACCGCCTTTTTTTGCTTTGCTATGAACGCCGTTGATGATCAGCAAGTCACTAACGCGGAATTCAGGGTTGTTCCTGCGCATGATGATTCCGCAAGCTGCCGGAACGTTGTTCAGATCGATAAAAAGATTGCTAACGCTAAGCCGGTCTGCGCCGGGTATGCCGATAATCGCTGCATCATAATAGGTTTCATCCAGAACCTTTAGCGAACCGCCTGCGCCGACCAGATCGCATCCAGCGGGCAATTGTATGGTTTCGCTTATACCATAAATCCCGCCAGCTTCGCTTGACGTGACTGATATCTTGCCTGCACCCACTTCGTCGATATATTCGCATGCCAGCTGGATCGCGGCGAAATCGTCGTCCCCGTCACCTACTGCACCAAAGTCGAGCAGACTGACATTTTCGCCCAATTTATTCCGCACGGTGCGAATTGCGGCACTTGTGCCATAGGGACGATACGCCAGAATATCAGACCCTAAAGCGACATCGGCAGACGCAAGGTCAGTTCGCAACGCACTGTCTGCACCTGTGCCGGTTACGGCAATTGGCTTGCCTAATGGGTTCCAGCTTAGGAATCGACCAATGCGGTCCACCAAGGTTGGCAATACCCCACCTTCTTCACCTTCTGGAACCCGTATTGAGCTAAAACCATATTCTTCAACTTGGCCTTCAATATCCTGAATCGCCATGACATTGCGGTCGAGCGTCGCTTCCAGCCCTTCGGCGGAAAGCGCCACACCTGCCTGCGCGTCATATTGCTGGCTGGCTGGCGTCTTGCGGCGATACCGCACGGCTGCGCCATTGGCCCAAAACGGCGTCAGCGGCGTCATGACCGGATTGGAAAGCAGGCCAGTGACTGAATAATGCGTGTTGAGTACCTGCAAAACGCCATCGACCTTGACGATAAGGTCAGCGGCGGATTGCAGCGGAAAGCCAATATTGCGCGGTGTGGCTAACCCATCGGCCAGATAGCTGGACCTGCTGGTAACGGCTGTCTTGGTCATCGCGCACTTTCTCAAATGGTCAAAGTGGCGGGCGGCGAGGCCGTGCTTAAATCAGATTATTCTATTTGGCAAGAATCATTCCTGCACCTCGGCAAAAGCATTGGCCATATCGGGCGCGCGCATGCCGCTTCTCCCTGCACCGGGCGGCGCGAAATAGGCGGTGCCCTCCTTTTCCGCGCGCTTGGCCTGCCGTTCGTAACTGCCCGCGATATCTTCGTCGCTCCATTCGCGGATCAGGTCGGCAAAGCCGCGCTCATAGACAAGCTTTGTGTACCACAGGTTGCGACCGGGAATTTCATTCAGCAACAGCTTCGCCGAATCCTTGGCCAGCGTCGTATCGGTTTCAGGATCGCCATCAAAGGCCGCGACCGCGCTGTTGGCCGGGATTGCCAGCGCGTCAGGCAATGTTTGCCCCAACACTGGCCCTGCCAGCGTCTTTGCAACGCCGCCGCCATAGCTGTTTTCCGAATTATAAATCAGGTCGCCGAACAGGCCAAGGCCACCCGATTGCATCAACGCGCGACCGGCAAAGCGTTTATCATCCATCGGCTGCGGGTCTTTACCCGCCGCAACCTGTTTCAGCTGCACGGATATTGCGCCGCCCGCCGTCATCATGCCCAGCAAGGTCAGGCCATATTTGGCCTTGTTGTGAATTCCGCCTTGCTCCAGCATCCGCCGCCCGTGCAGCGAAAGCACCGCCAGCGGAAAGCCCTTGAACAGTATGCTCGAACGCATGATTTCGCCAAGCCATGTCCCTGCCTTGGGAAGCCCAGCCATCATCGCCCGCGTGCGCGCGTCGGGCATGACAATGGCAAAATCGGTTTCGGTCAGGATCATCTGCAAAAACCGTTCACCAAGGCGCTTGTCGGCAATCTCGGTCGGCAACAGCCAATCGGCCCCGCGTTCTTCCACCGTTTCGCTGGCGCGGTAATTGTCCCAATCCTGCCGGCCTAATTGATGGCGCTCCATCATGGCGCGCGTCGCGGGGTCGATATCGTCCCAGCCCTTCTTTTTGTTGTGCGTTAGCCAGCTGATCGTTTCCATGCCGAACGCCCACTGGCCATTGCGCGTATGGCGCCCCAGCCCTTGCGCGCGAATGACAAAATCGGACACCCGCCGCGCAAGCTCGCCGGTCAATTCCTCGCCATTATAGCGATAGGATGCCGACGTCAGCGTCAGCCAATCCGACGTTATCAGGCCCGCCCGCACCGCAAGCGCGCGTTCTTCCTTGGCCCCTGTCCACAGCTTCGCATAACGACCGACCATTTTCATCGCCGGGATGCCGTTGAAGTTCGCAGTTTTCATCATCGTTGCCATATCGGGCACGGCGGACAATACCGCGCTACCCAGCTTCGCCGCGACCTGCTGCGCGCGAAACGCACTAAAGCCCAGCGCCAATCGCCGGTTTTCGACCTGGTGGTTATTGCCCGATATCACATCGTACATGCGGCCCAGCTTGCCCTGCACGCTGCCGAGATTGTCGATCGCTTTCTGGTCGCCCTTGGTCTTGATCGACTTTTCCATCCAGTCGTTCATAAAGCGAAACGTCGCGGTCGGGTTCGGCCCCATTTCCTCCATCAACGCTATGTCGCGCACCATGCCTTCGACATGGCCGACAAAGATATCGTAAATATTGTCCGCACCGCCAAAGCGGCCCTGATATTCTAGCCAGTCATCGGGATTGTCGAAGTGAATCAGGCGCGGGTCGCTGCGGCGCGAGGCCAGCGATCCGGCAAACATCTGCCCGGGCTTTGCCTTGCCCGCCCCATCGGCGCGGATATTCTCGTACATGCGGCGCAGGATATCGAGCCGCTTCATGCTGCTGGCCGGTTCGCCGGTTTCAAGGTCGATGATCCGCGCGCGCGCCATTGGCCCGAATTCTGCCCATTCTTCGAACGACGCACCGCGCACAAGCGCCTGATCGTGGCGTTGTGGAAAGACAAATTGTTCCAACTTGCCGATGCGCCCGCCCGCCTGATTGAACCGCTGGCGCAGCATTTCCATGACGTCGCCCATCGCAGCTGAAAATTCTCGCGCGTTCACATTGCCGGTGGAATGCCCGAACCGTTCGCGCAGCACGTCGTCAAGGTCGCTCTTGTCGCGAATGACGCCCAGCACATTGCGGCGATGCTTGGCGAGGAATTCATCAAGGCTGGCAAAGGCGCTGCCGCGTACCGCATCGATCTTCTTGTCGATCCGCGCGATATAGTCGATTGCCGTTGCCAGCTTGAACGGGCCGTCGCCCGCATCGGCGGTTATGCGGCCAAGCCAATCGGCCTGCACCTTCACTTGCCGCAACGCCGCCGCCTTCTTGGCGATCGCGTCCGACTCCATATTGGCAACGATGATCCGCGTCGCCTCTGCCTCTGCGGCCGCACGGCCAAGTCGAGGCTCATAGCCGCGCACCATTTCGTCATATCGCGCGCGGATTTGGTCAGCGCGATCGGCGGGGATTTTGCCTTGTGCGATCAGGTCAGGGATGCAGGTGCCGAGTGCCATTATTTATGGCCCATCCACCATTTTTGAATGGGAAGAACAATTGGTGTCAGTATCGGCTCCGCCAAGCAAATTCTTAGAAGCCATAGACCAATGCGAAAGCGAGTAATCTCACTCATAAGCAATCCTTTATGGTTTTTATCATCGCATCTTCGGCGTCGATTTCGGCCAGCAAGTCGGCGGGTGCAACCTCGTCGCCTTCGTCGTCGAGGCGGAATGTCGGTTGGTCGACCGCATCGAACAGCGGCGAACCGATGGTCGACTCCTGATCGACCTTGGCCTGCATCGGGCTTGCGGCTTTCAGGTTGGCCAGCTGCGTTTGCCGTTCGGCGATGGCGGGGTCGATATCGCTGCCTGCAATTGGCTTGCTGTCCATTACCTCAACCGAAAATGTATCATCGTCGTTCAACCTGATCGACACGGTTTCACCTTCGGCCAGCCCATTTGCTTTTATTTCATCTGACCGTGCCGAAGCTGCCTCATAGCCGCCCGTCACGATATCGCGACGGATTACGTTGCCGTATTTCGGGCCAACCACCGCCCGCAAATCATGCTCTAGGCTATCGACCACGCCCATTGCGGCGGGTCCGTCAGGATCGTCGAACGCGCGTAATGCGCCTTGGTCTAGGTAAGCCGGTTCTAGTTCGCCTTGTTGCCCGAGCGCAGCGTTCCCGTTAGCATCCCGTGAAGCCGCGCCGCCTTCGCCTTCGTTTCGTCCGATAGGCGCAGGTCCGTCGAGGTTTTCAGGATCAAGGCCGTTGTCTCTGGCCCAGGCTTCTGCAAACTGGTCTTCAATACTGGCATTGATATCGTCGTCAACTTCGTAAAATAGCGCAGCGCGATAATCTTCGATTTGACGGTTTACCATCAAACGCACCGCGTCGTCCATAGTATCGACGTCCTCCGTCAACAATATGCGCGCAGCTGCGGCAAAATGGTCGTCATCCATGCTGTAGCCATTGGCTTCGGCCACTTCGTCAAACAGGCGGCGGGTGTAATATTCCTGTTCTTCATCCTGAAATATCGAGCGCGACGAACCCCTGATCGGTTCATCGGGCGTTTGACCGAATGGATAGATTTTCTGGCCCTGCGTTGCCGCAAGGTCGATCATTTCCAATACCTGTGCTTCGCTTGGACGCGGCCCTTGCGGGTCGCCGAAATATCCGGCCTCGTGCAACAATTCACCGATGGACTCGACACTGCGCCCGCCCTTGCGCACCAATGGTCCGCTGCCCGGAATAAGCCGCTTGTTATAGTCGCGGCCACCCTTGCCAAGCCGGTGCCCCTGCGAACCGCCGATGATATCGCGCGCGCCGGGTGCAAGGCCATCTTCGGACAATCCGCCCGCGCGACCGATGAATTTCAATATATCGACCGACCCGTTATCGACCGGCAACCGCATAAACTGGCCTTTCTTGTTTTGCCGGATTTCACGCGATAGCGCCAATTCGGTAAGGCCACGGCGCAACTTGGCTTCATCAACGCCCAATGCCTGCGCCAGCTTGGCCGGTTCGTTCAAGGATTGCGCACGATCGCGCACGATGCTGCGCAGCTGAGGCAATAGTTCCGCCACATCATCGGCAATGACCGTAGGCACTCGCGGCGGCACCGCTGGCCCGGCTATCGGCGCGGGCCGTGCGATGGCCTCGATCGGCGTCGTGAGTACCGGAATATCGCCGCCATCGTGGATCGGTTCGGGCAACATGTCGTCAATCGCCTTGCGGTCGGCATCGATCTGCGCTTGCTGCCGTTCAAGGTCGCTGCGCAGCACCGCTTCGGGGTCGATATCGACCGAACGGCCAGATGGTGCCACCGCGCCGCTTTTGCCGCCCATCTTGCGCGCCGCCCAATTGATAACATCGGCACCGGTCATGCGGGCAAGAAACGGGTTGGCATCGACAACCGCATCGCCCAGCACTTCGCGCGCGCTGGCATTGGGCGAACGGTGCAGCTTGCGCGCACCGGCATCGCCCGCAAAATGCGCAAGGTAAAGGTTGCCAGCGGTCGGCGCGATACCGGCACCGCGCAACGACGCTTCGTTATGCGCCATTAGGTCGTCCATCAGGATTTCGTTGATACGCGGGTCGGTGCGCAAAGCGGCGATTTCTGCGGCGCTCTTGCCCGTGTCGCCATAGCGCGAACGGTACAAGCGCGACCATGTGCCTTTCAAAAACTGATAGGGACCAAGCGCCGTCGAATTCGGGTTGCGCGCGACATTGCTACCGCTGGACTCGACCGTCTTGATCCGGCTTTTCATCACGCTGCGCGCATCGCCGGGAACGACGCCCGACGATATCGACGTGGCGCGATTAAGTGTTTCACGGGAAACCCGTGGAACAGCTGCCAGCGCCTGTGCGCCGGAGCCGCTAGGCGTAGGAGCATCGAATATCCGCTGCATGGCTTCGGCCAGATTTTCGGCATGAACCCGCGTACCTGCACCATCTGGCTGAAACGGGTTGCGCGCCTCGATCGCCGACTCGCGGCGAACCACGGCCAGCGCATCGGCTTCGGCTTCGCTTAGGTTGTCACGACCAATCAAACCCTCGGCGATATCGGGCAACATGTCGTCGCCGATTGCATCCCAATCCATCTTGGGCCGGATTTTCTCTGGCAACATCGGCGCGATCTTCGCCCACAATGCTTCTTGCGCGGCCTTTGGCGCGGCCTTGATTGCATCGAAATTGTCGGCACCATATTTGCCTGCTGCACCCAGCGCACCGCCGAACAGAAAACCGGCACCGACATTGATCGCCGCTTCCTTGGCGGTCAGTTCTTCGCCCATCCGTTCACGCGCACCGGCCAGCGGCACTTGCTGCGCAAGCTCGATCCCGCCGTTGATAATCGCTTCGCGCAGAAACGCTTGGCCAACCGTCTTGCTGTTACCGCCAAAGGGCAAGGTAGCGACATTGACCGGATCGAACACCGATGCCCCGACACCGCCCAGCACGGCGGCGCTAAGGCTTCCGCCGCGTGCCATTGTTTCCTGATCCTTGGCCCGCTGGCCTTGGCGGGTTAGAACGCCCTTCTCGAATTCGTCGCGCGTCGCGGGTAATTCCTTGAACGCAGCGGGGTTTTTGCGGCGCGCATCAAGCACGTCCGCCCAAACGCTGTCATAATCATATTGCAGCCCGCCATTGGCGAACGGATTGAGCTCTTTCAGCCAATCCTTATATTGCCAGTGCGACTTGCCATTGACGTCCTCCAATGCGGACATGACAGGCCGATAGGCTTCGATCAGTCGGGTGTCCTGCACATAGCTGATATCGTCCTTGGCGGTGCGAAAGCTCGCGCCGATTTCCTCTACATAGGACGGCGCAGGCGCTTCGGCGGTGCCGCCCGGTTGCAGCTGGCTCATACGCGATGGGAGTAACGCGCCGGGCATTAGCGTTGCACAACCAGATTATAGATGCTGCCATCCTTGTGGCGAAGCGGTTTACCGCTTGGCGCAATAAAGCGATAAAGCGGCTGTCCCGCCGCATCGTCCGCATAATATTCGGGACGGTAATTGGTCAAGATATCCGCCTTGCTGGCGGGTTCCTTGTTATCGTAAATCGCGCCTGCAAATTTCAGCATCGATAATGTCTTGTCGAATTCTTCGGGCGTTTTCCAATCGGGCAATATGACCTGTTTGCCACGCACACGCCCGACACCGCCTTGCAACTGGCCATTGTCGCGCTTGGTAGCGCCCAGCGCGATCTTGACCGCCACGTCGAATTGCGCGTCGTCCCAGCCCGATGCGCCGCGACCGTTCAATTCGCCTGCATAAATATCCCATGCAATGTTCTGGATATTGTCATATTCACCGCCCAGCGACGACGCGACGCCGCCGATCCGGCGCGCAAATGCCGCCTTCACATCGTCCGCCTTGCCAAAATCATCCTTGCGCGCCGCGCGCACTTCTCGGCCTTCAAGCGCATATTGCTGCGAACGCGGCCCCAGCAATGCCAGCTGGCCAAGGCCGGACTTGGCTTCCTCTGCGGCAAGGTAACGCTGTTCGGCGGGCATGTCGCGCAATTCGGCCAACACCGCCGCCTGCCCGCCAATTCCCTGCTGTGCCTGTTCTTTCAGCTGCGCACCCCGCGCCTTGGCCCTTGTGTCACCGATGCCCTTCAAATGCGCATAGCTCACTTGCTCGGCTTCGCTGGCTGTTCCTGCCGCAACCTTCGCACCAAGCCGCGTTGCCGCCGCGCTGGCCTTGATGCCAAGCGGGTCGGCGGTTTCGTTATAATTGCGGTTCAATCCGATCTGGATGCCCATACCGTCAAGCGCAATGATATCGGCTTCGGGCAGTCCGTTTGAGATAGCTGCGGCCCGCACTTGCGCGATTTCGGCTTGCGACGGGTTAATGCCCAGCTTCACCTTTTCTTCGACAGCCTTCACCGCTTCGCGCGCTTCGGTGCGCATATCGGCCTGCTGCTGTTCAACCGCGATCCGCGCCGCATTACGCTCGGTTTCGATGCTGCGCACAAATGGCTTCACGTCATCGATAACACCGTTGAGCTTGCCCGACTGAATAAGCTTTTCGGCATCATCATATTTGCCGGTATTGATAAGGCCAGTCAGGAAATCGCCGAACAGGCTGGCCCTGCCTTTTTGGTAAATTTCTTTTTTGCGGTCGTCATTTGCCGCCATTCCGACAACAATATTATCCCAAAGCTTTGTCGCTTCGTCCATCTTTTCAAGGCTTGGGTCGAGTTGCAGACTGTTACCCGTTGCCTTCAAATAAGCTTCGCTGTTTTTCCCCTGCGTCTGGTCAAATTGATCAGCGGCATACATGGTTTCGCGCGTTTCATAACGCGCCGCCGTCTGCGCCACATTGTCGGTATACCGCTGGCGAACGCGCTCATTCTGGCCGAAGCCAGCATCGAAAGCGGTTTGTTCTTCGGCGATGATATCCTGCACCGATTTGACATGACCGGCACCGCCCGGCCCATGCTGGCGACGCGCTTCATCGATCCGTACCGCAATCCGGCCTTCGGTTTCTGCCCATTTGGCGGCTTGCTGCAACAACAGCGCGTTATCCTCGTCTTGCTGCCGCTTGACAGCCAGTTGATGATTGACGGCATCGACTTGCTGGGTCGCTTGCCGGTCGCTTTGCACCATCTGCCCCATAGTGCGCGCGGCTACGTCCAGCGCATCGGCCAAGGGTGAAACAGGCGTTTGCGTAATCGGTATGGCCGAACGGCGCGGTGTGGCCGATATGCGCGGTTGGATCGCCATATCAGATGCCCCCCATTCCTACCGACGAACGCCCGTAGGACGTCGCCAGCGATGTGGTTGACCGGCGCGGGATAGGTATCGACCCGATCCGTTGTGGCTGTGCCAGGTCGGCGGTTCGCCCTGCCTTGGTGGCAGCATCGATCCGCGCCATGTCTTTCTGGCTCTGGATGCCGGACAGCGCCGCCGCGCCCGCACGGAACACGCCACCGAAAATAGCCGCCTTGCCTCTGCTGCGCGCTGCCGTTGCTTGCGACCGCAAGCCTTTGGCTTCACTCTGCGCATTGGCCCGTATCGTCGATGCCTCACGCTGACGTTCCAGCGCATTGGCATAGATCAGATCGGCGATGCTACCACTGCCAATGCCTTGATGTCCGCTGGCCGCTGCATCCGCTGCGCCTGCGCCTTCCTCCATGCGGGACTGACGAAGCGCCGCAAGGACGTCGCTTTCACCGTTCAATTGCGTCAGTCGGGCATTTTCATCCAGCTGCGCCGCTTCTTTGCGCGCCTGCGAATTCTCGCTTAATCCACCGGCAACCGCCGATGCTACCTGAAGGCCGATTAGTGCCGCGCCGCTAGCCATTGGTCGACTCCCTTGGATAGATGAAAATGTCGTGTGTTTCCGAACCGGGCAAAGGGCCGATTGCCTCAAAGCCCAGCATCGCCGCCCATCTTATTGTGTCGGCCTTTGTTCTGTCCGCTACCATGTCGATCCGCGCCCACTGCGCTGCGGCAATCACGCGCCTGCAAATGCGGGTGATTTCAATCATAAGGTTGCGCTTATCATCTGCCAACAGGCACCAGATGCTTGCATGGCCATCCGGTCCGTCATCATGCACCCAAAATCCGCCGATGAACAAGATCGCCCCATCCGGCGCAACCATGCGCCAAACCGGCCCGCCTTCGATAACACGCTCAAACCAACCTTTATCGGAAAGCTCGGCTATCTGCGAAGGCTGCACTTTCAACCGGTCGATATCGCCGTCCTGATATGGCTCAAACGCGATCATGTGGACGATTTCTGCAAATGCAAGATGACTGCACGCACCGTCGCTGGCTTTGGCAGATAGCGGCGAATACGCAGGGTTTCGCTGCGCTCCCAATTGCCGATTGTCGGAATTTCCTTGTAACCGGTGAACAACGGGAACGCGGTGTCGAGCGGGCTGTCACCTTGCTGCAATTCGATCCGGGTCGCTTTGCCCTGCACTTCGATTTCGATGCCGTCGCTATTCAGCATCGACACGTCAGTCCGGTGAACGCGGCCAAGCTTGTTTTGCGCGCTGCCATTGTCGCTACCTGCCTCGATCGACAGTAATTCCATTTCCGCTTCAAATGGCAGTCCGACGATTTTCTTCGCCGCCGCATAGGCCAGCGTCCCGTTGCCGCTGCCGTCAAGGATCACATCGTCATGTACCTTGCCATCGGCAATCACTTCTACCGTCTTGCCAGCCAGATGCGGCGCGGCGATCGCGGTCGAGGCTGCACCATCGATCACGACCGAAGCATCGGACATAATTTTGTCGAGCGACGTATCGATCGAACGGCGGAACGGTGCCTGCAAAAGCACCCAATGATTTGCGCCCGACTGCACCCCAAACCACATCTGGTCGAACCGGCCATCGGGGTCGCTGATCGACACATGGCTTTTCAACGAAAGCCCATCGGCAAAGCTGCGATTGAACCATCCCAGCAACTGTTCATCGGGGTTGAACGCCACACCCGCTGCCGTGCCGTCATCGCAGCGCAACCAGACCAAACGGTGCGGCTCTTTCTGCCATATTGGATCCCGAAAGCCGCGCGCGCCGATATGGTCGGCAAAGCGTGTCAGGTCTTCCGATTCCTGTTGCAGCAACCGTCCGCTGTCATATCCCATCTGCAACAGTTTTGCGCGGGCGCGCTGGACATAGACCGCGCGTGGCCCCACTTTCAAAGCACGGCCTTCGGCACTGCCATTGCTGCCCGGTTCGGGCACATCGGCGTTGCCGGGTCCGATGCCTGCACCTGCCGACGCGGCGGTAATGACATGTTCGCCCTTGCCGGTGCCAATGATCAAAGCGCGGGCGGCAAGCACCCACCGGATTTTCGATGGATTCGGCAAAACGACGGTAAACGCCATATCGCGGCTAAGGTCGCCCAGCTCGTTGCGCAGCGAATAATCCGCATAGTCCGGCCCATAACCGCCGACTGCCGACAAATGCGCGCTATAGTCTTTGAACAGGCAAAGGCGGTCTTGCCAGATGCACACATGATGCGGCCACCCGCGCCGGTCGCTGAATGCACCAAAACGCCAGCGCCAGCTGGCCGACGTCGCCGCAAGGCGGCGCTCGACCGTTGCCGTCATCGTACTGGCGTCGGTAAAGCCGGTGAACCGCACCTGGCCCCATCGGTCGTACAGGTAACGCAAGATGCAGCCATACGGCCCCTTGCTGTTGATATCCTGCCCGTCCTGTCCGTCCCAGCGATCGCCTTCGATATGGATCGGCGCAACGCTGCCGGTACGCAGATTGCCGCCGACATGCTGGTAAACCCGCCCACCCCATTGGATCAGCGCAGACCCAGCAATCTGCATCCCCGGTTCCCAGCTTTTGACGCTGGAAAAATCGCTATATTCGATTTCCAGCAATCCGCCGATGTCGCCTGCCTCAAATATGGGTGAGGACGAGTAGACTGTGACGCTGCCCGACGTCCCGCTGGCACTCACCGTCAGGCTTTCATCGGCATTGCGACTTTCCCACGGGCCATTGCGCAATTCGAGAAGGTTGAACGCGAACGTGTCGGCGGTCGTGCGAACCAAGGCGCGCGTCTGCACGCTGCCATGTGCCATATAAAGCACGTCAAGGCTTTGGTCCCATTCGACCGCCTGCAACTGCGCATAGGTAAATGGCGACACCAATTCATAGGCGACACCGGGCGACGTTTCGATGCGCGCATCATTGGTGTAGAAGCGCATATAGATGTCGCCGGCTTCGATCACATAGCCCTGCGTTTCGTTATACTCGAACGGCAGCAAGCGGTTCGGCCCTTTGGCGGCGGCAACGAATATGGTGCCCGGTGCGGCCTCTGCCGGACCTTGCAATGTCGGCACCCAGCCCAGCATTTTTGTGACCGCAATCGACCGAACATTCTGGTCGGTACGCGCATCGAGCATCGGCGTGATTTCGCCCGCATTGAAACTGGCAATGATCGGGGTGACGACGCTCATTTATCGCCCGCTCACGCCGGTCGGATAATGCCGTGCGATGGCCCACCGACTGTTGACAAGGATATTGCCACGGTCGCGCTTGCCGCTGGCAAGTCCGTCCGCCAGCTTTGCCGACATGGGACGGCCAAGCTTGCGATCAAGGTCGCCCATCAATCGGTCGGCAAGCCCCTTTTGCCCGGTCTTGGCTTCACAATATTCGACCGCCAGTTGATAGGCCATGCTTTCGCAGAACAAAGGCGGCCATTTGCCGACTTCGGGTACATCGACCAGATAGCGCACGTAAATCGTCGCTTCATCGGCGACCAAAAATTCACCTTCTTCTTCGCCTGCAAACCAATAAGGTTCACCCTTTGCCCACGGCAGCCAGCGCAACATGCCTTCGGGTTTTTTGAAGCAATAGGCATAACCGAATTCCGGATTTTCATCGATTTCGGCAAGCAGCTTTTCGCGCTTGATCGCGAAATTCCATGTGTGCGATGCGATCAGCGAAACGCGCGCCATGACCCAAAGCTCTTGCAGATTTTTGGCCAACTCGCCGCTATCGTCAAGGCTCGATATCCGCTGCGTATTGCCAAGCAGGATCAGCGCCTTGTTGGCAATGATCGATTCGCTCTGATATTCTGCCATGCCGCGCCCTTCCTAAAACAAAACCGCCCGCCCAGCCCTGTTGCCATTCCCCTCGAAAGGTGCCGCCCGCCAAGGACAACAGCAACAAAGCGGGCGGGCGGCCCCTTGCGACCCCGAGGCGTTAGCCCGTGGTGACGGTTTCGATTTCCACCACGATAATGCCGACAGCTGGCAGGTTTGCCGCTGCAATGGTCATAAGGATTGCTGTTTCAGGCTGTGTCGTCAGCAACACTCCACGTTGCAAGGTCGCCAAATATTCGACAACCGCTTCAGCCGTGACACCGTAAACCTTGGCTGCGCCGTAAAGCGCTGCCGATGCTGCCGTGCCGAACGACAAGGTAGAGGTCGTCAGCGATACCGTCGAAGATACCTTGATCGACGTAATGGCATGACCTTCGGGAATTTCGGCAATCAGATTATTCTGGCCGATATTCTTGAGGACATTCGCCAGCGAAAGATCGAAGCGTTCGACAAATTTGCAGACATTGCCGCCATTGACCCCGCCGGGAATCTTCTTCGGGCTTGGGTCGGTGCCGTCGTTGACACCGGTACGATAACTTCCATAACCGGGCATGATATTTCTCCTGTGTTAGTCGGGGACCATTCCGACCGGAAAGGTCGGCGACGGGACGTTTCCGCCCCGTCACGTCATCAGCTATTGCCGCATTCGATGATGAAGCATTTCTTCTCGTCGCGACGCGAATAGCGCACATTGGTATAGGCGCTGAACTGCGTCGGGTGGCCGTCCAGGTCGGAGCGAATATCGCGCTTCGTCTGGATGGTCAGCCATTCGCGGCCCGACATGCCCGAAGGCACCCAAACCGGGCAACGGCGATGGCCGGAGCCATTGAGCGCCACGACCGAGCTATCGGGATAAGCTTCGCTGTTGGTGAATTCCATCGGTACGAAATGGATGCCCATGAAGTCCGTTGGTTCGCCGTCCTGCAACGCCTGCTGCGCACCCGAATTCAGCGGCTTGCCCATCTGGCCAACTTGACTGTCGGGGTTGTAATCGCGGCTGATATATTCGTTGATGGCCAGCAAATCGTCGATTTCTTCGGCGCTGATGCCCATGTGCAATTTTTCGATTGCAGGGTCGATCATCAACTGGCGCGCACGTTTGCGCACCCAACGCAGCTTGGCCAAGGTCAAACCGCGCATGACGGTATCGAAGGCCGAACCGGTCCAGTCCGCTGCGAGGATATTCGCACCAAGGAAAGAAACCTGATCGGTGCCTTCCTTGCCCTTGTAGGCGGTGCCATAGAAGCCAACCAAGAATTCATCCTGACGAGCAACCTTCACCGCGCGGGCGACATTGGTGGCCAGTGGTGAATCCAGCGGAATTTCCGTGGCCAGCTGATCATCCATATCAATCGCGGTATGAACGCTGACGCTGCTCTGCTTGTGAATGAACCGACGCTCGACGTCGGGGTTGCTGTGGCTGATTTTCTGCAACCGGCCTTCTATCCGCTTGGCGCGCATGGTGCTGAACCGGTCGGTAATTTCGACCTTCTCGCCCACGACGCCGCCCTTGAAATCGCACATGGCTTCAAAGCCATCCTTGATTTCCAAAAGCTGGAATTCGACTGCCTTCTCAAATTGTACGGTTGCCATTGTATCGGCATAATCTTGTCCCATTTGGCCTATCCTTTCGCTCAAAATCGTTTTTCATGGATTTCAAGCGGGGATGCAGGTTCCTCCCTGGGCCGCTCTGGCGCTTTGGGTCCGCTCGACCTGCCTATCTTACAGGCTTGCACCGGGGCCGCTTGCGCGGGGATGCCGGTTAGTTTGGGTTAGCCCGATGGGTTTCAAATCCAGCGGGCTAACGAGGTTGCGACCTCAACCAGACGCGCGATATTTGTCATATAGAATAAATTGCGTCAAGCAGCTTTTCCACGTTGGATTTGTGCGTGGCGATGCTGCGCCGCCAAGCGCGTCAAACGGTCATATTCCTTGCGCTCCGGCGTACCTTCTTTCAGCGCGTTCTTGCGCCACTCGGCATTGGTTTCCTTTTCTTTCAGGACGCCTTCGGCCTGCGCGGGCGCAACGCCGCCATCCATGCCGGGAATCTCATCGCCGCGCACATGTTCAAGCGGACCAATACGGTCCGCGATATCAAACATGAAGCGAAGCAGATTGGCGCTGCCGATCTTGGCATCCAGCTTCGCCAAATCTTCTTCCGGCAATTCGACGCCTGCCTGTTCCAGCATCAAACCGACCTTGCCCAGCTGCGCGTCGTAATTCGTCCCATAGGATTTTTTGAATTCGCCAACTTCCTTCTCGCTGGCGTCGCTTTCGGCTTTCAACTGCCCCGCAACGAATTCGTTGTTCCAATCTGCGATCGCCTTTGCCTGCCACGGCTGCAACGCCATTTCATGCGCCTTCGCGCGGAAGCCTTCGGCGAATTCTGGCGGCGTTCCTTCGGGCACGGAAATTTCGTAAACCGAGGCATCGGCGGGTCGCGTGGCGTCCATAAACGCTTGCTGGCTTTCGGGCGTTTCACCCGGCATCGGCACTTTGCTGGACGCCAGCGCCTTGGTCGATTTATGGCCGTTTACAAGGTCGTCGAGCGACTTGTAATTGGCAATCGTCGGGTCGGCGCGCAACGCTTCATCGGTTATTGCCGTGCGCCAATCGGCACCGGATTGCCCGCCGCCTTCGCCACCCGTCGATCCTGCTGCCGCAGCTGCTGCAATCGCTGCCGCTGCTGCCGCGCCTCCGTCGTTATTTTCAACTGCCGCGCCTGCGGCTCCTTCATTTTCACTCATTCTCTATTCCCTCTAGTTTTCGGTGCAAGGTGTCGATCTGGCGAGGATTGATCGCCAAAAGGTCGATTAGGTAACGGACGATGTGCTGGCCACCGTCCCGAAATAGTCGCAATTCTGCGTCGGGCACAAAACCGCGCCGGTTCATTCCGGCTTGGCGTGCGAGGTCGGCAAACAAGGCGGCCGCATCGTCAGTGACATTGCCGTTCTTGTCGAGAAACAGCCGCCGTGCCGGGCCGGTGCGCTTCGACATGCGCGCGGTAATCCGCTTCAATGCCGCGCGGTTTTCCTGCGCCGCGCCGATCGCGGCCTGCATATCGGCTTTAAGCGACATTGCCCTGCGCCTCGCTCAATGTCTTTGTGACGTCAGCCAGTACCGGTGCCACTTCGGTCAGGTTTGTTACTTCCTGTTGCTGCGCGTCGGCGGCATCGCTTTCTTCCAGTTCCGCATCGGTCGCCGCCCAACTGGCGGGGATCGCCTCGATTTCGGCAAGTCCGGGAACAACCTTGCGGAGTGGATAGAGGGACAGGAATTCCTTAACCGCTTCGGGTGAATATTGGCCCATTGTCAGCACTTGGCTGGCAACGCGGAAATATCCGCCAGCTTGTTCGGCGCGCTGCGCACGGGTCAGCGGATTGTCGTAAATCAGCGCCTTTTCGCCGCCCGCTTCGCGCACTTCGCCCGGCATGTCATCGAATTCGCCCAACATTGCCATGCACTCGATTTCCGCGTCGTTCATCGGCGAAAACCATTCATCCATTTGCCGCGCCAAGGGCTGCAACAGCACGCCCTTTTCCTGCAAACGCTCATATAGCTGGCTATCGGTCACATGGCTTTTCATGTCCTTGTTGCCCAGCAACATGTCGCGGAAAAACGCCTTGTCGATAATCGCGTAAAGCCGTTCCTGAATCGTCATCGCTGGCGTCGCGTCGCCGACGTCGAACATGCGCTGCACCATCGGTTCGCCGCGCGCATTGATGGCGCCATAGCTGATTTGCCGCGCGCCATAGATCAGCTGCTGATCGAGCATATCTTCATGTGCGGCAAGCGGCGGCATCAACGCCATTTCGGCACCGACCATCAAATCAATATTGATCGCCTGCAATTCTTTCAAGGCGGGCAGGATATCGACGCCGCGACCGCGCCCATATTTTTCGGTCGGGCTTTTGTTCAACCGCGAATAGGTTAGCCGCGGTGAACCGTAGCCACCATGATCGATTACCGTTTTGTCGGATATCGACACATAGGAACTGATATAGGGCTTACCCGCATAATCGGCGCGACCTTCGACAATCGACGGGTTCGGCTCGATGCGGTGCAGGAATTCATATTTATTCGCCTTGGTTTTGGTTTCATTCGCCGCTTTCCATACGGTCGGCGCAGCTTCCAGCTTTTTGCCCCATTTCAGCATCGCTTGCTCTGCCGACAATTCAAGGCAACGGTCGGTGCGGTAAATCGTGCCTTGCCAATCTTCGTCGATCCAGACCGACCCGATATGCTCCGACCTATATTTCAATCCCACCGGCTTGCCGGTGCGGATATCCCAACGCAAATCGACGCTCATGCCCTGATTGCCAAACGCCAAAAGGCTGGCTGCACTTTCACCGCATTGGTCCGAAAAACCGCTGCGATATTCGTTGCGATAGAAATTCAGTCGGTTCGTCTTGGCTTCAAACCATGTCGCAACCGCTTTGCTCTTCATCAATTCCGGCTCTGCCGCAACCATGCGCTGGAACCCCTGCGGCATCACATAGCTGGTAAATACCGACTTGCCATCGTCCAGCGCCTGAGTGCCATAGGGGTCGAATATCTGGTTGCTGCGCTCTGCGCCTGCGGTTGAATTCTGGCTGTTGAATTCGGCCTGACGGGGAAGGATCAAGTCGGCGACTTCACCCCATTGCGTATCGAAATTCGACCGCTCACCGACCATCCGTTGATGATCGGCCATGATTTGCTGCGCGTCGAACATGAACCTTCCCCTTACTGGCTATCAGGCGATTACGCGGAACAACAGGCTGTTCGCCGGAAAGTCCGCCTTGCGACCTTCGCCCACCCAAAAGGGCTGCACGATTTCGCTGCGTAATATCGGCGAATCCTTCACGTCCGCGCGGCGAAGCGTCAGACGGGCAAAGCTGAAACGTTCCGGCAATTCGGCAACGTCCATTGCGACCGTAACCGATACGCCGCGATCCTTCTGGATATCGAGGTGACGGCTTGCATCGATCGCAAAGCGCCAATCGGGGCAGTAGGTATCGCCATTGTCGGCTACGATCACATAATCGCCCTCGGCATCGATCAGCTTGGCATAATCAACCTGGTCGCGTGGCTGCTTTTTCGCCAGCCTTTCGTCGGCGACAAATGCCTTTTGCGCGGCCTTCACTGTATCTGCCCGTTCCTCGGCGGCGACGCGCGCGGCTTCGGCAACTTCTTCGGCTTTCACCGCATCCGCCGCTTCTCTTGCCTCTGCATCTGCTGCCGCTTGGTCGGCGCGCTCTTGCCGTTCGCGCGCGGCTTTCGCTTCTGGCGTTTCCGGCATAGCCGCCGCAACCAGATCGGGCAGGTTTTCGTTGAGGTAACTCTTGACCTCATCGATAGTTGTAATCGCGTAACCAATCAGTGCTGCTTTCACAGCTTCGTTGACCGTAACCCCCAAAATGGTCTTGAATTCGTCGCTCTCGAATAGCTTTTCGGGCGCGACGGGTTGTGCTTCATCCGTCATTTTACTTCACTCCTTCGTCAAGTGCCCAGCTGGCGTTTGCCAGTGGACGATTCAGCGCCCATTGCGCCCAAAATCGCGTTCGACGCGGCCCCGCGCCTCCGCGAAAGCCGATCGCGCGCGAAGACTTCTTCCGCGCCTGTGTCTCTGGTTTGCTGGATCTGCGCCGCTGGCGCTTTCTTCGGCTTACCCAGCAAGAATTTTGCCAGCGGGCCAATGATTAAAGGCTTTAAAAACGACATTATCTTACTCCCGATGCTGCATATCCGGTGTGTTTGACGCGGCGATTATTATTGCGCCGCTGGTCGCGATCCTGCCGCTGCCCCTCAATCGCCGACCCGCGCATTTTATAGCCCAAAGCACCATATTGCAGCGCGTCCTGAATGTGCGCGAACGGCCCTTTGGCTGGCTTTTCTTTCAACGTAAGCCCGGTTGAAGTCTTGGCTTGATCGTAGCAATAACCGCCCGCAAAACCGCGCCGCAGTACCTTGCAATCATTGCCCAGCAAAAGGCCGGGTTGCCCGCCGGGCGACGAATTGAACCAATCGCGCACCGCACCAAGGCGAGGCTCCAATCGGTTGCCCTCATTACCGCCCGCCTTGTATTTGCAAGGAAACTCTTTCTGAAACGACTTCAACCAATCGTAATCGTCATCATCGCCACCGAAGTCGATCGCCGGATCATAAAAAACCGCCTTGACTTCGCGGTCGCCGAAATGGTCAAGCACGAATTCGCGTGCCAATTCAGCAAAATAGCGCGGACCCATGCGCTCAAGATAAATCTTGTCTTCGGTTGAGCTCTTTTTTGGATCGTAAACCACAAGCTCTTTGAGGATGCGGAAATATCCCGGCACCTGAAAAAATACCATCGCAGGGGTTCGCCCGCCGTCCAGCCCCGCATAAATTGGATAATCGGGCAAAGGTGGCAACGGCGTAGTAGCGAGGTGCAGCGACGGGTTATATTCGGGATAGACTGGTTGACCATCGACCGTCGTGCCAAATTCATTATCGACCATTCGGCGCAGCATGTTCGGCTTGCGTGCATAGGCCATGATCTGCGTCGGATAATAACCCATTGGCAAATTCTGAATATTCTCTGGCGGCGGGTTCACCGATCGACCGCCCGGTTGTCGGTAAAATCCGATTCCGTACCGTTCACCCAACTGCACGCGCAGTTCTTTTTCGGTTTCCTCGTCAATCCCCAAATTCTGGTCGACCAAGAGGTCATAGGTATAATTATCGATATCCGGCGCGTTGAAATCGCCGATGATACCCGACCATGCGCAGCCACCATCCTTGGCGCTGGGATAACGCCCGATACGACCGACGCCGAAATACCAGACATTCGGGTCAACCGTGTCCATTTCGTTGATCCAGATGCCGGTCAATTCAAGCCCGCGCAGAACTTCTTCGGCGCTGCGCTCATTCAGCGCAATGAAATAGATTTCGATGTAGATCGGCATATTCGCGCCCGTGCGCGCATCGATCACGTCCAGGTTCAACCGCTGGCACATTTCCTTGCCATTCCAGTTGGTCTTTGTCTTGGGGAACCATGTAAACCAGCTGTTCAACACGTTGCGTTCAAGCTGCGGATATGTGTTTCTGACCGCTGCCCAGCGCACGCGCCGCACGCCGTCCGGTCCCGGCTTTTGCCACAACGCGCTGTTGACGATCTTGCGGATGCAGCTTGTTGTTTTTGCCGACCCAACCGGCCCCATGATACCCGTCAGCAAACGACGGTCATTGACAAACGCCTCTGCCTTTGGACCTACAGGGGCCATCAAGGACGCAAAGCCGCTCAATCGTCGTCCTCGTCGATATCGTCGTCATCTTCGCCAACAACATGATATTCAGCATCGACGATTCGGATATCTTTCAGCTGCGAAGCGTCGATTTCGCCAGTGTTCACCCCGTCGGCAATGCGCCGCATGACTTGCCCGACTGGCCCGGAATCGCCCTGCCACTCGCTCGACGGCACCGCGCCGGCCATGATAAGCGTTCCGTCAGATTTATGCGTGACCGTGGCCTGCACTGGCATTGGGCTGCGAACATATCGGGACTCGTCACGCGCCGCTGCCAACTGCAACGACAAGGCTTTCGTCGCCAGATCGCCCGGCTTGGCCTTCATGCTCGATGCCGCCTTTTCAACGCGGTCAAGCATCCGGTCGAGTAGCTTCAACTTGGCTTCCGACCAATTTTCGGTCAGCGCCTTCAATTGCAATTCTTCAACCTTGTCGATCAACTCGAATAATTTTGCTTCGCGCTTCGAATAACCTTCGGCGTCCATCAACGCATGGGTGATTTGGTCCAACGGCATTGCCCGCACGCTGGCCATGAACTCAACTGGACAGCCATATTTGTGGAGTAAAAACTTTTCTAGGTCGCGGCTAGCCTTGTTGACCGACCCCTTCGGCCTGCCCGGCCCTTTGGAGCGCGCGATCGAAAATACATTAGCGGGCATCTTGCCATTTTCATCGGCAAGCATATCCATTTGCGCGGGAGAAACTTCGGTGCCGAATATTCCGACCGGCGCAAATTCACCTGTAGAGCCATCGCGCGCAGCATCATGCCATGCTTTTTCAAGGCTCGAAACGTTAGTTGACATGGCACGCAACCGAGCATAGCTTCCCGATTCCGTTCAACTCAAAGCGACTGGAAAACCTCGCTTGTACCCCGACCTCAAGCTGCAAAAATCGACCTGTGCCAATTGGGCGGTGCGCTAGGCGCCCGTTCAAAACGCTTTCGCGCACCGCCCGCACCCCCGACCCCATGCGGCCTCGATAGATTTCGCGCGCCTTGGCCAAGCCAGCCCCAAACCAGCAAGGCGTGGAGCGCGATATCGAGGGCATTTTTAGCCCGAGGTGAACCTTTTTCCAAATCTGCCAGCGCGTGCTGCGCGACGGGCATACCGACAGCGCGGGCCGGGCCGAGGGGGTCGCACCCCGTCGCCGATCTGGCCGCTGCAAACGCGATGCCACCCCCCCAGCAAGGCCAGTGAGGCAGAGGCGCGGCAAATTCCCAATTAGCGGACATGCCTTTGCAAACGACGCATTAGCGCGCCTTTCACGAAACCAGACAGACAAAACCAGACAGACTCCGGTGCGCTCGACCCGCTGAAACCCGCAGAAATCCGTCGATAGGATGCCCACGCGGTTCGCGGCCAATGTCGCCGCAGCCAGGTCGATAAAACCAGCCTCGATCCGACCGGCGACCAGCTGCGCGCGCCGTTCTAGCAAAAATTCCCCAGCCAGCGCCGCGACGACGCCCCGCGACACCCGTGCACAGGCCTTGTCGGAATATCCGAACCCTTTTTTATTCAGGTGCGACGGATTGATCGAAGTCATGGGCGGCGGTGCTATCATGCAATTCGTCTATTTGGCAATAACCCATCTGCAACCGTTCTAAATGTTCTATGCTTAGAACAGGCTAAGTGTATGTAATAGAACGCCAATAGTGCATTTGTTCTATGTTCCGCGTTTTACGCGCGCATAAGGCGTGATCGCATGTGTCGCGCATGTGAGCCTTGCCGCCCAGAACAGAACGGCAGAAAATTTCGCTAACCTATTGATATTGCGTGATATCGTAAAAATAGCCATAGAACATTCGGAACACCCCCGACCCACGAGGCACAGCCAAAAATCGGCCCGATATCTTGCTTGAAATCAATGGGTCGGGGATCGGGTAAGCCAAGCCATAGGCACGTGCACCGCCTCGACCGAGCGCCTATCCGCACGGGTCAGGGCGAGGAATAGTGAGCCGATGCGCACCGCGCGCCGTTGGCGCGCTGCATCGGCAAGATTGGCGGAAATCTGCGATAATTATTCCTATTGACAACATTATATCTATTCTATTAGAATAATTACATCATCAACCGGAAATGGAGTCCGACCCATGAAACAAGACATTCACGCCGACATAACGCAGCGCTTTATCGAGGCGCTAGAGAACGGCACCCGCCCATGGGAACGCGATTGGCTAACCTATGGCCTACCGACCCGCGCGACCGGTCAACAATATCGCGGGATCAATATGTTGATCCTTGCCGATCAGGCAGAGCGGTGCGGCTATTCGAACCCCAGCTGG
>JBGSPK010000426.1:0-6537 GCA_041738665.1 Sphingorhabdus sp. | reverse complement strand
CATCGGCATGGGACACAACGGCTTTGTGCCAATCCCCGAAATCCAGTTTCTCGCCTATATCCACAATGCTGAAGACCAGATCCGCGGCGAGGCGGCGACCCTGTCGTTTTTTTCCAACAAGCAATATCGCAACCCGATGGTCGTGCGGATTGCGGGTCTGCCTTACCAAAAGGGCTTTGGCGGGCATTTCCACAATGACAATAGTCTCGCCGTGCTCACCGACATCCCCGGTATTATTGTCGCTGTCCCGTCCTGTGCTGCCGACGCACCGGCTATGCTGCGCGAATGTGTGCGGCTCGCACATGAAGACGGGCGCGTTGTGATATTCGTAGAGCCGATTGCGCTCTATCACACAACCGACCTCTTGGCGCCTGATGACGGCGGCTGGACCGCGCCTTATGCTGCACCCGACAACGCGCACAAAATTGCTTTCGGGGAATTACACCAGCATCGGACGGGAGCTCAGCTTGCAATCATAACCTATGGAAATGGTTATTATCTCTCTCGACAGGCCGAAGCCGAATTGCGTACCGCAGGCATGGACTTACGCATCATCGACCTCCGCTGGCTGCATCCGCTCAACGACAAGGTAATCGTTGCTGCGGTGGCCGATTGCGCCAATATCCTGATCGTCGATGAAAGCCGTCGTTCGGGCAGCCTGAGCGAGAAGCTTATGACGATATTGACTGAGGCTGGACGTGGTGATGCTGTTTCGAGAATTACCGCTGAGGACTGCTTCATACCGCTTGGTCCAGCCGCCGAGCTGGTTTTGCCAAGCAGAGCTTCGATAATAGAAGCGGCAAAGGCGGCAGTGGCATGAAGGAAAAAGCGCTCGTCATCTGTCCCGGTCGCGGCACGTACAATGCCTCCGAACTAAGTTATCTGAAAACCTATCATCCGGATCAAAGCGACATGGTTGCGATGCTTGATGACCTTCGCCGGTCGCAGGGGCAATTGCCGGTTTCCGATTTGGACAATGCCGAGAAATATGCGCCGTCGGTGCATATGACCGGGGATAATGCCTCGCTGCTTATCTACGCCTGCGCGCTTGCCGATTTTGCTGCGATTGACCGTGAGCGCTATGACATAATTGCGGTCACTGGCAATTCGATGGGCTGGTATCTAGCGCTCGCCTGTGCAGGCATATTGGATTTCGAAGGCGGCGCGCGGCTGGTCAACAATATGGGTGGCTTGATGCACAGCCAGGGCACCGGCGGGCAGATTGTGTGGCCGATTGTCGATGCCGATTGGCGGGTCGATCCCGAAAAAGCCAATTTCGTAAGTGCTTTGGTTGCTGAAGCTAAGGAAATACCCGATATAGCGATCCATATTTCGATTAGGCTCGGCGGGATGGTTGTGTTCGCGGCCGACGACCCCGGCCTCAAATGGATGTCCGAACGCCTACCCAAAGACGACCGCTTCCCGATGCGGCTAATGCATCATGCGGCGTTTCACAGTTCGTTGCTCGATCACATATTGCCAATGGCGCGCGAAGCCAATCCGGTGGACGATTTCGGCAGCGGCGCGGTTGCCGCCATCGACGGGCAGGGCAAAA
The DNA here is from genome assembly GCA_041738665.1 of Sphingorhabdus sp. Classification (GTDB taxonomy): domain Bacteria; phylum Pseudomonadota; class Alphaproteobacteria; order Sphingomonadales; family Sphingomonadaceae; genus Sphingorhabdus_B. The sequence continues at coordinate 4,982 of JBGSPK010000426.1, read as the reverse complement.
TCTGGTCCCCGAAGGCGTTCGATCCCGCAGCGATTTATGACTATACCTTGGGCGCTCAGCTCAACTCCGTCTATGATTTCACTCGAGCAGTGCAAGTTGCGGCCGCCGAATTTGCGCCTGACAAGGTCATCGTCCTCGGCCCCGGTACAACCCTCGGCGCGCCGACCGCACAATCGCTCATTGCGTCGGGTTGGCGCGGATTGTCGGGCAAAATGGATTTTCAGACGCGGCAGGCGGGCGATCCCGTTATATTATCGATGGGTATCGCCGAACAACGCGCGCTTGTCGTAAGTTGATGCCGGTGCATACGAATAAGCGCTAGACGCTCACTGTCTGCGGGTTAAGGGGTGTCACGATTTCGGCGCGTGAACTCTGCGCAGCCGTTGGAGATGGACGAAAATGAGCGACCATAGTTCAACCTTGTTGTTATTCGGAGCGACTGGTGATTTGTCGCGGAGGATGCTGCTGCCGTCGCTCTATGCGCTTCATGCCGACGAATTGATTGATCCGGCGTTGCGCATTTTCGGCACCGCACGCAGCGCCTACACTGACGAAGAATTCCGCGAATTTGCGCGCGCTGCTTTATGCGAATTTCTACCCGATGACCGCAAGGCAGAGGGCATGATCGACGCCTTTTTGAAGCGACTTTTTTATCAAGCGCTGGACGCATCAAAGTCTGACGGATTTGCCGCGCTCGCCGAAAAGATTGGCGACATTTCGGGTGGCCTTTCGATTTTCCTCTCGACCGCGCCGTCGTTGTTCGAACCGACGATCAAGGGCTTGGAAAGTGCCGGGTTAGCCGGTGATAATGTCCGCATCGGTCTGGAAAAACCGCTTGGCAACGACTTGGCGTCGTCGTGTCAAATCAACGACGCGGTCAATGCGGTATTCCCCGAAAAGCGAACCTTCCGCATCGACCATTATCTCGGCAAGGAAACCGTGCAAAACCTGATGGCTTTGCGCTTTGCTAATATGCTGTTCGAGCCGTTGTGGAACGCCAATGCCATCGAGCATGTGCAGATTACCGTGAGCGAAACCGTTGGTCTTGAGGGCCGTGCAGGCTTCTACGACGACACCGGCGCGATGCGTGATATGGTCCAAAACCATATGCTGCAACTGGTCGCGCTGACCGCGATGGAGCCGCCTGCCAATCTGGACGCGACCGCGATCCGAGACGAAAAAGTCAAGGTCCTGCGCGCGCTTCGGTCTGTGGTTGAGGGCGATGTCGTCACCGGCCAATATGGCGACGGTGCGGTCAAGGGCGAGGCGGTCAAAAGCTATGACAGCGATCTCGGCAAGCCGTCGGACACCGAAACTTTTGTCGCGATCAAGGCCTATGTCGACAATTGGCGCTGGCAGGGGGTGCCGTTCTTCCTGCGTACCGGCAAACGCTTGCCCGAACGGCGAAGCGAGATTGTCATCCAGTTCAAGCCGGTACCGCATAATGTGTTCAAGCAGCGCGGCGGGCGGCTAGAGGCCAATACACTCGTCATCCGGCTGCAGCCGGAGGAATATGTGCGGCTTTTGGTTATGGCGAAGGAGCCCGGGCTGGATCGCGGCGGCATCACGTTGCAGGAGGTGCCGCTCGATTTGTCGCTGACCACCGCATTTGCCGGGTCGCGCCGTCGAATCGCTTACGAACGGTTGTTGCTTGACCTCATCGAAGGAGACCAGACTTTATTCGTTCGCCGCGACGAGGTGGAAGCGCAGTGGAAATGGGTCGATGCCATCCGCGAGCTCTGGAAAACCACAGGCCTGAAGCCAAAAAATTACGGCGCGGGAAGCTGGGGGCCAAATGCGGCGATTGCGCTCGCCGAACGTGATGGAGTGAGCTGGCATGAGTAAGATGCACGTGGCATTGGAAGCGGTGACCGCACGCATCGTCGAGCGATCAAAGCCCGGCCGCGCGGCTTATCTCGACCTGATTGCGCGGCAACGCGATGTCGGCGTCAATCGGCCAACGCTCAGCTGCGGCAATCTCGCGCACGGATTTGCTGCTAGCGGCGATGACAAGGCAGCTATTCGTGGTGGCAAGTCGATGAATATCGGCATCGTCAGTGCCTATAACGATATGCTGTCGGCGCATCAGCCTTATGGCCGCTACCCTGAACAGATGAAGATTTTTGCGCGTGAAGTTGGCGCGACTGCTCAGGTCGCAGGTGCTGTGCCCGCGATGTGCGACGGCGTCACGCAGGGTCAGGACTCGATGGAGCTGTCTTTGTTCAGCCGCGACGTCATCGCGATGGCGACCGCGGTCGGGCTCAGCCACGGGATGTTCGAAAGCGTCGCTATGCTTGGCATTTGCGACAAGATTGTTCCTGGCCTGCTGATCGGCGCGTTGCGGTTCGGCCATTTGCCGACGATATTGGTGCCAGCCGGACCCATGCCATCCGGCTTGGCCAACAAGGAAAAGCAGCGGGTCCGTCAGCTTTACGCCGAGGGCAAGGTGGGGCGCGAAGAGCTGTTGGAGGCCGAAGCTGCCTCCTATCACGGCGCTGGCACTTGCACCTTTTATGGCACCGCAAATTCGAACCAGATGATGATGGAGGTCATGGGCCTCCACATACCCGGCGCTGCATTTATCAATCCGGGTACGAAACTCCGAACCGAACTCACCCGCGCGGCCGTCCACCGGCTCGCCGAAATTGGTTGGGAATGCGACGATTATCGTCCGCTCGGCCTTTGCGTCGATGAAAAGGCGATTGTGAACGCCTGCGTTGGCTTGCTGGCGACAGGCGGTTCGACTAACCATGCCTTGCATATCCCGGCGATTGCGCGTGCTGCGGGGATCATCATCGATTGGGAGGATCTCGACCAATTGTCTTCGGTCGTGCCGTTGATTGCGCGCGTCTATCCCAACGGTTCGGGTGACGTGAACCATTTCCACGCGGCAGGTGGCATGGGCTATGTCATTCGCGAGCTGCTCGACGCCGGGTTGCTCCACCGCGACATCATGACAGTCGCTGCCGATGATTTGACCGCTTATGGTCAGGAACCGGTGCTCGACGGCGAAGCGCTTGCTTGGCGCGATGCGCCTGCGGTCACCGCTGACGAAACGATGCTCCGCCCGCCGGCCAATCCGTTCAGCGCCGATGGCGGGATGCGGTTGGTGACGGGCAATCTCGGCCGCGCGACTTTTAAAACCAGCGCAGTCGACGAAAGCCGTTGGACCATCGAGGCACCGGTGCGCGTGTTCCACGACCAGAATGACGCGTTGGCCGCGTTCAAGGCAGGCGAACTTAACCGCGATGTTATCGTTGTGATCCGCTTTCAGGGACCGGCAGCAAACGGGATGCCCGAATTGCACAAACTAACGCCGCCGCTGGGCGTATTGCAGGACAAGGGCTTCAAGGTCGCGCTTGTGACCGATGGGCGTATGTCTGGCGCATCGGGCAAGGTGCCGGCGGCCATCCACCTGAGCCCCGAAGGCGCGCGTGGCGGTGCCATTGCCAAATTACAGGACGGCGACATCGTGAGGCTCTGCGCCAGTCGTGGCGCGCTTGATGTTCTGGTTGATGAGGCCGAATGGGCAGCACGGATGCCCGTACCGATGCCGCCTCCGCATGTCGGGACCGGCCGCGAATTGTTCGCTTTGATGCGTGCCACGGCAGACGAAGCAGAGAAGGGCGGTTCAGCGATGCTGGCGGCAGCTGGTCTGTGATGCAGATCGTCTCGGTTGATATCGGCGGCACCCATGCCCGCTTTGCAATTGCCGAAGTCGAGGGCGGACGCGTTGTGGATCTCGGCGAAGCGGTCACGCTGAAAACCGCGGAGCATGCGAGCTTTCAAACCGCGTGGGAGGATTTTGGCCGGATCACGGGCAAGCCGCTACCACGCGCCGCCGCGATTGCGATTGCCGGACCGGTTGATGCTGACGTTATCAAGCTCACCAACAATCCGTGGATCATTCGCCGTTCGTTGGTGTGCGAGAAACTGGATGTCGACAGTTTTGTGATCGTGAATGACTTTGGAGCAGTCGGCCATGCCGTTGCGCAAGCGGGTTCGGAACATTTTCTGCATCTGACTGGTCCTGACCAACCGCTTGCAAAAAATGGAACGATCAGCATTATCGGTCCCGGAACCGGCCTCGGTGTAGCGCATGTCCGGCGCAAGGCTGATGGCTATCATGTGCAGGCCACCGAAGGCGGGCATATTGATTTTGCGCCGCTTGATAGCATCGAGGATGCACTGCTCGACCGGTTACGCAAGCGGTATCGCCGCGTGTCGGTCGAACGCGTGGTGTCCGGCCCCGGACTGATCGAAATATACGAGGCGCTGGCTGCACTCGAAGGTCGTCCGGTCCAGCAATTCGACGACAAGCAATTGTGGCAGCTCGGAATGTCGGGCGACGACAGCCTCGCCGCCGCGGCAGTCGACCGCTTCTGCCTTTCGCTTGGCAGCGTGGCTGGCGACGTCACACTGGCGCAGGGCGGCTTTGGCGGTGTTGTCATTGCTGGCGGCCTTGGGCTCCGGATAAAGGATATATTGGTTCGCTCGGGCTTTGCCGAGCGCTTCCACGCCAAGGGACGGTTTGAATCACTGATGTCCGGTATTCCCGTCAAATTGATAACCCATCCGCAGCCAGGCCTGTTCGGCGCTGCGGCAGCTTATGCCCAGGAGCACGCATTATGAAACCCGTTGAAACCGTGATGCGTACCGCACCGGTCATTCCTGTGCTGGTAATTGAAGATGTTGCACATGCAAGGCCGATAGCAGAGGCGTTGGTCGCGGGCGGGTTGCCGGTGCTTGAGGTAACGCTTCGCACGGCTGCGGCACTCGACGTCATAGCCGAGATGAAGAAGGTTCCCGGCGCAATTGTCGGGGCAGGGACAATCGTCGATATCGCTGGCCTCGAAAGTGCGATTGCGGCAGGCGCCGAGTTTATCGTGTCGCCCGGCTTGACTGAAAGCCTTGGCAAAGCAGCCGTTGCCAAGGGCATTCCGTTCCTGCCCGGCATCGCCAATGCAGGCGATATCATGCGC
>JBGSPK010000412.1:0-2970 GCA_041738665.1 Sphingorhabdus sp. | reverse complement strand
GTCAGGTCGAGATCAAAAATCCATGTATCGATATCAGAAAAAGCTGTGTCCATTAGCGCCGCGTAACGACCTGTTAGCATTATCTCAACAGCCCAAATTAATGTTAAGTTTTGGGAAAGCGAACTCCGGCTATATGGCTTGGGTTATGGGAAGGGCCGCAATGTTATGAATTCTGCAAAAATCGACCGTAAAATTGCAGTCGGAAGTTCTGTGATATTTGCGCTGACGCTTTCGGCCTGCGGTGGCGGTGGCGGTGTAAGCTCCACTCCTACCCCCCCGCCACCACCACCGGTCGTCGCGCCCCCGCCCGCACCGCCTCCTCCCCCGCCCCCGCCCCCGCCGCCAACGACAACCAATTTTGCTACGGCAGAGTTTAACAGATCGGATGGCCCTGGCTTTCACAATGCGATTACAGCCTATCAGGCAGGCGCGACTGGAGCTGGCGTCACCGTCGGGGTTATCGATTCAGGCATTGACCCAAACAGCCACGAGTTTACCGGACGCATCCATCCGCAATCGGCAGACGTAACCGGTGGCAACCGCGGGTTGGGCGATGATGATGGTCATGGCACCGCGGTGACGCGGGTTATTGCTGCGGCCAAAGATGATCGCGATGTTCATGGCATAGCCTTCAACGCCACGATATTGGCACTTCGTGCCGATCAGGCGGGCAGCTGTACGACGCCGGACGCTGGTGAAACAGAGGCCAATTGTTCATTCTTTGACTCGGCGATTGCTGCAGGGATTAACCGCGCCGTCGATGCAGGCGCGAGGGTAATCAATATATCACTGGGCGGTGCAGGGGGAGCCACCACGTCGCTGCGCAATGCCATAAATCGAGCCACTTCGGCAGGGATCGTAGTGGTTGTTTCCGCCGGTAACGAAGCAAATGACGCCGCGCCGGCGTTCGACCCCAATAACCCAAGCCCTTTTGCACAGGCGCTGGTTGCGAACGGCAATGGCCTGGTCATCATCGCCACATCGGTAAATGATCAGGGTGTCATTTCCGATTTTAGTAACAAAGCAGGCGCGTCGCAGAATACGGTATTGTCAGCGTTGGGCCAAGGTATTTGCTGCGAATATCAGAATGATACGATCTATCGCTTTGACCAGAACGGACAAACCTTTGTCCGCGTATTCAACGGAACCTCTTTCTCAGCCCCGCAGGTTGCAGGTGCTGCGGCGTTACTGGCCCAAGCCTTTCCTAATCTGACCGGTGCGCAGATTGTCAATCTGCTACTGACAAGCGCGCGCGATGCTGGCGCAACCGGCACCGACGCAATTTACGGGCGCGGTATATTGGACATTGCGCGGGCTTTTGCGCCTGCAGGAACGACCACATTGGCGGGAACAACGACAATTGTTCCAGTGGCGGGAAATGGTGGCACGACGTCGGGCGCGATGGGCGACGTCGCTTTGTCGAACCGCTCATTGAATGCCGTCATTCTGGACAGCTATGGACGGGCGTATGACATCGATCTGGCGCACGGCCTGAATGCAACGGCACAGCGCTTGCGGCTGACTCCAGCGCTGGTAAATCAGGGCCGGTCCGTCAGCGTAAGTGCTGGAACGACAGAGCTGGCATTTTCCATCAGCGGAAACAGTGTCGGTGGCGCCCAGATTCTGCCTCTGGCATTGTCGGACTGGCAGCAGCGTCAGGCGCGGATACTGGCCGGACGCGTGAGCGCCGCCATCTCGAAGGACATGCGCTTTAGCCTCGGGATCAGGCAAGCCGCCGCCGGACAGGTTGCTGCCTTGCAGGGCATGCAAGCCGCCGCGTTCCTGACCGCTACCGAGGCGAGGCACGAAAACGGATTCGAACGCCTGCCTGGCAACTCATTCGCGCTTCGTCAGCAGGTCGGCACATTCGGTCTGACCGGCAGCGTTGAAGTCGGCGAAGCCCAATTGTACGAGCGTGCCGGCATCGAATTCGCGCGCAACAGTACCAATCGCTATCCATATTCGACGATAGCGATGTCGTTTGACCGACAAATTGGCCCAGCCAGACTGGCGTTGGGCGCAAGCTGGATGCGCGAAGATCAAACGATACTTGGCGCGCGTTTTGCCGACTTTATCGGGCAGGGCGGCGCGCGCAGCCTGTTTGTCGATGGCAACGGCGTGGTGCAACTCGGGCGCGACTGGTCATTGGGTGCGAGCTGGCGGCAGGGGCGGACTTACGCCAATGCAGGCGTATCGGTCGCCGGACAAAGCCTGCTCAAAAGCGATGCTTTTTCGTTCGATGTCAGCCGCTCCAATGCGGTGATGCGTGGCGACCGACTGGCGTTTCGCGTTGCTCAACCGTTGCGTGTGACCACCGGCGGATTGTCGCTGAACTTACCGATTGCCTATGATTACGCGACGTTGACACCGACATTCGGCGTTCGCCGGTTCAGCCTTGCGCCAACCGGTCGCGAGATTTCGAGCGAGCTTGCGTGGGTGATGCCGTTGGACGGCGGATATTTTTCATCGAACATCTTTTGGCGGCAAGAACCGGGGCATTTTGAAAGCGCGCCTGAAGATGTGGGCGTTGCCTTCCGCCTGCAATTCGACTTCTAGACGGGCTCCATCAAAGTAATACTTTGATGGGAAGGCTAAACGGTAAAGCTCTCGCCGCAACCGCAACTGCCGGTTGCGTTGGGGTTGTTGAAGACGAAACCGGCGGCGAATTCGTCTTCGACCCAGTCCATCGTGCTGCCGACCAGATAGAGCACCGATCCGCCGTCGATGTAGAGCACACCGCCGGGAGTTTCGATTTTCTCGTCGAAAGGCACGGCTTCACTCACATAATCGACCGAATATGCGAGGCCAGAGCAACCACGGCGCGGGGTAGAGAGTTTGACGCCGATGGCATCGGCAGGGGCCTTGGCCATCAGTTCGGCGATGCGTGCCTCGGATGCCGGGGTCAGGTTGACGGCGGCGGGGCGCGCTCTTGTTTTGACTTCGGTCATAGCATTCCAAGCTCCAGACGGG
>JBGSPK010000290.1:0-3293 GCA_041738665.1 Sphingorhabdus sp. | reverse complement strand
CATCGAGCGTCAGGTCGTCGCAAAGATATGCGTTAATTGGGTCGCGTGTACCCGCCACGCCAGATTTCCAAGGAGCGTTCATCAGTTGCCTCCGGTCTTTGTTTTGTAGGTATTGACCGCATTCTTACCGCTATTGCCGTCGAGTTTCTTGTTTTCGCGACCGCGAACAAGGTCTTCGGGATCAGCGATCATTGCCGCGAGGTTGCTGTTGGTAGAACAACCGTAATTGCTGTGATTGCTAGCGTTATAGTTGCGGTCATGGTCAGTGGTAAAGTCAGGGCAAGACGGGACCGTTGCCTTGGAGCGTGTTACCACTACGCGGAACATGCCCGGGGCCACTTCGCCAGCGGTGACTGGCAATGTGCCTTCGATCAGCACTCCCCGTTTCGCGGCAGCTTGCGATACTGCGCCTTTCGCTGCCGCACCGACATAGCCCGAACCGGCATCGATCGACACGCGGTCGCCATATCCAAGACGCAGTGCGTCAAACCATTCATCAAGCCGAACCTGTTCGGACGATGAGATGCCATCGCCGTTGCTGTTCAGGTCTATTGCATAATTCAGCCGCTCGACCACGGGTTGGTGCACCGAATACATCGATGTGTTGCTCGTTCCCAGCGAACCCGCTGCACAACCGGCCAAGCTGAAGCTGACTGTCGCGGCGGTCAGGAATTTCATGTTACGCATAATCGTTCTCCTGAGCTGGTATCAATTGTCGAAGCTAAAACCGGGGCCGGTAACGGCGGACTGCACCGCCACCTTCTCGGTTTTTCTGGCAGTTACCGGAGCAGCGTCGCTGATGGTTGTCATCGCTGGGCCATTGACCGGCGTCGGAGCAATTGTCGGCATCGGCCGCTCCATGCTCTTTTTCTTTTCGATATTCTTGCCCAACAAAATGCGCTGCGCGTCATCAACAGAATGGATGCCGTCGGTCGGTAGCGCGATCTCGCTGTCGGAAACCGGCTTCACGAGATAAGGCGTGACGACGATCATGAGCTCAGTTTCGTTCCGCCGCCAGCCGTTCGATTTGAACAGCGCGCCCAGAACAGGAATGTCACCTGCGCCAGGCGTCTTGTCTACTGAGCTGCCGAGTTCGTTTTTCAGAAGTCCAGCAATCATCATGCTTTGTCCCGACCCTAGCTCAACGGTCGTTTCGGCCATGCGATTGGTTGTGGCGGGCACTTCAAAGCCACCAGAACGTATTGCACCTTGCGACGAAATGTCAGACACTTCTGTCCTAATTCTCAGCGAAATACGTCCATCTGCCAGAACAACCGGCGTGTAAGTAAGATTCACGCCATAGTTCTGATAACTGATGGAAACGCCATTATCCGACGATGTCAGCACCGGAAATTGACCACCCACCAGGAATTCGGCGGTTTCGCCGGAAACCGTGGTCAAGTTTGGATTGGCCAGTGTAGACACAAGGCCACTTCTTTCGGACAAATCAAAAGCCGCGGCGATATCCAGGCCGAAAAGTTTCCCCAAGGCGGGAATTGTAGTGACACCATCGGGATAGACTACCGAGCCATTGGCGACAAAATCCCTGCCGCGGGCTATACCGAACAGATATGGATCGCCCGAACTGTTGGTTCCGGCCTTCGATGCCTGCAGATTGCCGTTAATCTCTTTAGCCAGCGAACGGCTAACCTCTGCAATACGAACCTGAAGGTTGATCTGCAGCGGCGTTGCGGTTTTGATCCGGTTGACGACCTTGCCCTGGCCCGAGGTGAAGGCCGTAATCAGTTCCTCAGCTTCGGCTGCTTCCTGCGGCTGCTGTACGGTTCCTGTCAGCAATATGACACCGTTCATAGTTGCTATCTGAATGTCGGCATTTGGCATTGCGAGCGATAGCATCTGCTGGATCGAGTCGTAATTGTTACCGACGCGTACCGTTGCAGAATATACCGTCCGTCCGGTTGCATCCGTTGCGTAAATGTTGGTTTCGCCAGGACCTTTGCCCAATATGTAAATTTGGCGGCCAGTTTTGACTTCAACATCTGCGACAGCTGGATCGGAAACGACAACATCGGTGATGTTCGTGCCCAGGTTGACTTGCTGCCCACGCCCAATCGACAGGACAATGACCTTGCCTTCCTTGGACGACTGACCGAATGCTGGGGTCGATACAGCCACCAGTGCTGAGGTTCCCATCGCTGCGGCAAGAGCTGCGGCAGCAAAGCCTGATTTGATTTTCTGAAAATGTGCCATGTGATTATCTCCGGCTAACGTCGACTTCGGTCACAGCACCGCCGCGTGAGACGCGGACAATAGGACCCTTCATGATTTTCTCGACTTGCTTTTGTGTCCGGGCCGTTTCGGTAGCGACCGCTACAGGCGTTTGTGCCGGAATTGTGCTGCGCTGGAACCTCGATACGTCGCCGCCAGTCGCATAGCTGCTCTTTCCAGCGGTGGGACGTTGCGCGACCGAACGGACAATTGCCTGTTCTTCTTCGGCAGTTGCGCCTTCGGGAATATTCACGTCACCGGAGGCTAGCGCCTGTTCCAATTCAGCGGCATTGTCGGCCAAGGCACGAAGCGCCAGGCTGATTGTGCCGATTGACTGTGCAACAGTAATTTTTTCGGCGATCCGCGGTGTGGACTCAAGTGTAACCAGCTTGTATTCCGCAACAATCGTATTTCCGTTCTCATCAACCGATGGTTGTGAGCGCTGATCGGTTGCAAGTACACGCAGGTTGCGAATAATTGTTTCGGACACCTTAAGTGGTGGTCCTCCGGCAGCCGCAGCAACATTTTGCGTAAGCACCAGATCGACCCGGTCACCTGGAAAGACGAATCCAGCAACCCCAGTCAATGATGATACTGGAACGGTAATGGCGCGCATCCCGGGTCCAAGCGCTGCCGCAAGGAAACCTCGGTCGCCGGGTTTCACAAGTGAACCTTGTGTAATCGGCTGGCCGGCTGTCACTGCAGAGCGGACTACGGTACCAACGAGACTTTCCGATGAGTTGCCCTCTTTTCCTTCCAGAAAATACGCGTTCTCGTCGATGAGTTCTTTTGGCCATGGCTGATAGCGAAAGCTGTCTGGCGTAATGATTGTCCCTACAGGCAATGCTCTGGTGGCGACCAGTACACTCGGTCCCGTTGGCTCCGCAACCGGCGCCGCAGCAGCCTGCGGCGCTGCGGCTCCATTAAACATGCTGCGCGCCATGAAGGCGGTAATGGCTGCTATGAAAAGCGCGGCCACCAGCAATATGACTTTTTTCCTATCCATGACGAACTGTCCCCTGAAAGGTCCCCTGAGTGAAGAATGCTATTTCACGTAAAATGGT
>JBGSPK010000279.1:0-4276 GCA_041738665.1 Sphingorhabdus sp. | reverse complement strand
TCCAGTCTTGTCGGACAATTATGTTTGGCTGGTGCATGAACGCAAAAGCGGCGAGACGATGGTTGTTGACCCTGCGGTGGCGCCACCGGTGCTGGCAAAAGCCGAAGAGCTTGGCTGGAAAATCACCCAGATCTGGAACACACACTGGCACCCCGACCACACCGGCGGCAATGCCGAAATCAAGGCATCTACCGGTTGTGTCATAACTGGACCCGAGGCAGAGCATGCGCGGATCCCCACGCTCGATATTCAGGTAAAGGGTGGCGATATCGTGAAGCTTGGCGAGGCCCAGGCGCAGGTAATCGATGTTCCTGCGCACACCGCGGGCCACATCGCCTATCACTTCGCAGCCGATAAGGCGGCGTTTGTCGGCGACACTTTGTTTGCGATGGGTTGCGGGCGGTTGTTCGAAGGCACCGCCGAACAGATGTTTAGCAATATGCGCAAGCTGGAAGCGCTAGGCGACGACACCGCGATCTATTGCGCGCACGAATATACGCTCAGCAATGGCCGTTTTGCGTTGACCGTCGAACCGGACAACGAAGCCTTGGTCGAACGGATGGCCGAAGTCGTCGCGATGCGCGATCGCGGCGAGGCGACGGTGCCGACCAGTATCGCGCTGGAACGCGCGACCAATCCGTTTATGCGCGCGGGTTCGATTGCGGAACTCGCGGCAAGACGCGCGGCAAAAGACGCCGCCTAAGCGTTAATGAAAATCCCGCGACTTCGGCAATATCCGCACATCGCGCGGATGGCCGTGGCGCGGATAGACGGGATGCGCGAATTCATCGTTACGCGGCGTCGGCACATTGGCGTCATGCTCTTCGGATAGCCGCTGCAACTCATATGTCCGGTCGGTAATGGTCGTCGCCATCAGATGAACTACGCCTTCCTTGCTCCGCTGCACTTCACCCTCGATCACCATCAACCGCGACGCCATTACCGCCCGCCGCTGCCGCTCGAATAGTCGCGCCCATAAAAGCGCATTGGTGACGCCGCTTTCATCCTCGATGGTGATGAAAATCGCATTGCCCTTGCCCGGCCGCTGCCGTGTCAGCACCACGCCCGCCGTCTTCACCCGCGCACCATTTTTTGCAGCGCTAGTCTGCGCGCAACTGAGCACACCTTCACCGGCAAACAGCCCACGCAGGAACTGCATTGGATGGCCTTTGAGCGATAGCCGCGTCATCTGGTAATCCGCCGCGACATGCTCGCCCAGCGGCATGGCAGGGAGCATCGCATCCGCCTCTTCGGCCAACTCCCGCGCTTTGGCTGCGGCAAAGAGTGGTAACTCGTCCGAAGGCGTCCGCCTTGCTTCCCAAGCGCCTTCGCGCCGATCAAAGCCAAGCGACCGAACCGCATCGGCATCGGCGAGCAGATGTAATGCGCGGGACGGCAAATCAGCCCGCCGGGCAAGCTCCTCAATCGAGGCAAAAGGCCGCTTGGCGATAATCGCCTTGGCCCATTCCTCCCGAAAACTGTCCACCTGCCGTAAACCCAGACGCAGCGCACCGTTTTCGATGCTATTATCCCAGCCGCTGGCATTCACATCGATTGGCCGGACCTCCACGCCATTTTCCTGGGCGTCGCGGACAATCTGCGCAGGCGCGTAAAAGCCCATTGGTTGAGAGTTCAGCAAGGCAGCTGCAAAAATCGCAGGATGATAATGTTTAATCCATGACGACACATAGACCAGCCGCGCGAAGGAAAGTGCGTGGCTTTCAGGAAAGCCATATGAACCAAAGCCTTGGATTTGCTTGAAACACCGTTCGGCGAAGTCGCGCTGATAGCCCCGGCGCACCATACCTTCGACCATCATCTGCTCGAAATGCTCCATGCCGCCGACATTGCGGAAAGTAGCCATTGCCCGGCGTAAACGGTTGGCGTCGGCATCGCTGAATTCGGCCGCTGTTATTGCCAGTTGCATTGCCTGTTCCTGAAACAGCGGAACACCCAATGTCTTGCCGAGTACGCCTTCAAGTTCATTGGGCGGATATGGTGGTGATGGTGACGGATATTCGGGCTTCTCCTCACCACAGCGGCGGCGCAGATAAGGGTGGACCATATCTCCCTGAATTGGCCCCGGCCGGACAATTGCGACCTGAATAGTAAGGTCGTATAAATTCCGGGGCTTCATCCGGGGCAGCATGTTCATCTGCGCGCGGCTTTCGACTTGGAACACACCCAGGCTCTCGCCCCGGCACAGCATGTCATAAACCGCCGGGTCGCTGGAATCGATATCGACTTTCAGGTCATAATCACCCAGCCGCTCGGAGCGGATCATTTCGTACGCCTTGCGGATGCAGGTGAGCATTCCAAGCGCGAGCACATCGACCTTCATCAGCCCAAGCGCATCGATATCGTCCTTGTCCCATTCGATGAAATTACGATCCTTCATCGCGCCATTGTGGATCGGCACGGTTTCATCGAGGCGGTTCTGCGTCAGTACAAATCCGCCCACATGCTGCGACAAGTGACGCGGGAACATCAAAAGCTGCTCGGACAACGATCTCAACCGGGCGATTTCGGGGTTGTCCGGATCGAAGCCAGCTTCAGCCAGACGCCCGTCATCGGGACCACTGCCGAAACTTCCCCAGACGGTGCTGACAACACGCGTGGTTATATCTTCGCTGAGTCCCAAAGCCTTGCCAACCTCGCGTACTGCACTGCGCGGGCGATAGTGGATGATCGTCGCAGCAATCGCGGCACGGTGTCGGCCATAGCGTTTGTACACATGCTGAATCACCTCCTCACGCCGCTCATGTTCAAAATCGACGTCAATATCGGGCGGCTCTTTGCGGTCCGATGAAATGAAACGCGAGAACAGCAATGTATTAGTCAAAGGGTCAACCGAAGTGACACCCAGCAGAAAACACACCGTCGAATTTGCCGCCGAACCACGCCCCTGGCAAAGAATAGGCGGCTCCTGCTCGCGCGCGAATTTGACCAGATCGTAAACGGTCAGGAAATAATAAGCGTAATTTTCGGCTCGGATAAATGCCAGTTCGGTATCAATCGATTTGTGGATTTTTTCCGGAAGGTCGGGTCCATATCGTTCGTGCGCTGCCTCCCAAACCAGATGCGCCAACCATTCGTCGGGCGTCCATCCATCCGGGACAGGCTCATGCGGATATTCATATTTCAGATCTTCGAGATCGAATTTGATTTTATCAGCGAAATTCGCCGTTTCGGACAATGCTTTCGGGCAAGCCGAGAATAACCCGGCCATTTCCTCTAGTGCTTTGACATATCGCTCGCTGTTGGCTTCCAACGCGAAACCGGCTTTTTGAATAGTCGTGCCTAGGCGGATGCAGGTGACAATGTCGTGTAGCGGGCGTTGATTACGCCTTGCATAAAGTACATCATTCGTTGCCAGCAACGGTATTCCAAAGGCGCTAGCCGCCCTTTGATATTCAGCGAACTTTCGTTTTTCCTTACCTCTGTAATGCGTCGATAGTCCCAGCCAGACATTGCCTTCATGGATATTCGCCAACCGCCGCAACGCCTCTTCCCAGCTTTGCGGTGCAGAGGAAACCAGCTTTAGATGCGAAGTAGCGGCCTTTGATTTGGGATGCTCCTTGAACTGATAAATGGGTGGGGCTTTATGCTCTTCCTCTTCATCAGCGGTTGAATAGGGCATGATGATCAAAAGCAGGTCACCCAGATGCTCCCGGAGGTCATCGAATTTTAATATGCAGCTACCTTTGGTTGCCCTCATATTCCCGACAGTCAGCAGCCGAGTTAGATTTCCCCACCCCTCACGGCTCGCTGGATAAGCGAGAATGTCGGGGGTGCCATCCGAAAATACCAGCCGCGCACCCGCCACAAACCTAAGGTCTGTTTTGCAAGCGGCCTCTTCCGCTTCAGTCAATATCTCTGGCTCACCTGCTTCCCGCTTGGCGGTCAGCAGAGCACTTCGCGCATCATCCGGCGCATCGCGCAGCGCTTTCCAAGCCCGCACCACGCCTGAAACCGTATTACGATCAGCGATACCAATAGCTTTCAGTCCAAGCTCTATGCCTGCCGCCACATAATCCGACGGTGGTGACGCGCCACGTAGAAAGGAATAGCTGCTGGTGCAGGCAAGTTCGGCGTAGCTCATGCAAAAACGCCGTGCAGATACCAGCAAGGTCGATCGGCTTCGTCATAAAGCCCCCGCCGGAACAACCAGAAACGCCTGCCCTCCTTGTCCTCCACACGGTAATAATCCCGCGTTAGTCCACCAGCACCCGGTTCATGGCCACCCTTACGCCGCCACCATTCCGGCGCAATGCGT
>JBGSPK010000252.1:0-2727 GCA_041738665.1 Sphingorhabdus sp. | reverse complement strand
CTTTACCACTGACCATGACCGCAACTATAACGCTAGCAATCACAGCAATTACGGTTGTTCTACCAACAGCAACCTCGCGGCAATGATCGCTGATCCCGAAGACCTTGTTCGCGGTCGCGAAAACAAGAAACTCGACGGCACTAGCGGTAAGAATGCGGTCAATACCTCCAAAACAAAGACCGGAGGCAACTGATGAACGCTCCTTGGAAATCTGGCGTGGCGGGTACACGCGAACCAATTAACGCATATCTTTGCGACGACCTGACGCTCGATGTGGTCCGGGGCGTTTGCGAGGAAATGGGATGGAGTCAGGAAAAGGCCTACAAGGGCGGATTGCGCAACGCGATCCAATCTCTGTCGGTTTCAGCCAGCCCGCAAATCCTGCTCGTTGACTTATCGGAATCGGGTGATCCGATTTCCGATATCAACAGTTTGGCAGAGGTCTGTGAGCCCGGCACCATCGTTATTGCGGTTGGCCAGGTGAATGACGTCCGCCTTTATCGTGATCTTCTGATGTCGGGCCTTCTGGATTACCTGTTGAAACCCCTCAGCCCAGACGCATTGCGCGATTCATTCGCCAACGCGCAGACCATATTGAATGCCCCAAAGCATGACGAAGGCAATGCCGACCGTATGCATGTTTCTACCGCGGTTATTGGAACGCGCGGTGGCGCAGGGGCGTCCTTGGTCGCATCGTCGCTGGCATGGACTTTTTCGCAGTTGCAAGGCCATCAGACCGGTTTCCTTGACCTTGATGTACATTTCGGCACCGCCGCTTTGGCGATGGATCTGGAGCCCGGTCGTGGCTTGACAGATGCCATCGATAATCCCAGCCGCATTGACGGCCTGTTTATTGAACGCGCGATGATCAAGGCCAACGATAAACTGTCGATCCTCTCGGCTGAAGCTCCAATGAGCAGCCCGGTTCTAACCGATGGCAGTGCGTTCTATCAGTTACAGGAAGAGTTCAAATCGGCATTCGATAATACTGTTATCGATTTGCCCCGCAGCATGCTGATTGCATACCCGCATTTGATGCAAGACGTAAATGTCGCTGTCGTAACGACGGAGTTATCGCTTGCTTCGGCACGTGATACTATCCGCGTGCTCGCATGGCTTAAGCAGAACGCGCCGCATTGCAAAACCATAGTCGTGGCGAACAAGGTTCAGTCGGCTGTGCTTGAAATTTCGAAAAAGGATTTCGAAAGCACCATCGAGCGCAAGATCGACTTGATGTTGCCCTTTGATTCCAAATCGACTTCGCAAGCGGCGAAACTTGGGCAACCGATGGTTGTCGCTGTCAAGGGTAGCAAAGTGTCAACCGGCTTGGTCACCCTAGCCGATATGATTGCCGGAACGGCAGCTGAGGCGATTGAAGAAGCCGTCGTCGAACCGAAAGCAAAAAAATCGGTATTTGGCGGATTCAAATCTTTGATGGCCAAAAAATAAACACCCAACGCCTGAGGTGAGCGCCGTTCACCAGGCAGGTTATGGACGAAACAGAGCGGAATGTTATGCAAACATTGATACTCGCCGCAGGATTGATGATCGTTGTAGTGCTTCTTGCACTGGCGTTCATGGGCCCGAATGTCGGGAAGGCAGCTTCGAGGCGGCTAAGCGCCGTTAAAATCCGCCATTCCGATAGCGCTGATGCGCGTGTGGAACAGCAGATGCGTAAGGCGGTAGCCGCGCGACGCCCCATGATTTTTACAAATGGCCAGCATATGAGCCGTGCTGACCGACTTCGACTTCGGTTGCAGCAAACCGGGAAAAGATGGACATTACAGCAGTATTTATATGCTTCGGGGGGAACAGCCTTCGTTGTTATGGCACTCTTGTGGCTTAAGGGCGCGCCGCTGCTTCTTGCACTGTTCGCAGGTCTGTTGCTTGGCGCGGGCCTACCGCACATGGTCCTAAGCTTCCTTATTAGTAAACGGCTCAAAAACTTTACTGCTCGTTTTCCTGACGCGATCGAATTGCTCGTCCGTGGTCTTAAATCCGGTCTTCCCGTGAGCGAAACTCTAAGCGTCGTTGCAAAGGAAGTTCCAGGACCCGTCGGCGAAGAATTCAAAATGGTTACCGAGAAAATCAAGATCGGTAAGTCTATGGAGGATGCTTTACAGGATACGGCTGATCGGCTGGCGACGGCAGAATTCCAGTTTTTCGTCATCACTTTGGCCATCCAGCGTGAGACGGGCGGCAACCTCGCGGAAACGCTCGCCAATCTTGCTGACGTATTACGCAAGCGGTCACAGATGAAGCTGAAGATCAAGGCTATGTCATCAGAATCAAAGGCTTCCGCATATATTGTGGGTTCTCTTCCATTCTTTGTTTTCGGCATGGTTTGGATGGTCAATCAAAAATATCTGGCCGGCTTCTTCTATGAGCCGAGATTGATCGTCGCAGGACTGATTGGCATCGTTTGGATGAGCATTGGCGCATTCATTATGGCCAAAATGGTCAATTTCGAGATTTAAGGCGGGGACGGGACAAGGCATATGACAAATCCAGGTGGACCCCAGCTTCTCGGCATCGACGTACTTTGGGTAGCAACGATGTTGGCAGCGGTCGCAACTGCGGCGGTGTTATTTGCCATTTACACGGCGATTACCGTCCGCGACCCCATGGCCAAACGCGTAAAGGCACTGAGCGAGCGACGTGAGCAGCTCAAGGCCGGGATCACCGCGACCACATCGAAAAAGCGTGCAAAGCTTGTCCGTAAGACCG
>JBGSPK010000226.1:0-6447 GCA_041738665.1 Sphingorhabdus sp. | reverse complement strand
GCAATTACCGCCTGCACAGGCGCTTTTCAGGTCGAACGGTTTGCAGATATCGACATTCTGATAGTGCCAACTGTTAGTATAGCCCCAACGTAATGGATCGCCTTTGATGCAATCGGCCCAGACGCTGGCGTCCTCAATATCACGCAGCACGCATTTCGGCGTCCCAATGAGTGGCGCGGCACGCAGTAGTCGCTGCATATTAGCCCGCGCCTTGGCCGACATATTGACCTTGGCAATTTTCGCGACGGTTTCATGGCCATATTCCCAATAGGCCTGCGCTGGCGCCAGCGGCAGAACAAGAATAAGCAATGCGGTGAGGAGGCGTTTCATGCCGCGTGCCATAGGTCGGTTTTATAGCAAAGAAAACCGGCGTATTAGTAGCGCGCTAGAAATGGCGGCGGATGTATATCGACACCCGCCGCCAGTACCGTTTATTTGAATTTCAGCTGGCGCAACAGGAATGACCCCATGACAGTGCGATATTTTGCCCGGTCACCTGAGGCTGCGTCCATTTGTGCATCGCTCTGCTTCATAAATTCGCGGTACGCGGCGTTTCGTTTTTCATCTTCGGCGGCGTCCGGCAGACTGGTGAAACTGGTCACCAGATATATGTCCGGCTCGCCGGGACGGGCATGCACGTTGGTCAACACCTGATAGCCTGTGATCCACCCTTTTGACATCGCATATTCTTGGTTTTTCTTCCAATTGGTGGCCAGAAAGTTGGCATATTCATACCCGCCACCGTCGCTCACATCGATCATCCCGACTTCTTCATAATCACCGGGCGTGAACGGGTAGTTTTGCGCTGCTGCCGGGGCTGAAAGGGCAATAGCAAAAGGGACGGCAAGCATGGCCGCAAACATCAATTTTCTCATGACTTTTTTCCTCCATTGGTCACGGTTCGGCCACACGGCCAACCGTTTAACCCTGTCGCTCAGACTGGCGACCCTCAAGGTGAGGCGGCAGGTCAAGGGAAGCTGCGCCCGAAAGCGATTCGAGTCAAAAAGTAAATTAATGTCAGATACTTATATAGCTTTCGTTATAGGTGGAGCGTGAGATGCCGGTCACTCATCGCCATAAACAGCAACCATTTTCTCGCCAGCGCCTGTGGCGCGACCGCGATACATTCCCGGCGTGTTAAAACTGAAGGTCGCAGTGCCATCAGGTGCAGCTACAATCACGCCGCCGGTTCCACCGAGCAGTTTGAGTTCTTTCATGACATGATCGGCGGCAGTTTTGGCATTTTCGCCCAGCATCCGCATCCGCGCGCAGATTTCGTGCGCGACACCGAGGCGGATGAAGAATTCACCAGCGCCCGTAGCTGATACCGCACAGGCACGGTTGTCGGCATAATTGCCAGCGCCGATGACCGGACTGTCGCCGATCCGGCCCCAGCGTTTCCCGGTCAGGCCACCGGTCGAGGTTCCCGCTGCCACATTGCCGTCGCTATCGACTGCGACCGCGCCGACGGTGCCATATTTCATGTCGATGTCATACCAGCCCAGCTTTTTGGCTTTGAGTTCCTCCAACTGTCGCCAGCGTTCGGGCGTGGCGAAATAATCGGGGCTGACCTGCTCAAGACCCTGCTCGCGGCTGAATTCGTCCGCGCCTTCTCGGGACAGCATCACATGCGGGCTTTTTTCCATCACTGCACGCGCCAGCAAAATCGGGTTCTTGGTGTAGCGTGCGCCGGTGACCGAGCCGGCGCCAAGCGTCTTGCCATCCATGATAGACGCGTCGAGTTCGTTTACGCCTTTATAGGTGAACACAGCGCCGCGCCCGGCGTTGAAATGCTCGTCATCTTCCATCACCATAATCGCGGCGGAAACCGCATCCATTGCGCTGCCGCCTCTGTCGAGCACTGCCGAACCAGCCTCTAATGCGCGGGTGAGTCCTGCGCGTGCGGCCGCGTCCTTTTCCGGCGGCATATTATCGCGTGCCATGGCACCGGCACCACCGTGAATCACCAACGTCCATTTCTTCTCGATGGTCACTGGCTTCTCCTTATCATGATGGTCCGCGCCGGGATGGGCGGCGAGCGGTGTGCCGATCGATAGTATCAACAGCAACCAGATTGAACTGAAAAAATGCCTCATGCGGTTCCTCCCTCGGCTTTTGGGCTTTTCAAACAATTGTAAGACGCAGGCAAGCAATTGCCTTGGCCGTCTGCGCCGCCTATATCGGGGCCATGTCTTCGATACGCCCCTGGCGCGATATAGCGCGCCGCTCGTCCCGCCAGATCATGGTTGGTAATGTCCCTATCGGCGGCGATGCGCCGATTGCCGTACAGACCATGACTAACACGCTGACCAGCGATCCGGGCGCGACCATCGACCAGATCAGGCGGTGCGAGGATGCCGGTGTCGACATCATTCGCGTGTCCTGCCCCGATGTGGAGTCGACGGCGGCGCTGAAGCAGATCGTCCGAGCCGCCAATGTACCGATCGTCGCCGACATCCATTTCCATTATAAGCGCGCGCTTGAGGCGGCGGATGCAGGCGCGGCGTGCCTGCGGATCAATCCGGGCAATATCGGTTCGTCGGAACGTGTCAAAGAAGTCGTCAACGCCGCGAAAGCTAATGGCTGCGCGATCCGTATCGGCGTGAATGCCGGGAGCCTTGAAAAGGACCTGCTCGAAAAATATGGCGAGCCTTGCCCCGAAGCGTTGATCGAAAGCGCGCTCGATCACATCAAGCTACTTCAGGATCATGATTTCCACGAATATAAGGTAGCGGTGAAGGCGTCCGACGTGTTTCTCGCGGTCGCCGCCTATATGGGCCTAGCCGATGCGGTCGATTGCCCATTACATCTCGGGATTACTGAGGCTGGCGGCCTGATTGGCGGCACGGTGAAATCCTCAATCGGCATGGGCAATCTGCTTTGGGCCGGAATTGGCGACACGATTCGTGTCAGCCTTTCCGCCGAACCCGAAGAAGAAGTCCGCGTGGGCTATGAAATCCTGAAAGCATTGGGTCTGCGCACCCGCGGTGTCCGAGTTGTTTCCTGCCCGTCTTGCGCACGTCAGGGCTTCGATGTCATCCGCACTGTGCAGAAACTCGAAGATGCGCTCAGCCATATAAAAACGCCGCTTTCGCTCTCGGTGCTCGGCTGCGTCGTCAACGGCCCCGGCGAAGCGCGCGAGACCGATATCGGTATCACTGGCGGCGGTAACGGCAAGCATATGGTCTATCTCTCGGGCGTCACCGACCATCATGTCGACGACGCCGACATGGTCGCGCATATCGTGAAGTTGGTCGAGGCCAAGGCTGCGGCCATCGACGCAGGCGAAAGCATGAGCGCAGACGACATGCACGGGGTTGCGGCTTGAGCCAGTTGATCCGGTCTGCCAAACTAGCTGACCTTCCGCTTATTGCGCAATTCATTCGCGATCTCGCCGAATATGAGAAATTGGCGCATGAAGTGCGCTTTGATGAAGAGGTGCTCGGGCAGCGGCTCTTCGGCGAACGCCCCTATGCCGAAGTGCTAATCGGCGAGATCGACGACGTGCCGCAGGGTTTTGCGTTGTTCTTCCACAATTTTTCGACGTTCGAGGGCAAGCAGGGGATCTATCTGGAAGATCTTTTTGTGCATCCTGATGCGCGCGGCTCGGGGCTGGGCAAAGGGTTGCTGGCGCGGCTGGCGGCGCTGGCGGTTGAGCGGGATTGTGCACGGCTCGAATGGTCGGTGCTCGACTGGAATGATCCAGCCATCCGATTTTACCAGTCGGTTGGAGCCAAGCCGATGGACGAATGGACTGTATATCGGGTCGATGGTTCAGCGCTTAACCAGCTGGCAGGGCAGGGGTTGTGACAGCATTACTCGCAGGATATCTGCTGCTGCAAACGCTGGTTCATACGACCACGCCTGCGGCACCGGCGCCGTCGCCCCCCGTCGAACACAAAGCCAATCCTGAAAGCATGGCCTTCTTTGCTGACCGTAATGCGCAGATCGACGTCGAAAAGGCGCTGGATGAGGCAAAGATTAGCGGCAAAAATGTGCTTATAATCTTGGGCGCGAACTGGTGCCATGACAGTATCGGATTGGCCGGGTGGCTCGATTCCCCGCGATTCATGACGATGATACGCGACCGCTATGTAACCGTCTATGTTGATGTCGGCACGCCACAAATCGGCAAGGGTCGCAACCTCGATATCGCGAAGCGCTTCGGCATTAAAAGGATTAAGAGCACACCGGTGGTGATGGTCGTTTCGGCGGATGGCAAATTGCTTAATAGCGAGAAGGACGCGGTTAGCTGGCGCAATGCCGCGAGCCGTCGTGAGGACGATATCTTTCGCTACTTCGACGGGTTTACGCCCACTTAAGTAATTAGCGCTATGTCTGGCCCATGCAAATTAAGCATGTCTTGCCGCTGTTTCTGATCGCAATTGCGATAGGCTGGTTCATGCCCTCTGATAGCTCGAACCAACTTGTCATCGGCCCGACCCAGCAGCCAGTCCAGATTATCCAGGCGTCGACGCATGCGGAACGAGGCGGCACCCGGTTGGAGATGGAGCGCGCGAACGATATCCCACAAATTGCACCCGACAAGATTACGCTGAATCGCGCTGTCGACGGCCATTTCTATGCCGATTTAGATGTGAATTACGGCAAGGTCCGTTTTCTGGTCGATACCGGGGCATCGATGGTCGCATTGACCGGGGACGATGCCCAAAAACTTGGGCTGACCTGGAATGATGTCGAGCTCGAAACGATAGCGCGCGGTGCCAGCGGCGATGTGCGGGGAAAGCTGGTGATGATCGATAAAATGCAGATCGGCAATTTTCAGGCAAACAATGTCCGCGCAGCGATTATCCCGCAAGGGTTGGATGTATCGCTGCTTGGCCAAAGCTTTCTGGCGCGGGTCGGCTCGGTCAATATCCAGAATGACAAAATGGTCTGGAACTGATCAGAAATAGATGTCGATATAGTCGGTCAACTGATCGCACCATTCGAACTCTCGCATCCGCCAATATTTTCGGCCCTGAGTAATGGCAAATTCAACCGCGCCGTCCTTGACACAGCGGCGACCGGCGTCCGGGGTGTTAGTAATCGCAATGCGGCCGACGAATGTGAACCGATCTGCCTCGATGGTGAGAACGTCGCCTTCGATTTCCAGCCGACCTATGCCATCAGGTGCTACCTGCGCGCCCTTCAGGTGGACCACCGGTCCGCGCTGACTGACATCAAGTGAGCCGCGCGTGTCCCAGCCGATCCATTGCAGAGTCAGCCCGCTATTGCCGCGCAGCTTTTCGAGCGCGGCTTGGTCGCGGACCTGAGTTGCAGTGACTGGCAGTGCTGACAGCAGGGAGGCGGGACTAACGGGCGGTGGAGCGCTGTCAGCGCTGCCGCCTTGCGTCGTGCAAGCGGGCAATGCCGTCAATGCTATCAGCGGCAGGGCAAATCTGATCGTTTTCATGAGCGCTCCTTATCAACGGCCTGAAATAGCACGGTCAGTCGCCGCTGCAACGGGTTGAGTTGCCAAGCCAAGTCGGCCAAGACGCAGGGATGGCTAAACTCCACCCCCGCCCGTTGGTTCCTTTTGCTGTTGCCAGTGCCGGCATTGCGACATTCTCTTTGATGGACGCGGCAATGAAAGATCTCGCATTAGGGTTGGGCGCATATAATGCGGTGATCTGGCGTAATAGCCTCGGTGCGCTGCTGATGGGGTTGATTTTCATCGGCACGCGGCAAAAATGGCCGGAAATCCGACTTTTGAAAATTCACCTGTGGCGCAGCATAATAGTGGCCGTAATGGCAGTGAGCTTTTTCTGGTCGCTGACTAAATTGCCCCTCGCTGAAGCCATTGGCCTCAGCTTTATTGCGCCGGTGATTGCGCTTTATCTCGCTGCGGTAATGCTTGGCGAAACCATCGGGCGCGAAGCGATCTGGGCATCACTGGCGGGCCTTGTCGGTGTCGGCATCATTATGGCCGGGCGATTGAGCGGGCATTACACTACCGGCCATTTATGGGGCGCTGCGGCCGTGTTGTTTTCAGCTGTGGTTTTCGCGTACAACCTCATCCTAGCGCGGCAACAGGCGCAGCTGGCCGGACCCATCGAGATCGCCTTTTTCCAGAACCTTTTCGTTGCGGTAACATTGAGTTTTGCAGCACCGTGGTTGTTGCAACCCTTTCCAGTCGGTCACGCGCCGATGTTGGGTGCAGCCGCCGTTCTTGCGATTATCTCGCTACTGCTTTTGAGCTGGGCCTATGCCCGGGCCGAAGCGCAAATATTGATACCGGTGGAATATACCGCCTTTGTCTGGGCTGCGTTTTTCGGGTGGCTGTTTTTCAGCGAGCCAGTAACATTGCCGGTATTGCTGGGCACCGCTTTGATCGTTTGCGGTAGCCTGATTGCTGCTCGCGCCAAACCGGAACCTATTAATCAAGTCGAAATCGCTACGGTGTAAGGCCGCTGCGATGATGGTCGCAAATATCTGGTCGGCATT
>JBGSPK010000208.1:0-2459 GCA_041738665.1 Sphingorhabdus sp. | reverse complement strand
AGGCGGATAGCGGGCGGCGGGCGGCGATCATTGGCTGGCTGTTTGGCGTCGGTCATTTTTCGATTGGCAATCAGTGGATCGCTGTCGCCTTCACGTTTCAGGCAGCAATGCCCATCTGGCTGGGTTACTTTGCGGTCGTTGCATTGGCGCTGTATCTTGCGATCTATCCCGCTATCGCGGCGTGGGGGGCATTTTGGCTGAGCAGGCTTACCGCGCCCACAAAACCCTCGGCAGCGCTTTCGCTTATCCTCGCCTTTGCCGGATGCTGGATTATCACTGAATGGCTGCGAAGCTGGGTATTTACCGGATTTGCCTGGAACCCGCTGGCGGTGATTTCAATTTCCGGTGTGGCTGTGCCCGCGACATGGTTAGGGACATATGGCCAGTCCGGTCTGATAATATTGTTCTGCGGCATGCTCCTGCTCGTCCTCAAACAGCAATGGCGTCATGGCGCGATTATTGGCGGCCCGGTAGCCCTGGTGTTTATCACGGTCGTGGTTGGGAATTTGGGTAGCGACGTCGACTTTGCGGTCAGAAACAAAAGGCCGGACCGCCCACCTCTGACAATAGTACAGCCCAACATCAGCCAGGCCGACAAATATGCACCCGGCTATGACGCAATCAATTTTGCCAAGCTGGCAATGAACAGCCGCCCTGCGCCGGAACGAGGCCCGCGTCTAATCCTATGGCCCGAAGCCGCGCTGCCTGACTATCTGGAGGACGGATATCCGTTCCGCTACTACCAATTCCAACCCGGTGAGAGCGCCGCAGGTGCGCGCAAGCGGCTGACTACGCTCATGGGCGAAGGCGACGTGTTGGTCACCGGCGCAAACAGATTGGTCATTGAAAAAGGCCAGCTTGTTGCAGCACGCAACAGCGTGTCAGCACTCGACGCTCGGGGCAATTTGCTGGGTCATTATGACAAGGCGCATCTGGTACCTTATGGGGAATATCTACCATTGCCTTGGCTGCTGCGCCCCCTTGGACTGGCAAGGCTGGTGCCGGGCGATCTCGATTTCTGGCCTGGGCCAGGGCCACAGACAATGACCGTCAGCGTCGGCGGCAAGCCAGTGAAAATTGGCATGCAGATTTGCTATGAGATCATCTTTTCCGGTCAGGTCGTGGACAGGAAGAGCCGTCCCGATTTCATCTTTAACCCCTCAAACGATGCGTGGTTTGGCACGGTAGGTCCGCCGCAGCATCTTGCGCAGGCCCAGTTGCGTGCAATCGAGGAAGGCCTTCCCGTCGTGCGCGCGACGCCGACCGGGATCAGCGCTATAATCGATGCCGATGGTCGCATTGTCGAAAGTTTGCCGCTCGGTGCAGCTGGCCGGATTGATGCACGTCTTCCCGTTGCAAAGGCGCCGACACTGTTCGCGCGATACGGCAATATCCTGCCGCTGGCTTTTGCGGCACTGCTTATCGCTTTCGCACTGTTACCCCTTGCCCGTCGCCGCACATCCCGCTAAGGGCGCGCCACGATATAAAGAATTCTTTATACGCAGATACAGCCAATAAACTGGAAAAACCATGCGCGCCAATTACCTCTTCACGTCCGAATCCGTATCCGAGGGCCATCCCGACAAGGTGTCGGACCAGATTTCCGACGCCATCGTCGATCTGTTCCTATCCAAAGACCCCGAAGCGCGCATTGCATGCGAGACGCTGACCACCACGCAGCTTGTTGTACTGGCTGGCGAAATCCGCGGCAAAAGTATCATGGATGAAGACGGCAACTGGGCAGCCGGAGTTAAGGAAGAGGTTGAAGCCACCGTTCGCCGCACCGTCAAGGAAATCGGCTACGAACAGGATGGCTTCCACTGGCAAACGCTTCGTTTTGAAAACAACCTTCATCCTCAATCCGCGCATATCGCGCAGGGCGTCGATGCGAGCGGAAACAAGGACGAAGGCGCCGGCGATCAGGGTATCATGTTCGGCTATGCCTCGACCGAAACCCCCGACCTCATGCCCGCAACGCTCGATTACAGCCACAAGATCCTTGAGCGCATGGCTGCCGACCGCCATTCGGGCAAAGCGCCATTCCTTGAACCCGATGCCAAAAGCCAGGTGACGTTACGCTACAACAGCGATGGCGTGCCCGAAGCTGCCACGGCAATTGTCGTCTCCACCCAGCATGCCAAGGGCTATGACGAAGGTGCAAAAGAAGCTGAGCTTCATGCCTATGTCAAAGGTGTAATCGCCGACCTCCTACCGGCAAGCCTGCTGACCGAGACTGAATATCACATCAATCCAACCGGCAGCTTCGAAATAGGCGGCCCTGATGGCGACGCCGGCCTTACTGGTCGCAAGATCATTGTGGATACCTACGGCGGTGCCGCACCACATGGTGGCGGCGCATTTTCTGGCAAAGACCCAACAAAGGTCGACCGCTCCGCCGCGTACATCACACGCTATCTCGCAAAGAACATCGTCGCGGCCGGTCTGGCAACGCGCTGCAC
>JBGSPK010000189.1:0-2548 GCA_041738665.1 Sphingorhabdus sp. | reverse complement strand
CGTGCCGCCAAAAAATCAAAGGACAAGATCGCGGCATAGGGGTGAGCGCATCTTGTTTTTAAAGGGGCGGTTCGGGGGAGCCGCCCTTTTTCGTTGCGAAACCGCAAGGGCGTCGGCATAGCCAGCGGCCATGCATGACCTTAAATATATCCGCGAAAATCCCGAAGCTTTTGATGCTGCGTTGACACGGCGCGGGGCGGAGGGTGTTTCGGCCACGATATTGTCGCTGGATGAGAAACGGCGCGCGCTGCAGACCGAAATGCAGGCGGCACAGGCACGACGCAATGAAGCATCAAAGGCGATTGGCGCCGCGATGGGGAAGGGACACGCCGCTACCGCCGAAGCGCTAAAGGCCGAAGTCGCGAAGCTTAAAGATGCTGCACCGCAGATGGAAGAGCAGGAGCGCGAGGCTGGTGCTGCGCTCGATACTTTGCTTGCAGTCTTGCCAAACCTGCCCGCCGACGATGCACCCGACGGTTCGGACGAAAACGACAATGTCGAAATCGCCCGCTGGGGAGAGCAGCGTAATTTCGACTTTGTCCCCAAGGACCATGCCGATCTCGGTCCGCCACTCGGGCTCGACTTCGAAACCG
The DNA here is from genome assembly GCA_041738665.1 of Sphingorhabdus sp. Taxonomy (GTDB): domain Bacteria; phylum Pseudomonadota; class Alphaproteobacteria; order Sphingomonadales; family Sphingomonadaceae; genus Sphingorhabdus_B. The sequence continues at coordinate 1,955 of JBGSPK010000189.1, read as the reverse complement.
GCGTTGCTATCTCCGGCGCGCGCTTCACCTTCATGCGTGGACAAATGGCACGGCTCAACCGAGCGCTTGGCCAGTTTATGCTGGATTACCAGACGGAGCAGCGTGGCTATGCCGAATGTGCAACGCCCTATCTGGTGAAGCAGGAATCGCTGTTCGGGACGGGTCAACTACCCAAATTTGCCGAGGACAATTTCCAGACCACCGATGGCCGCTGGCTGATCCCGACCGCCGAAGTGTCGCTGACCAACAGTGTGCGTGAACAGATATTGGACGAGAAAGCGCTCCCGATGCGAATGACCGCGCTGACGCCCTGCTTTCGTTCCGAAGCTGGTGCTGCGGGCAAGGACACCAAGGGACTCATTCGCCAGCATCAGTTTGAAAAAGTAGAACTGGTTTCCATCGTACGCCCCGAAGACAGCGCCGCCGAACATGAACGCATGGTCGAGAGCGCCGAGGGCATCTTGCAGGCACTGGAACTACCCTACCGCAAGATGCTGCTGTGCACTGGCGACATGGGCGCGTCGGCGCGCAAGACTTATGACCTCGAAGTCTGGCTTCCGGGGCAGGGGCTGTACCGGGAAATTTCAAGCTGCTCGAATTGCGGCGATTGGCAGGCGCGCCGGATGAATACCCGCTATCGGCCTGCCGAGGGCAAAAGCAATGTCTTCGTCCACACGCTGAACGGTTCAGGACTCGCGGTTGGCCGAACATTGGTCGCCGTGCTCGAAAATTACCAAGAAGTCGACGGCAGCGTGACCGTCCCTGCCGCTTTGCTGCCTTACTTGGGCGGTCTGACCAAATTGGAGCCGATGGCCTGATGCGTATTCTCCTGACTAACGACGACGGCGTTAACGCTCCTGGCCTCAAAATATTGGAAACAATCGCGCGGACGATTAGCGACGACATTTGGATCGTCGCACCTGCCGAAGAAAATTCAGGCGCCGGCCATTCGCTGACGCTAACCAAGCCGGTTCGTATCCGCCAGCATGGGGAGAGGCATTATTCGGTTGCGGGAACGCCCACTGACTCGGTGATGCTGGGCCTCGGCGTCATTATGAAGGATGCAAAGCCCGATCTCATCCTTTCTGGTGTGAATCGCGGTGCCAATCTTGGCGACGACATCACCTACTCGGGCACCGTATCGGCGGCTATGGAAGGCGCGCTGGCAGGTGTCCGCTCAATTGCACTCAGCCAGGTTTATAGCAAGGAAGGCATGGCGGACTCGGTGCCATTCTCTGCCGCCGAAGCATGGGGTGAACGCGTTTTACGCCCGCTGCTAGACATGCCGTTCACACCGCGCACGTTGATTAACATCAACTTTCCTGCGCTTTTGCCGCAGGACGTCAAAGGCATCAAGGTCGCACGGCAAGGCTTCCATGATTATAGCCGCGGCTCAATCGTCAAAGGCACCGATCCGCGTGGTTATGATTATTACTGGTTCGGGTTGCACGGCATGGTGCACACGTCGGGGCATGACACCGATCTCGAAATTATCGAGGATGGTTATATTGCAGTCACGCCGTTGCAGCTTGATTTGACCCACAGGGAGTCGCTGGCCGCGCTAAATGCGGCCTATCGGGACTAGGAGCAGCTTGCGGGCAATGGACAGTGACAAAAAGCCGGTACGGTTACGCGCTGCCCTACGCCGTGCAAGCAAATTGCCGGTATGGGCCGATGTGCTGCTTCGACTGTCGCTGGCATTTTTCCTCATTTTTATTGTCATCGTCATTCACTGGTTCGACCGCGAAGGGCTTCGCGACAGCCACGACGGAGTCATCAGCTTTCTTGACGTCGTTTACTTCACCATGATTTCCGTCACGACCACGGGCTTTGGCGATATCGCCCCGATTTCAGACCGGTCGCGCTTTATCGAGGCGATCATCGTTACGCCAGTGCGGATCGCTGTCATCTTCATTTTCGTGGGCACTGCCTATAATTTCGTCATCAAACGCAGC
>JBGSPK010000182.1:0-5035 GCA_041738665.1 Sphingorhabdus sp. | reverse complement strand
CATACGATGCTGCACGAACAGCTGGCGACTTTTTACCGAGGTTTCCGTCGCGATGCTCACCCAATGGCTATCATGTGCGGTGTTGTCGGCGCGCTTTCGGCATTTTATCATGATTCGACGGACATTGCCGATCCTACCCACCGGATGATTTCCAGCCATCGGCTTATTGCAAAAATGCCGACGATTGCAGCGATGGCTTATAAATATTCAATGGGGCAGCCGTTTCTCTACCCTGACAACAAGCTGTCATACACAGGCAATTTCCTGCGCATGACTTTCGGTGTTCCCGCAGAGGAATATGTCGTCAATCCGGTGATTGAGCGCGCGATGGACCGCATCTTCATTCTGCATGCCGACCACGAGCAAAATGCTTCGACATCAACCGTCCGACTGGCCGGTTCATCCGGCGCGAATCCGTTCGCATGTATCGCGGCTGGTATTGCTTGTCTTTGGGGGCCAGCGCATGGCGGCGCGAACGAAGCTGCACTTAACATGCTGCGCGAAATCGGCACGCCCGACAAAATTCCGCATTATATAGAGCGCGCGAAGGACAAGAACGATCCGTTCCGATTGATGGGTTTTGGTCACCGTGTTTATAAAAATTACGATCCGCGCGCGACAGTGATGCAAAAGACGGTGCGCGAAGTGTTAAGCGAGCTGAAGATTAACGATCCGATTTTCGATGTTGCTATGCAACTTGAGGATATGGCCCTCAACGACCCTTATTTCATTGAGAAAAAGCTATTCCCCAACGTCGATTTTTATTCGGGGATCATCTTGTCAGCAATCGGTTTTCCAACTGAAATGTTCACAGTGTTGTTTGCCCTATCGCGCACGGTGGGCTGGGTAGCGCAGTGGAATGAAATGATCTCCGACCCCGGTCAGAAGATCGGTCGTCCGCGCCAACTATATACCGGCCCGAACCACCGCCCTTATGTCGGGTTCGACGCACGCTAACTAGATAGATGGCAGGCGGAGCGTGAAAATCGCACCTCCGCCTGTTGCTTCCTCGACCGTCAGGTCGCCGCCCATCGCACGGGCAAGTCTGCGCGATATGTAGAGGCCGAGCCCGCTTCCGCCATCGCCCGAGCGCCCAAGACGTTCGAACTTTTCAAACACCTTGCCACGATCGTCAGCTTTTATGCCCCTTCCCTGGTCAGCCACGCTGATGAAGGAAGATTGTCCGGTTTGCCCAATTTCTATTTTTACCTCGGTTCCATCAGGCGAATAGCGAATAGCGTTTGTGACAAGATTCAGCAGGATCTGGAGCGTGCGGCGGAATTCGGCAGTCGCGCCAACTTTGATGTCGGCGTCCGGCGTTATCAGCCGGATGCTATGATCAGCGGCTTTTAATGCCAGTAAACCTGCGACCCGCCTTGCCACATCACCCAACTCGATTTTATCGGGTGCGGTCGAAAAATCGGCCCGCTCGATGGCTTCCAAGTCGCCCAGATCGTCAACCAATGCAGACAAATGGCGAGCCGCATTGGCAATATCACGCGCATATGCGGCATAATTCTCACGTATAGGCCCTTGCAATTCGCTCCCGATTGTCTCGGCATTTGCGATGATGCGTCCCAATGGCTGACGAAGTGCCGGTGCCAGATGCTTTCCGAACAACGCGCTTGGCGTGGGTGCTTGGATGTCCTCTAAAACTGCCGTTTCGGAAGGTGCCATCGGCTCCAATCGGTATTCATAGCCAGTCAGACTGCCGCTTTCATCATAAGCAGGGCGGCCTGATAGCAGCACATTGTCGTCCTGCTTCAAGGCAACCACAAATGGCGGGACGGCCTCCATCGATATCAGGTTTTCAACAAGGTCGTTCTGACTATCGAAGTCGTCGAGGAGCTTTCCGAACAGCTCTGACGCTGATTTGCCGAAATCGGATGCAACTAATCCGCTTATTCGCATACCCCGTGATTGGACCAGTCGCTGCGAGCGATCAAAGATGAGTGAAGAATAAGCCGCGGAAGAATCGCTATGCCGGTCATCACCGACATTCGCGGCACTTTGATGCTGACCCAGATTACGCCAACTCAATATGGTAATTTGGACGATTTCTCCAACGGGCTGAGCCTCTACCCATAGCTCAAGATTGTCGGGGTCGTCCGAAACACGAACCGCGCGCGCAAGACGCATCAATAAGCGCCCCGACAACATAGCCAAATTGTAAAGAGCCGGTATTGCGATAGAGCCGCCTTCGATGCCGCCAGCACGCTGATTGAGTTTGCGCAAAGCATCATCCGCCCTCAGCAGAACCCCTTCCCGGCTCAGCTCGCCCAATATTGGACGAGATAATTGCGATGCGCCGTTCATATATTCCCGAATGCCAGATAACGTGCGCGCGAGGCCGACCACGATGAAATCTCGGCAATCGCAATCGGACGTTCAATCGAGTCATAATATTTGTCGAATATCGCAGCTTCGCGCGATGTCAGCATTTGCCCGCGAAGTAGCAAAAGACGAGCGCTAGCCATTTCCTTTGGCAGTCCCAATGCTGCCAGGATTAACGCCAATGGCGTGGACGAGCTGCAATCCATAAGCCGCAATATGTGATCGTGATCCAGGTTCACGTCGGCGGAAATTTTCGCTACAAATAGGTGCAGCCCGCTCTTTTCCGGATCGAGCAGTTCGGCGAGATATTCGGTCCCTAAAAAATGCACGATTTTCCTGGCTGCGGACGCCGCTGTTTGGGATTCGTCATAGCCATCTATGAGCTGCCGAGCCGCCGCAATTATCGCGGATGAGCGCCGACTTTCCAGAACTTCGATTGCCGCGACAATCCGCCAGCAAAGCTTGTGGAGCAGTTCTGGAGGCAAAGTTAGATAGGAACCGCCGCGCGAATGGCGATGCAGGCTGTCTGCCGCCAGTAATAATTGCGCAGCTTCGGCAACATTGCCATCAGCATGATCCAGCAAATCAGCCGGTAATGTCGCGTTTGCCGACCGCAGCCTTCTATCGAGGCGGTCTTCTGACACACGAGCAAGAACAAAGTCCACAAGATCGGCTTCTCGTAAAAAGCCTGAGTCGGCGAGCAACTTCCATGTTGCCGGCAAAAAGCTCGATTTGTCAGAATTACCCAGCAACTGGTTTTCGATATCGCTCACGAGACCGACCATCAGCGTGGACACAGCCGTCGTAATCGCATCAGTTGGCGGATGGATCGCGGTAGGAAAAATGATGGATGCAACGTCGGTACACAATGCGTCAATATCGCGAGCATGCGTTGCTGCGATCGAAAGCAAATTTTCATTTTGGCCAGACAATTGGTCCACCGGTTGTTCCATGCTGATAACAGCGTTTAGTATAGCGAAATTCCGGTTAATGCCGCTTTAAGCTTGCTTCGCCTTTTTTTACCGGTCTTTAGCCGTCCAACTGGCAATAATCATTGCGCTTAGCTGTGCTATTCCAATCCACTGCAAAGCCTGCGGAAATCCCGTAATCGGTGATGCAATCAGCGAAAGGATTGCAATTAGCGCGGGAGATTTCAGTGTCTGTCTGCCCCAAACAGGCAGCACAAGTTTTTGGGCTAGCACCGCCAAGCCCACCACAATAAGCGCGGCGAATATGCCATCGCTCGAATAACTCATATCTGCCCGAGCAGCGGCAAGGGTCGAAATGCCGAGCAATGCCCATACGGCCATTGGCGCAAGTCTGGATAGTGGCGTGCTATCGTTGCGATCAGCAACAGTCGCACCCAAGATATTCAGCACAATTGCTATCATCGCCGCAACAATAGCCGCAGGTATGAACCCCATCGCGCCCAATCCCAACGAGCTTGCTGCCGATATGATGCTTGCACCGCTGACCAATACAGGTCCGGCAGATATCCCCCAAACCGTAGGTGCTATCCGGGCCGCTATCGGTGCCAATATGCGCGTTTCCAAAAATCCACCGCTTTGGTCGATACGGCCCACCAAAATTTCGCGGTTTAATGTGCTGAAATCTTGAACAGATCGCACAAGGCGCAGCTTGCCCTCTTGGATATATTGCTGATTCAAAGCATAAAAACCCACCTTATCCTGAAGAGCCTGTCTCAGTATCGATGACGTCATGCTCCACCCTTCAGGCAGATTTTGCAGCGAGACAGCGGTCTGTGCCTCCAATAGTGCGACGCCGGCCCATCGGGTATTAAGGTCGATCCGTTCGAACGCCTCATTTTCATCACGCCCGTCCAGAGTTACGATGAAAGCGCCAGCGTGACTCAACATCTGTTTGAGTAGATTCGGGGCGACATAAACAGCTTCGGATTGGACCCACATCCGATCACTTGGTTGCAAGAGTCGTTGAATATCCGAACCTGACCGAACGAATTCAACCGACCTTCCATTCTTGCTGTTACTATCGGCAAGGTGGAGCAGTGCACCTGTTACATGGTCGACCTCAACAAGAAATCGGCTTACCCCCAGATGGCCCAACTGCCTGATCTGATGCTCTAGCAAAGACTGGCCGCCCAGAGCGTTACTCGTCATTTCGGGTGTCGCGCCACTTGCGTCACCGGTGGCTAACGCGGCAGAAAGCAACGCTACATCGGGAGTGGATTTTGGTTCGCTCGGCACGCCATGTCCGATACGGACGTTGGGTGCAATTTGCCAAGAAAATTATGGCAACACGCGACGATCAGTGGATGTCGTGCGTTTCAATTTCGGTGATAGCTTTATTGAGCTTACGAATAACCACCGGATCGCCAGGCGCGCCTTCGCTCGCCTCATCGGCCAGCGCCATTAAACGCGTGGCACCAAAACTGGCAGCGAGGCCCTTCAATCGCCAGCTGGTATATTGCCAGTTGGCATCGCAACGTGAGCGTGAAAGCAGGCTCAGTTGCCGCTTGGCGCTCTCGACAAAGGATGCGCGCAACTCCGCGATTAAAGCGGTATCGTCACCGGCAGCAGCCTTTAAAGCTGTGTCAAAAGAGCCATAATCCATAGACATTCGGCACTTATAGCAAAGATAGGGTTAAGTTTGCGTTTCTCTGTGGATAAATTATGGTAAACAACTTGACATGAACACGCGCTCCAAAATTATCGGGCTGACC
>JBGSPK010000167.1:0-5125 GCA_041738665.1 Sphingorhabdus sp. | reverse complement strand
TGTGCCGCCGAACGCTTGGCCGACAAACGGCCATTTTATATCGGCAGCAGCCGCAAAAATGCCGCGCCCCTGCCAGCCGGTATTGCCGCGGTAGATGATGGTGGCAGTGGATGCATTTTCATCGCTATGATAAACATCGCCTCGCGCCAGCGCGGTGAGAGTAATCTCCTGACCAAGGCCGGTCAGAGTCCGCAGATCCCATTTTGCTGAAGCAAAGGCGCGCTGCGTATCCTGCCCGTTTGTTCTGCCGATCGCCAGACTGTTTGCCTGCAACTGGATTTTGCCGCCGAGCAGCGGGTCATCAATCCTCAGCCGATAGTCAATCTCGGGTAATGCAATCGGTGCCTGACCCTGATTGTCGCCCGTACGCAGCGTCTGCACCGCCCACCCGGCAAGCGAAAAATAACTGTCGATACCGATCCGCTCGGCAGCGAAAGTGGAGCGCAACCGGTCGTCGCGGCTGATGTCATATCGGCGAAGGAATGTACGATCGGATGCCCGGCGACCTGAAGCCGAAATAGACCAATAAGGATCGAGCTGAAACCGACCTGCGGCTTCCACATAGCCGCGGAAAACATTGCTGCCCGTGGGAATAACCGCGCCACTGGTGTCGATACGGTTGCTGTAGGTGCCATAGGCAGTGACTTCGAACGCACCATTTTTTTCCAACGAACGGAAATTCAGTTTTCCTAAGGGCGCGGCATTTGAAAAAGCGGTTACTGATGCCGTAAGATCGCGGTTTTGCGCCATCCGCCAGTAATAGGATTCCTCTAATTCAACGCCGTTGTTTCGGGAAAAACCGATGCTTGGAACAAGAAATCCGCTTCCGGCCTTGGAATCAACGGGATGTGAGAGGAAGGGTAAAGGAATGACCGGAAGGCCAAAAAGCTCAATGCGAGCCCCTTCATATTTGACTCGTTTTGTAGCTGGATCGTAGACGACCTTAGTAGCCTTGACCTCCCAACTGGGTTTCTTGGGACAGCCGTCGGGACCTTCGACTTTGCACGCGGTATATGCAGCGTAGTCCAGCGAATAGACCCCGTCTTTGCGTTCACCTCGCTTGGCGGCCAAGCGGCTTTCATCTGCCAGCACGACCAGCAGATTTTCGATTACGCCGTCCTTCAGAGCATCGGTCAGGACAATTTTGTCGCCATAAGCCACATCGCCTTCGGGACCGACTGCCCGCACGCTGCCAACGGCGTTTACTTCGCCGCTTGTCCGGTTCCAGATCACATTGTCGGCGCGAACAGTGTAGCCATCGCGATTGACAATGACATTGCCCTTTGCGGTGACAATTTCAGTGTTGGAATCATACACGACTTCGGCGGCGGAAAAGCCGATTTGATCGCCTGTTGCTTTTTCCTGCACAGGTGCTTGCTCGGCTTCCTGCGCAGCAGCAACCGAAGGCAATGCCGTGCAGCATAGCAGAAGCATCGCCAGCAAATGCCGGGATGAGGGGGGCGGAGGGGCGGGGATATTCATAAAAACCGGAATGTCCTTTATCGCCGCTATGGCCCTTGGTCCACCCATCTTGCGCCGCATGACTGTATATGCGGTTAACGGAGCGGCAACCGGCTTTATCTTTTGCTTTAATCCACCGGCTAATTGCGCCTATAGAGCGCGGCAACAATACAACATGCAGCGGAAAGGCTGACCAATTTCATGAAGATCGAATTTGCTCAAACGCGTCCAGAAACAGCCGATGTCCTTGTCTTCATCGTCACCAAAAACACTTTTGAAGGTTTTCAGTTCCCGCTCGACAATGCACAGATGGTGCATGACACAGCGAAGCTCGCGCGCTTCAAGGGCGATGCCGGTCAAAGCTTCCTGCTGATAGCCGAAGAAGGTGGCAAACTCGTTCGCATCGTGTTGCTTGCGGTAGCCGAGGGCGATGCTGGCGATTATCAGAAGGCAGGTGGCGAGATCGTCGCGAAAGTGCAGACTTCTGGCGCTATTCATGTTGCAGTCCACGCCGCGAATCTGTCGGCCAAAGCGGCTGCCGAGGTTGCTTATGGCGCAACCTTGCGCAACTGGCGGATGGACAAATATCGCACCAAGCTTGCCGAGACGTCGAAGCCGACGGTCGAGGGTCTGACCATTGTCGGCGCGCCATCGGAAGCGGCAGACTTGTGGAATAGCTACAAGGCAATTGCCGATGGCGTGGCGCTTACCAAGGAATTGGTTACCGAGCCTGCCAACATCATTTATCCTGAGAGCTTTGTTGAGCGTTGCCAGCACCTGGCCGAATTGGGCGTTGAAATCACAGTTCTCGACGTTCCAGCGATGGAAAAGCTGGGCATGGGCGCTTTGCTTGGCGTTGGCCAAGGGTCGCGGCGGCCTTCGCGGATGCTGATCATGAAATGGGACGGCACCGGCGGAACGCAGGAACGCCCTGTGGCGTTGGTAGGCAAGGGTGTTACCTTTGACACTGGCGGCATCTCGATCAAGCCAGCCGCTGGCATGGAAGACATGAAGTGGGACATGGGCGGCGCAGGCGCGGTTGCGGGCACGATGAAGGCGCTCGCCGGACGTAAGGCCAAGGCCTATGTGGTCGGCGTGTGCGGGCTCGTCGAGAATATGCCCGATGGCAATGCGCAGCGTCCCGGCGATATCGTGACGTCGATGTCGGGGCAGACCATCGAAGTGCTCAACACGGATGCCGAAGGGCGGTTGGTGCTGTGCGATGCGCTGCATTGGACGCAGGAAAATTATAATCCCGAATATATCGTCGATCTGGCAACGTTGACCGGAGCGATCATCGTTTCACTGGGCAGCGAATATGCAGGGCTGTTTTCGAACAGCGACGAGCTTGCCGACAAGCTGACCGCCGCGGGCAAGGCGTCGGGCGACCCATTGTGGCGCTTCCCGCTGTCGAAAGCTTATGACAAGATGATCGACAGCCCGATTGCTGACATGAAGAATATCGGCGGCAAGGGCGCAGGTTCGATTACTGCCGCGCAGTTCCTCGGACGCTTCATCAAGGACGGCGTGAAATGGGCGCATCTTGATATTGCAGGCACCGTCTGGGCGGACAAGGCCGGGCCGGTTTGGGACAAGGGCGCAACTGGTTTTGGTGTGCGGTTGCTCGACCGGTTTGTGGCCGACAATTTCGAAAGCTAATCAAAACCGGTGCAGGTCGATTTTTATCAGCTGACCCGCGATCCAGCCGAAAAAGTGCTGCCCCCCATTGCCCAACGCGTGCTGGACGGCGGGGGGCGGCTGCTCGTGGTCGGTGACGGTGCTCAACTCGATGCGGTTTCGGCGGCGTTATGGGCTTTCAAACCTGATAGCTTTCTGGCGCATTCGAAGGCGGAGGAGGGCGATGATTCGCTCCAACCGATCCTGCTTTCGACTGAACCTTTCGCGGCCAATTCCGCCAAATTTATCGCGCTTTCCGACGGCGTCTGGCGCGATGAGGCGCTTGACTTCGATCGTGTCTTCTACATGTTCCCACCGAGCCACACCGACAATGCGCGTGCCGCATGGCGCGCGCTCGCGGACAACGAGAATATTGAGCGCCGCTATTGGAAGCAGGACGGCGGAAAATGGGTGCAGGGGCCGTAAAGCTGCGATATGACGCAAGGCGAAGGAGAAAGTTTATGCGACACCTTATCCCCTTGGCAGCAATCTTGGCACTGACCGCTTGCGGCAGCAATGAAGATACAACGACTGTCACGACCGCCGACGGCGAAGAAATCAAAATCACTTCCGATACCGATAAAAACAACGACAGCGGCACGATCACGTTCGAAGGCAAGGACGGCGAGGGCAAAATCACCTTCGGCGATGCCGCGGCGAAAGAAGGCCTGCCGCTCGGGCTGCCCGTCTATCCCGGCGGCGAAGTCAAAGGCGCCTTCATGGGCGGCAGTGACAAGGACGGTACCGGCGGCGGCATGGCAACTGTGCTGACCAAAGATTCGCCCGCAAAAGTTATCGGTTTCTACAAGAGCGAGGCTGAAAAGCGCGGGTTCAAGATCAATACGCAGTCGACCAGCACATCCGACAAGGGCGAAACCGCAAACTTTTCGGCCAAAGGCGACAACGACTCGACTTTGGTCGTGACCGCGACCCCGAATGAAAGCGGTGGCACAGCGGCGGTCATCATGGGTGGCGGCAAGAACTAGTCCATCTGCAAATCTGAACAGCCTTGCCATGCTGCATTGCAGCGGCTAGAGGCGCGCGCAGCCAATCACCCCCAAATAATGGAGTTCCCCATGGCGGTTACCCGCACTTTTTCGATCATCAAGCCCGACGCCACCCGCCGCAACCTGACCGGTGCGGTCACCAAGATGCTGGAAGAAGCCGGCCTTCGCGTCGTCGCATCGAAGCGCATCCACATGACCCGCGAACAGGCCGAAGGCTTCTACGCTGTCCACAAGGAACGCCCGTTCTTCGGCGAACTGGTCGATTTCATGATCAGCGGCCCGGTCGTTGTCCAAGTCCTTGAAGGCGAAGACGCAATGCAGCGTAACCGCGACATCATGGGCGCTACCAACCCTGCGAACGCCGAACCCGGCACGATCCGCAAGGAACTGGCCGAAAGCATCGAAGCAAACAGCGTCCACGGTTCGGACAGCGACGAGAATGCTGCGATTGAAATCGCCTATTTCTTCAAGCCTGAAGAAATTGTTGGGTAAACCACACACGTATGAAATTTAGGAGAGAGGCCGTCGGAGCGATCCGGCGGCCTTATTTGTCTTCGGCATTGACCAGATATTGGAGACTGACTTCATTGTTTGGCGCTGCTCCGACGAGCAGCCATCCTTGCCGGATATAGAATTGTTCAGCCCGGGTCCCCGGGGTAGTCGTAAGATGCAGTGCCGCCATTTCAAGCTGCTTGGCGCGTTCGATCAGCTGGTTCAGCAACGCCTTGCCAATGCCCAATGCTTCAAACTCGGGAGAGACAAACAGCGCCCATATCGATGAGTTGCTTAGGTCGATCGCGCCAAAACCTGCAATTTGACCGTCAATCTCACCTACCCAGGTCTCTCCATTGGCACCAAGAAATGGGAGATAATCGTCGTGGCCGAACATGCTGCCCTGCGACAGGATATTCTCTGTCACACTTGTCCGGATAGAGTGCATCGTCGGAATGTCTTGGAAGACGGCTAATCGTAGCTGGAGC
>JBGSPK010000156.1:0-3176 GCA_041738665.1 Sphingorhabdus sp. | reverse complement strand
CCTTATCTACATCAGTGTTAATAGCAGATGAAAATTCCGCGAGCAATATTCAATTCCCGGGATGCATTTAGAGGTGTTTGCGGAGCAACGCGCCGATATCCAAGCGCGCGCGGAGCCTTGCCGCCAGATGGTACATTCCGCCCAGCTTTCTTTGGATGAAGAACAGCTCGGCAGGTGGTAGGCGCCAATTGGCCCGGTCATTTAGCAATTCAAGACCCTCATCCCGAATCGAATGCATCAAACTATTGTTACCAAAATCGAACGCCCCCCGATGAATCATCGGTTCGATAATCATATCGAACAGCTGGGTAACTGACTGTACGTGCGCATTACTCATCTGGTCGTCGATCAAGCCAAATTCCTCAAGCGCAGACCGAAGTATTGCTTGGTCCCCGGTCAGGCCTGCAGACAGTATTTGCCGGTAAAACTGCTCGATTTCTGGTGATACATCGCGTGCAGCGCCGAAATCGAGCAGCACAATTTTTTCGGTCACAGGATCATAACGGTAGTTGGCAAGATTGGGGTCGCTTTGCATCACACCAAATTCGAACAGTTCGCACAGCACCAGGTCCATCAATGCGTGCGCCACCCGGTCGCGATCTTCCTGCGACTTCGTCAACAGCTCTTCAATTGGAACGCCCGGAACATAGGTCATCGCCAATATCGTCGGCGTCGAAAGTTCAGGCAGAGTGTCGGGTACTGCGAATCGCGGGTCGCCCCTTAAAGCCTCGGCATAACGTGCCAGATAGATGGCCTCGCGAACATAGTCTGCCTCGTCATGCAGCTGCATCTTGGCTTCGGCGAGTAACGGCTTGATGTTGATATGTCGCGGCAGCAACCCGCTAGCTTTTAGCAACATGCTCGCATTTTCAACGTCACTGTCGATGCTGGCTGCGATATCGGGATACTGGATTTTTACAGCCAGATCGCGGCCATCAATCGACCGAGCTCTATGAACCTGGCCGATGGAGGCCGCTGCAATCGGGCGGCCATCAAAGGCGGACAGTTTTCCCCGCCAGTCTGCACCCCATTGGCTGACCAAAATCTTCGCGAGTTGGGCATCGGTCATCGGCTCTGCATCGGCACGAAGCCGGGCGAGAATTTCGGCAAGCTCGGGCGGTACGAAGTCGCCGCTGTCCATCGACAGCAACTGCCCCAGTTTCATCGCTGCCCCGCGCATTTCTGCGAGCCTGTCAGTGACCTTGCGCGCATTGGCAGGCGTCAGCATCAGGTCGGACATGCGAGGGCGCTTGCCATTGGCAAGTTCGCGCACGCCGCCTGCAACCACGTTACCGGCGATCCCCGCCGCAAGGCCGCCAAAATGCCCAAGGCGTCGCAGGCGGCTGCTGGGGATAGCTTTTCCGGATCTTTTGTCAGTCATGCGGCGCGGCTTACGCTTTGGCTGGAACGCTGTCATTATGGTGGTAAGGCTGTGGTGTAGTAATGCCATTGCTAAGGGGGAAAGTGAATGGAAGGAACTTCGGGGGCGGTTCGCCACATCAGTCTGGATGCGATGCGCGGCTTTGCCGTAATGGGCATATTGGCGATGAACATCGTTGCCTTTGCCATGCCGTTCTGGGCGTATATCACACCGCTTGCTTATGGCGGAGACACGGCTGCCGAGCGTGGGGCGTGGGTCATTTCTTACGTGCTGCTTGACGGAAAAATGCGCGGCTTCTTTTCCTTGCTGTTTGGCGCCAGCATGATGCTCATCATCGATCGTGCCGATGCCAAGGGCGAAAGTGCGGCAAAGGTGCATTATGCACGTATGTTCTGGCTGGCGCTGTTCGGCCTAGCACATTTCTATTTCATATGGTTCGGCGACATCTTGTTCCTCTACGCCGCCGCCGGTTGTCTCGCATATCTGTTCCGCAAATGGGAACCGCGCAGGTTGATCAAATGGGCGTTGATCATATTCGGCATTCACCTGTTGCTATTCGGGCTGCAGTTTATCGGGCTGCAGGTCATGCAGTTCTTCGCAACGCAGCCCGACGCGTCTGCTGACCTGATCAAGCAGTATAAAGAAATTATGGCGAGCCCCGATTTCGACTTCGAAACTGCCAAGCAACTCACGATACATCGTGGCGATTATGCCGGGATCGTGGCGGACAAACTGCGCCATTGGAGCGATCCGTTTTTCGGGGTTTTGCAGACTGTCGGCGAGACCTTGCCACTGATGATGATCGGCATGGCAATGAAAAAGAACGGGTTCCTGACCGGCGATTGGGAGCGCGCCGAATATATAAGCTGGGCGCGCAAGATGATCATCCCGGGCCTCGTTTTGAGCATCATGGTCGGAGCCATGGTCATGATGACGAACTACGACAAGATTACGGCGATCGCTGCGTTCTTCATCTGGAGCGCCATTCCGCGCACGATGCTGACCATCGGTTACGCCGCTGTCCTGATGCTATTTATCGCAAAATATGCCGATAGCAGCTTCATATCGCGCGTGGCGGCGGCGGGGCAAGCGGCGTTCACCAACTATCTGGGCACCAGCATTCTCATGACGACAATATTTTACGGCTATGGTTTCGGTCTGTTCGGCTCTGTCGGACGGATTGAGCTTTGGGCATTCGTCTTCGGTGCTTGGGCGTTGATGCTTTTTTGGTCGAAGCCCTGGCTGCAACATTTCCGTTATGGCCCGTTGGAATGGCTGTGGCGCAGCCTGGCGCGGGGTAAAATACAACCATTGCGACGCTAACGCTATTGCAATCAATTCGCATTAACGGTAAATCGCTCTACAAGGAGCGAATCTATGATCGTTTGCGTGTGTAATGCCATAAGGGAAAAAGACCTCCGCGCTGCCGTGCGTTGTGGGTCGGAGCGCCCAAATGATGTTTACGCCCGCCTTGGTCGCAAACCGAAATGCGGCCAGTGCCTATCCTTCGCGCGCAATATCATCAGCACCGGGCCTGCAATCGCTTAGCAATATCGGCTGGATGTATTGGCGATTTCAGTTTTATTGAACCTTCACTTGCGGGCATTTAACCGCTACTTTCAGGCATATCCACATACAGGAGAACAGCCATGAAGGGCGACGCCAAGGTTATTGAGTTTCTCAACGAGGCGCTCAAAAATGAGCTGACTGCAGTCAATCAGTACTGGCTGCACTATCGCATGCTGGACAATTGGGGTGTTGCCAAACTCGCGCATTTCGAACGGCACGAATCAAT
>JBGSPK010000154.1:0-5014 GCA_041738665.1 Sphingorhabdus sp. | reverse complement strand
GGACGGTCGATCCGTTTCCCATTCAATTGGCGTTAAGCAACCGCGCGCCATCGAATGACCGAGTTTCGGGGTTTTGCCCCATTTGATTGAAGAGGAATGAAATCCGTGCGTTACGCTTATGCAGTTACCACCGCTCTTTTGATGGCTGGCGGCACCGTCGCTTTGGTCAATGGCAATCCGGTTACGGCGCAAACAGCTGTGCCTGTATCGGAATCCGTTAACCTCGCCCCCGGCGGCGCGCCGTCGAGCTTTGCCGACCTGGCAGCGCAATTACAGCCAGCCGTTGTGAACATCGCAACCCGGCAGAAGGTGCAGGTTGCGACCAGCCTTAATCCGTTCACCGGCGAACGCCGTCCGGTCACGCAGGACCAGCAAAGCGGCGGTTCCGGCTTTCTGATTTCACCTGACGGCTATATCGTGACCAACAACCACGTCGTTGCAGGTGGCCCGGCAGGCGAAGCGGTGGATCGCGTTACGGTAACGTTGTTCGACGGCAAGGAATATCAGGCCGAAATCGTGGGCCGCGATCCCGCATCGGATATCGCACTTTTGAAAATTCGCGCCACCGACTTGCCTTTTGTAAAAATGGCGGATTCCAGAGCCAGCCGGGTTGGCGATTGGGTAATCGCCATCGGTAATCCACTCGGCCTCGGCAACACCGTGACTGCAGGCATTATTTCGGCACTGCAGCGCAATATCGGCGCAGGCGGTGCTTATGATCGTTTCATCCAGACCGATACCGCTATCAATCCAGGTAACTCTGGCGGGCCGCTATTTAACTTGAAGGGCGAGGTCGTCGGCATCAACAACCGCTTGATTTCGCCAGTCGGTGCCAACATCGGCGTCGGCTTTGCCATTCCAGCCGAAGAAGCTGTGCCCGTTGTGGAATCGCTGAAAAAAGGTGTGCGTCCCGAACGTGGTTATCTGGGGATTAGCATCACCCCTGTCGGCGAAGATCTTGCCGATGCCCTTGGGCTTGAGAAGAATCGTGGCGAATTTGTCGCTCGTGTCGTTGCAGGTGAAGGTGGAGAGAAAGCGGGCCTGAAGGAAGGCGATATTGTCTTGAAGGTTGACGGTCAGGACGTCTCCCCGGAAAAGACGCTTTCTTACATCGTCGCGAACAAAAAGCCCGGCACGCGCGTTCCGCTTGATATCTTGCGTGAAGGCAAGCCATTGCGGCTCAACGCTGTTGTCGGTGCGCGACCACCGGAAGAGAAGCTTGTTCAAAGCAGCTTCAATCCGGAAGAGAATAAGGATTTCGACAAGGACACAGATACGCCAGATGCAAAGGTCATTCGCGATGCGATCGGCCTAAGCGTTATTCCTCTCGACGCTGAAATTGCCCGCCAGTTGGGCATGGGCGCTGATACTAAGGGCGTGGTCATTGACGTTCCCGGCCAAGGTACCGCTGCCCAGGCTGGGCTGCGTCGCGGTGATGTCATTGTATCGGCGACATATCAGCCGGTGACGACGCCAGCGGCGCTGGCTGCTGCGATCAAGAGCGCGAAAACCGCCGGTCGCGGTGCGATCCTGCTCGGTGTAAAGCGGCGTGGTGCCACTACGCAATACGCGACCATCCGCATCGAAGAGTAATCATAAGCTTGTCCATTACCGCCAGCCGGTGTTAGTCATTGTACATGACATTGACAGATACCGGCTGGCGCGATGACGCCAAGACACTTCTTCCAGACCTGATCGAATTGCGGCGTGCCATTCACGCAGAGCCGGAGCTCGGATTGCAAAATCCCAAGACGCTGGCAAAGATCAAGGCAGCGCTTGCTGGATTGCCCCTTGAATTTCGCGAAGGGCCTTCGACTACAGGCCTGATTGCGACGCTCAAAGGCCCGGCCAACGGCCGTACGGTATTGCTGCGCGGCGATATGGACGCGCTGCCACTGAACGAAGATACCGGACTTGATTACAGTTCCAACACCGCAGGTGCGATGCACGCTTGCGGCCATGATACTCATGTTGCAATGCTCGTCGGCGCCGCGAAGATGCTGTGTGCCAAGCGCGACCAACTCGCTGGCACAATACAGTTCATGTTCCAGCCCGGCGAAGAAGGCCATCATGGCGCGCGCTTCATGCTCGATGATGGCCTGATCGATCCGCTGCCGGATGCCGCGTTTGCGCTGCACATCATGCCCAATGCACCGCGCGGGGTGTTCACCGGACGTGCCGGACCGCTGCTGGCGTCATCCGACATATTGAGCATTTCCGTAAAGGGCGCCGGCGGCCATGCGTCGATGCCGCATGACGCTATCGACCCGATACCCGTCGCCTGTGAAATCGTTTCGGCAATCCAGACGATGGTTACCCGCAAAATTTCGGTGTTCGACCCTGCAGTTATCACCATTGCCAAAATCACGGCTGGAACCACCAACAATATTATCCCGGAAACTGCCAACATGCTCGGGACGATCCGCACATTGTCACCCCGCCAGCGGGCACGTGTTGCGGAGGAACTGCATCGCCTCGCGCCAAACATCGCCGCTGCACATGGCTGCTCGGCCGAAGTTCACATCGAACAGGGCTTTCCGGTCACCGTCTGCGACGGACGCGCAGTGCGTTTCGGACAGCAGGTCGTGGAAGACATGTTTGGAGCCGAAAGCTGGATTACGCTCGACACCCCGATCATGGGCGCTGAAGATTTCGCCTATGTCCTCGAAAAAGTACCAGGCGCGATGTTCTTCCTCGGCGCGAGCCATGAGGGCGACGACTGGCGGTCTTGCTGCGGCCTCCATTCGAACCGCATGGTCCTCGACGACAGCGTCATGGCGCGCGGCGCAGCCCTTCACGCGGCAATTGCCGAGCGGTTTTTGGCGGAAGGATTTGACGTCTAACGCAGCTTTGCCGCTGCTGCCTCGGTCCCGCGCATCACCCTAAGCACATTGCCTTGCGCGATCTTGGCCAAATCAGTTTTGGAATAACCACGGCGCACAAGCTCGGCGAACAGCGCCGGATAGGTCGAGACATTCTCCAGCCCGACTGGCAGCTCGTCCACCCCGCCGAAGTCGCCGCCGATACCGATATAGTCAATGCCTGCGACCTTGCGCACATGATCGATATGGTCGGCGACTTGCGCCAATGTCGATTTGGGTTGCGGGTGCGCTGCAATCCAGGCGGCGAGCGACGCCTTTTCGCCTTCCGGATTGCCGGTGAACTCCAGCTTGGTTCGACCTGCCACGGCTGCCTTCTCATACTCCCACTGCCGCCGTTCTGGCGAAGTGAAACCGGGAACAAAAGTTACCATCACCACACCGCCATTTTCGGGAAGCCGCTTCAAAACCGAATCCGGCACATTGCGCGGATGCGGCGTGACTGCCCGTGCGTTGCTGTGCGTGAACAGCACTGGCGCTTTCGTCTTGTCGAGCACATCATGCATCGTTGCTTCTGACACATGGCTGATATCGGCAATCATCCCCAGACGGTTCATTTCGGCAATCACTTCAAAACCGAAAGAAGACAGCCCATCATGCTTGGGCATATCGGTCGCGCTGTCGGCCCAGTCGGTTGTCAAGCTATGCGTAATCGTCATATAGCGCGCGCCAAGAGCATAAGTCTGGCGCAAGATTTCAAGCGAGCTGCCGATGGAGTGGCCGCCTTCCATGCCGATTAGCGAGGCAATCTTGCCTTTCTTCAACACTGCTTCAACCTCGGCAGCAGACGACGCATAAGCGAAAGTTTCCGGATAAAACGCAATCATTTGCCGCACGACATCGATTTGCTGGATGGTCCGCGTTACAGCTTCATGCTTGGGCAATGCGGCATCGACATAGACCGACCAGAACTGCCCGCCAAGAAACCCAGCGCGTGCTGTCGGGATGTCGGTGTGGGTTTTGGCAATAACTTCCGGCGGCAAGCCCTTCAGGTCGAATTTCGAAAAGTCACGGCCGAACAGTTCGGCAATCTGGTGCGGCGTATCATTATGTCCGTCAATGACCGGTGTCTTTGCCAGCACCTCACGCGCAGTTTGCTCAGGGGTTGCAGCAATGGCCGGCGTGATTAGCGCGCCGAGCGCAGCAAATACCGACACCCGCGATATTCTCCAAAAGTGCACGGTGATTTCCAATTTCTTCTCAGGCATTTTCTTCCCCCACAAAACCTTCCTGTCATCATGCCGATGATGGCCTTTGGAGGAAAGAAGTTTCCGACTAAACGAGGGAGCGGGCGATCATGGCATGGCGATATGATTGCCGTAGCTGCCAATACAGCACAGCGAGTCCGCCAAATTCGATGATAGCAGTGAACCAGATAAGGCCATCGGCGTTTGCAACCGGAATTGCCCGCGCGAGGCTAGCTATAATTGATACAGCAAACAGCAACATCGCCACATGAATGGTGGTTATCGCTCGGTCGACTTTCAGTGGCGCTTTGCGGACGACCCACCAGACATATATTGCTGTTGCAACTCCAGCAAAAAAGCCGATCCGATCAATCATCGCCAGAGAGCTCGCGAGGCCCTGCTGATTGGCCGACAAGTCAAACCACAGCGAGCGAAAGCGCATCGCTGCAAAAGTCAAAGCCGACATCATAGCGAGCGAAAGCACAGCTATCTGCAAACGGCCCGGCAAAGCCGATTCGGCAAACGCCTTCGACAATTGCCTTGGATCTCCAAAACGGGCGACAGCCTCAGCTTCGCTCCCCTGATGCTCTACGACCTCAGCAAGATGCGCGCCGACTTCTTCGCGGACACGGCGCGCCAGTTGACGATCAAATGCAAGATAGCGATCGAATTCCGATAGGTAGGCTTCGATCAGGCGTGCCATGGTTTCGCCATCAGCCCGTCTACCGCAGCCACAAATTTGCTCCAGCCTTCACGTTTTTCGGAGAGTGCGGAGCCACCCTTTTGGGTTAGCTCGTAAACCCGACGTTTCCGGCCTGACGGCGGATCAACCCAGCGGCTTTGCAGCAAACCTGAAAGTTCAAGCCGATGCAGCGCCGGATAGATCGTGCCTTCAGGAAGGTCCAGACTTCCGTCACTGCGCTGCTTTATCGCTTCGATTATAGCGTA
>JBGSPK010000151.1:0-5313 GCA_041738665.1 Sphingorhabdus sp. | reverse complement strand
GGATGGCAGACCGACACTCGCCATATAGGTCCCAGTCCCCGAAATATCAGTGAGCTTCATTGCGCCCGAGATGATGAATATCACCGCGAGCATGACCCGGCCAATGAATGCCAATAAACCTGAAATCATGGTACTTCTCCTCAAACCCTGAAGCAAGAACCCGCAGGAAGGCCGCGCGTTCCATCAGGCAGGATTTGAGTTGATTAAAGCTTGGGCAACGTAACGCCGCGCTGACCCATATATTTACCCGCGCGGTCGGCGTAACTGGTCTCGCAGGGCTGCTCGCCCTTCAGGAACAGAAACTGGCACGCGCCTTCATTGGCGTAGATCTTGGCGGGTAACGGCGTGGTGTTGGAAAATTCCAGCGTAACATGGCCTTCCCAGCCGGGCTCAAGCGGGGTGACGTTGACGATGATGCCACAGCGCGCATAGGTGCTTTTACCCAGGCAGATCACAAGGACATCGCGCGGCACGCGGAAATATTCGACGGTGCGAGCCAAGGCAAAACTGTTCGGCGGGATGATGCACACGTCGGTTTTGCGGTCGACGAAACTCTTGGGATCGAATTCCTTCGGGTCCACCACCGAGCTATCGACATTGGTGAAAATCTTGAACTCGTCGGCAACGCGCGCATCATAGCCGTAGGAAGACAGGCCGTAGCTGATACAACCATCGCGCCGCTGCGCCTCGACAAAAGGTTCGATCATGCCGGTTGCGTTGGCTTGCTCGCGGATCCAGATGTCGGAAAGAATGGACATGTTATTCCCTTATTTGAGGCTCGCCGGGCCAAAGCCGTGTGGCAATAACTGCGAGAGAGTATAGGTTTCAAAGCCGGTCGCGTGCGCGCAATGGACGGGGATGTCAGTAGCAGTGAGGTCCGCGACTTCCTTGATAATCTGACGGCAACGGCCACAGGGTGTGACGGGATGATCTACCGTACCCGTTTTGCCTTTTAGGCCACCGGCAATGGCAATTGCACGGATTTGCAGCAATTTCCCGTCGCTGTTCGCTTTGGCGATGGCGACCGCTTCAGCGCACAAAGTCATGCCGTAACTGGCGTTTTCAAGATTGCTTCCGGTGATAACCTCGCCATTATCAAGCAACAATGCCGCGCCAACCTGATAGTTTGAATAAGGCGCATAAGCCGTTCCCACCGCCTCAATGGCGGCTTGCACCAGAAACTGCGTCACATCATTCATTTGCGCACCACAACCCAGCGTACGGGTCCATCAACACCATCGATCTGACGCGCGGTATTCGCCGTCCACATCACCCACGGCCGCGCCGAATAATCGGGCAGGAACCAGTTACCCTCCAGCCATACGGTCCGGTCAATTGCCTTGCTCACCTGATACTCCTTCTCAAACTCGGGTGTGAGTAGCAGGATCGCTGACGTGCCGCTATGTGCCTCAATCTGGTTCAGGAATGTTGCCAGCTCCGATAGAATCAATGCGCGATTTGGCCGGCCTTTGCAGGTTTCGGAAAAATCGAGCTGAACGGCCGGCGGCAACGCGCGTTCACTGCGCGGCACCGTGGTGATGAAAAGGGTCGCCTGGTCGGATGCGAGGCGGCAAATGTCGAAATGGTGAAGCGCGCCGAAACGGATCCCTGCCTGCTGCACAGATTCCAGGTTCGATTGAAACTGGGAATCGCGACCACGCGCGCCTTCGACGGCGGTAATATACGCAAAGTCGACGCCGGTAGCGCCAAGCTTAGGCCATTCGGGTTTGCCGTTGGCGGCGCTGATGACAATGCCCTGAACAGGATATTCATCCCGCGACGGCGCCCAAGCCGTCACATAGCTCCAGACGACATACGCCGCGAGTAGCAATGCGAGCACAATGGCACCCCAACGGAAATATCCGCTTCTTCCCCCCGCCATGCGGCTCTCACGCTCCCCGAATCAATATGCAACGGATGAACTCATAGATAACCTTGCCAAGGTTTGAACCCTTTTCATTTGGTTTGGTTCAGAAGCATCCGCCGCTCGCGATACCCAGAAAGGATACATTCTCCAAAGACACAGCCAAACCGCAACATGCCTCAATATGGAACAAGCTGTTGTTTGACCGAGCATTTTACATGTCAGTGATTGGCCAAGCATGACAAAAAATGTTAAGAACTTCTTAACCACTTATTCTGGCTCTTTCCGGGTCGGGTTAGGTTGAAGGAGCGATTAACCATGAAGACCGTCCTTTTTGCTGGCATTGCTGCAGCGGCCATGTTCGCAGCTGCATCGGGCGCGAGCGCCAACGACTCGAGTGGGCCGAGCCGGAACAGCAGTCCTGATCGCACTGGCGATTATCGCGAGCCCGAATATGGCCCGGCGATGCGTCCGGACACCAACGTCTACAACTGGAATGACGATGGCAAAGTCGCCTTCGCCGCTCCCGATGGTTCGAGCTACAGCTATGACGGCGAATGGGATGGCGAATATGTCGACCCGCAAGCCCGCGTGTTCGAAGGCGAATGGGAAGGCACTGTGACTCGCCATGGCGGCGTTAAGGGCCCGGGCCATGCTGCGCCTGCGCCTCCTCACCATGCTGCGCCATCATCGGCACCGCATCATTCAGGCGCGCCTTATCCAGAGCCTGATTATGACGATGGCGGCTATGACGTCCCGCGCGGCTATGAAAATTACGAACGATGCCTGAAAAGCAACGGACTGAAGGGTGCTGCAATC
The DNA here is from genome assembly GCA_041738665.1 of Sphingorhabdus sp. GTDB lineage: Bacteria > Pseudomonadota > Alphaproteobacteria > Sphingomonadales > Sphingomonadaceae > Sphingorhabdus_B. Next base: position 2,630 of record JBGSPK010000151.1, on the reverse strand, counting down.
GGTGCGCTGTTGGGCGGCGTTGCCGGCAACCGCATTGCCGGTCGTGGCAATCGTACCGGCGGCACGCTGGCGGGCGCTGGCATTGGCGGACTGCTTGGTGTTGCGGTTGAAAAGGCGGGCAACACGTGCAGCCATCATCGCCCCCGCGTGCCACGTCCCCATGCGGCCTATCCTTACCCCTATCCACAGCCGGGCTATGGCGCTGGATGGCAGGGCGGCTATTATTACTATCCGCAGCCCGTCGTGACGACGATTACGATGACGCCGGTTACAACGACTACAACGACGGTGACTGAAGAAGTCTATTATGAGACCGTCAAGACCCACCGCAAGCGAGCAGTGCGAAAATGGAAACCGAAACCCAAACCACGCTGTGTCTGCCGATAGTTAGGCGGCTGCAAAGCTGATATGACGAACCCCGCCATTATGGCGGGGTTTTTTGTTGGGCTAAATCGTGAACTCTTCGAACGCTGGCTCAAACCGTTCCCAGCCATCGGGGCCAAGCCGCTCCTGCGGCTGGTACCGTGCCTTGTACTGCATCCGCGCCGCACCCTCGACCCAATAGCCGAGATATACATAAGGCAGGCCTGCTGCCTTGGCGCGCATGATATGGTCCATGATGATATAATTCCCGAGACCAGTGCGGCCTTCGGCTTCGGGATCGTAAAAGCTGTAGATCATCGACAGACCATCGGCTTGCTGATCGGTCAGGCAGGCACCAACGAGTTCGCCCAGCCGTCCGAAGCGGCCCGGCGCGCGATATTCGACGACGTGGCTGCGCACGGGCGACTGTTCGACCATGTCGGCATAATCCATGTCGTCCATATTTGCCATGCCGCCTTCGGGATGGCGCTTACCAAGGTAACGGCGAAGAAGGTCATATTGCTCGGAAGTTGACCATGGGCGGCATGCGCTGACAACCAGGTCGGAGTTACGCCGAATGATGCGTCGCTGCGTAGCGTTCGGCTGGAACTCGTCGGTCAGCACCCGCACCGACACGCAGGATTTGCAGTCGATGCAGCTTGGGCGGTACGCAACATTCTGGCTGCGGCGAAATCCGATGCGGCCCAGCGCGTCGTTCAGTTCATCGGCATGCGGGCCGTTCAGTTCGGTAAAAACCTTGCGCTCGGTCTTGCCGGGCAAATACGGGCACGGCCCCGGGTTAGTGACAAAAAAGCGTGGAAACCGAACTGGTGCGCTCATCGATTATCCGTCCCGAAGACCAAAGTGTTGTTGATTTATTTACCTCGTATGCACCTGTGATTCAGCCATGAAAAGAGCATTTACCATGAAAATTGGGGACAGCGATTCACTTATTGAGCTCGACGCGCTCAACCTTATATCCTGCGGTGTTCAGGCCATCGACAAGACCCTGTAATTGTTCGGCATCTCGTGCTTCGCATTCGATGTCGGTGATGAGGCCCTTGGCAGGTAGCGTCGTAAAAATCCGCTGGTGATATATTTCGATGATGTTGACGTTGTGCTCGTTGAATAGCCGCATCACCTTGTAGAGTGCACCGGGACGATCTTGCAGCGTCAAGCGCAAACGGGCGAGACGGCCTGACCGAGCTAAGTCGCGCAAAAGCACGTTGGCGAGCAAGCGCGTGTCGATATTACCGCCGCACAACACAACGCCGACATTCTTCCCTGCAAATATTTCAGGATTGGCCATGACCGCAGCAAGCCCCGCCGCGCCTGCACCTTCAACCACAGTCTTTTCAATCTGCAACAACAGGCTGACCGCGCTTTCCAATTGCGCTTCGCTGACCAGCACGATGTCGTCGACCAGACCACGAATGACTTCGCTGGTAAAGCTACCCGGCACTTTGACAGCAATCCCTTCAGCCAGCGTGTCGCCTTCGCAGGGCAATTGCTGGTTCTTGAGGAGAGCATACATCGAAGGGTAAAGCTCCGCCTGTACGCCGATAAGGCCGATATCAGGCTTCAGCGCGCGCGCCGCAGTCCCCATGCCAGAGAGCAACCCGCCGCCGCCGATGGGTACGACGAGCATGTCGAGCGAAGGGATGCTTTCGAGCATTTCCAGCGCGACAGTCCCCTGCCCTGCGGCGACATCGGGGTCGTCAAAGGGATGAACAAATGTGAGTCCCTGCTCGGCTTCAAGCAACCGTGCGTGTTTATAGGCATCGTCGAAACTTTCACCATGCAGCACGACATTGCCACCGACGCTCTCGGTTTGCATAACCTTTACCGTCGGGGTTGGGACCGGCATAACAATAGTGACAGGAATGCCAAGCCGCGTGCCGTGATAGCTGAGGCCTTGCGCATGGTTGCCTGCCGACGCGGCGATCACACCCTTGGCGCGCTGCTCTTCCGTCAGCAGCAACAAGGCGTTTAACGCGCCGCGTTCCTTGTAGGCTGCGGTAAATTGAAGATTCTCGAACTTCAGATAAATATTCGCGCCCGTCAGCTTGGATAGCGTCTGGCTATGCAGTGTTGGCGTAGCGACAATGGAATCGCGGATGCGCACATGGGCGGCGCGGACGTGGTCGAGGGTCAAGAGGTCGGACATGGCCGCTGCCCCTATCTTATCTGGCGCGATGTGAAAACAAACATTAAGGCACGGCTATGACTAGAATAGCTTTTATCGGTTTGGGCGTCATGGGCGGCCC
>JBGSPK010000100.1:0-5263 GCA_041738665.1 Sphingorhabdus sp. | reverse complement strand
ATCAGTGTTTTTAAAAATCGCATTATCCAGTCGCTCCTTACCGGAGATACCTTATGGAAAGATTGTCGCTTTGGGTAGGGGCTTATTCCCCGAACACCCGAGCGAAAATCGTATCGACATATTTGAAGTGATAATCGAGGTTGAAACGGTCTTCTATTTCTTCGGCGCTCATTTTCGCGGACACATCGGCGTCTGCTTTCAAAAGTTCCATTAGCGACTCCGCGCCATCCGATTCCCACACTTTCATCGCGTTACGTTGCACGATGCGGTAGCTATCCTCACGGCTGATGCCTGCCTGCGTAAGCGCGAGCAACACACGCTGCGAATGGACAAGGCCGCCCATTCGGTCGAGATTTTTTTGCATTCGCGCAGGGTAGACCAAAAGCTTGTCGATTACGCCGGTCAGGCGGCCAAGCGCAAAATCAAGCGTGATGGTTGCATCGGGGCCGATATAGCGCTCGACGGATGAGTGGCTGATGTCGCGTTCGTGCCATAACGCCACATTTTCCATCGCGGGCGTCACCGCGCTGCGTACCATCCGCGCTAGGCCGGTAAGGTTTTCCGTCAGGATCGGGTTGCGCTTGTGCGGCATTGCCGACGATCCCTTTTGGCCGGGCGAGAAATACTCCTCCGCCTCCAGTACTTCTGTGCGCTGCAAATGGCGGACTTCGATGGCGAGACGTTCGATCGAGGATGCGATGACGCCAAGCACGGCGAAATACATGGCATGGCGGTCGCGCGGGATGACCTGAGTGGAGACGGGTTCAATCGCGAGGCCCAATTTGGCGGCAACATGCGCCTCAACCTTCGGGTCGATATTGGCAAAAGTCCCAACTGCGCCCGAAATTGCGCAGGTGGCAATCTCTGCGCGTGCTGCCACCAGCCGCTCCCGCCCGCGCGAAAATTCGGCATAGGCCTGAGCGAGTTTCAGCCCAAATGTCACAGGTTCCGCATGGATGCCGTGGCTGCGACCGATAGTTGGCGTGAACTTGTGCTCCAGCGCGCGGGTTTTGATCGCGGCAAGCAGTCCGTCCAAATCCGCCAGCAATATGTCGGTTGCCTGAGTCAATTGCACCGCAAGGCAGGTGTCGAGTACGTCGGAAGACGTCATTCCCTGATGCATAAATCGCGCTTCGTCGCCGACCTGTTCGGCAACCCAGGTCAGAAACGCAATGACGTCGTGTTTCGTCACGGCTTCGATTGCGTCAATCGCCACGACGTCAATTTTGGGGTTGGTAGCCCACCATTTCCAAAGTGCCTCCGCGGCCGATTTAGGCACCACACCCAGATCCGCCAATGCATCGGTCGCATGCGCTTCAATCTCGAACCAGATGCGGAAGCGGTTTTCCGGCTCCCAGATTTTGACCATGTCAGGGCGGGAATAACGAGGGATCATGCCACAGGCTTTCTTGTAGATACGGAGTCGAGCGGTCGGTTAGCAGAACAAGCACCAAACAAAAAGGGCGGCACACAGGCCGCCCTTTTCAATTGCGCTATAGCGCGTTTAGAAATCGACGCTGACGCGCCCATACAAGAATCGTCCGCTAAAGCCGAACGGCGACTGCGAGCTGTAAGGAAGGAACGCATTGTTAAGTCCGAAGTTGAACCCGTTGACTGTGCCGAATGGCAGGCGATCCGGATATTCATCGAGCAGATTGTTTGCGCCAAGGGCAATAGTGATAGTCTCGATCGGCTTGAAGCGCAGCTCCAGATCGACAACCCATTTTGGTGAAAGTGTTAGATCGCCCGGCGCTGCACCTGGAGCGAGGGTAATGTCATTAGATGGACCGGGCAGGAATACTTCGCCAAACCGGTTGGCGTTCGCCGTCAAACCGAATTTGTCGATATCCCACGTCAGGCCAACGTTTAGCTTATCGGAAGGTTGGCCATCGGTCAGGCGCAATGATTCCGGCCGAGCGAACAGGCGTTGAGCCGTAAATCCGCTAAATACGCGTCGATCAGTGATTTTCGTATTATTAATGTTGAAACCCGCGTTCAAACGAAGCGTGCCCAAGCCGAAGTCGGGAACGCGATAACTTGCGACGATGTCCAAGCCCTCTGTCTTGGTATCAATACCATTGATAAAGAAACGCGCGGACGTCCCGACTACGCCAGCAGCATTCAAAATCGCCACAACGTCAGTTCCTTGCAGATTCTCTGTCAGGGTAATGCGATCTTTGATTTTGATATTGTAATAATCGACCGTGACGTTGAGGCCGGCGAACATCGAGAAAGTAACACCGCCGCCAAAATTCAGCGATTTTTCCGCATCAAGTGGCTCAGCGCCGAGTGCAACCGCAATCGGCGAGCTTACTGGAAACGTACCGATTTCAATTAGCTGGCCGTTGACGTTGTTGGTCGAGGTTGTCGAAAAATATTGTTGGGCAAGACCCGGTGCCCGGAAACCGGTTGATACCGATCCACGCAGAGCAAGACCATCAAATGGTTCGAACCGGGCGGCGACCTTCCCGTTCACGGTGTTGCCGAAGTCCGAGAAATGTTCGAACCGCCCAGCTGCTTGAATGTTGAATGCATCGCTTAGGTCGGTATCGAGCTCGATATATCCTGCGTAGCTGTTGCGTGACTCATCGATTGCGGTTCTTGGGCTGAAGCCTGGAAACACCTGAGCGCCGGGTGCACCCACGGCCACGCCAGCCGGCAAATTCGCCGCAAAGGCAAAGGGTCCTGCAATATAGCTTTGCTCTTCGCCAGGCCGGATTTTGTAGTTCTCGTTGCGATACTCGACACCCAAAGCGAGCGAAACGGCGTTTGCCATACCTAGATCGAGATCACGGCGAACGTCGAGGTTTACCGCTGTTTGACCGGACCTCAGTCCACCTGCATCGAATTTGCGATTGCTGACCAATCCGCCGAGCGATACGTTGAAGCTGTCTTCAATCGAATAATCGAGACGGTTGGATCCATAGACCACTGATAAATCGGCGTCCCATCCGCTAACTTCCCCACGAAGACCGACTGCCGCCGAGATATCGTTGATGTTGCTGGCGATAATCGGCAAAAACCCATCGGGATAGAATGGCACTGTGCCGTTGGGATTGGCGGCAAAATCGCGGTTGCGCGCATCATTGGCGCGGCGGTAAAAGCCAGCACCATTGGCATCACGCACGCCGTAACTGCCGAAATAATAGAGTTCGATGTCTTCGGATAACTGTGTTCCGGCGTTTATGAAGAAGTTCATATCTTTAGATTCACCGTCGCCAAACCGATGGCTGAAGCGGTTGAATGTAAGTTCACGCGGGTCGTTCAGCCCGGCATATTGACGGCGGATATCGGCGCCTGATCGGTTCGTTGGGCTGCGATCTTTGTATTCCGCCGTGAAATTCAGATAGCTATTTTCGCCAACTGGCAACCCAATATTGGTTGCCAATGTGTAAGTTTCACCGTCGCGGCGTTTTCGGTCTGCGGTGGATATGGTAACCGTTGGGTCTCCGGTAGCAGTGGTTGGTTGGGTCACTCCAACAACATCGCCCACGCCCTCCATCGAGGTCACATATTTGCCATAGCTAATCTGGGCGCGGCCACCTTCGCGTTTCTTAAGCTGGATGTTGATAACGCCAGCGATCGCATCGGAACCGTACAGTGACGAGGCGCCATCACGCAATACCTCAATACGGTCGATGGCAATGGATGGAATTGTGTTCATATCTACGCCAGCCGAGCCACGACCAACGGAGCCGTTAAGGTTTAACAGCGATGAGAGGTGACGGCGTTTGCCATTGACCAAAACCAGAACCTGATCTGGCGCGAGGCCTCGCAAGGTTGCTGGACGCAGCGAGTCAGTCCCGTCTGTCAGCGACGGCTGTGGAAAATTGAAGGACGGGACAAGGTTATTCAGCAGGCGGTTCGTCTCTGTGGTGCCGCTGTTCTGCAGCGCTTCGGAGGAGATAATGTCGATAGGTACAGGGCTGTCTGCAACAGTCCGGTCGGTTCGGCGCGTGCCGGTAACAATAATTGCATCTTGCGGAGAAGCGCTTTCCTCGGCCTGCGGTTCATTCTGAGCGAAAGCTGGTGTCGCACCGGCAAGCAACAATGCGTTGGCCGATACGGACATTGCGAACGCGGAAATAAGCTTATGCTTGGTCATTGTGCTTCCCCATTTTGAAACATTATTTTGTACTAAGCCGCGAATTTGGCACTATCGCGATGCCTTAGCTAGAGCTGGGGTAATATTTCAGAAATTTTTCAACCATGTTGTGTCTTTATTGCAACGCAACATGGCATTGTTTGTCCAATAAGCTGTGGATTGCTGAATTCCGCACTTTGCGTGGACTCTTTGCGCGGCTATCGGGACTGCAATGTCCGATACCATCGATACCACGCCAGAGGACCCGTTCGACGCGATCGTCGATGCACCGTTCGATGCTGCATTGTCCGAGCGTTACCTGATTTATGCGATGTCGACGATTACCGCGCGTTCGCTGCCGGACCTGCGTGATGGCCTAAAGCCCGTTCACCGTCGGTTGTTGTGGGCGATGCGGCTGCTAAAGCTTGATCCGTCGCAGGGTTACAAAAAATGCGCGCGCGTTGTCGGCGATGTAATTGGTAAATATCACCCCCATGGCGACCAATCAGTTTACGATGCGATGGTTCGTCTCGCGCAGACATTTTCGCTGCGCTATCCGCTCGTTGATGGGCAGGGGAATTTCGGCAATATAGACGGCGATAATGCAGCCGCCTATCGCTACACCGAAGCGCGGCTGACCAAAACTGCCATCGAGCTGATGAACGGGCTCGATGAAAACGGTACCGATTTTCGTCCGACATATAATGGCGAGGATGAAGAGCCCGAGGTGATGCCGGGTCTGTTCCCGAACTTGCTGGCCAATGGTGCGAGCGGGATTGCAGTGGGCATGGCGACATCAATTCCGTCGCATAACGCCGCCGAAATCATTGATGCCGCAATGCTTTTGATTGATGAGCCGCAAGCGACGCATGAGCAGATCATGCAAATTGTCCACGGCCCGGATTTTGCAACCGGCGGGCTACTTGTTGACAGCCCAGAGGTTATCAGCGCGGCTTATGCCAGCGGACGCGGCGCGATGCGCGTGCGGGCCCGCTTTTCGACTGGCCGGTTGGATGATGGTAGCTGGGAAACAAGCGGCGTTGAAAAGCAGTCCGGCGGAACCTGGCAGTTGGTTGTCTCGGAAATTCCCTATCAGGTGCAAAAGGGCAAGCTGATCGAGCAGATCGCACAGCTGATTGCCGACAAGAAACTACCGATCCTCGATGACGTGCGCGACGA
>JBGSPK010000069.1:0-7763 GCA_041738665.1 Sphingorhabdus sp. | reverse complement strand
ACGCCCGCCAGTCGCGCGAGATCGGTGATGTTCCGGACCCGCCCCTGATTGTCCATCTCTGCTCCTTCACTTCCATATGTGCGGACGATTTACCCGCATGGCAAGAGGGAAAGAAAACTGCGCTTATACGCAATGCAATCGATTGTTGCATAATTTCCCCCACGCGTTAGCATGAAATGTGAGAGAGAGCGGATTGTTCCGCCGGGAGAGGAAATATGAGCGAAGTCGCCGCCAAGCCGCATTTGTCTTTATCCAAGATTCTGCAAATGAATCTCGGCTTTCTTGGTCTGCAGTTCAGCTTTGGGCTGCAGCAGGGGAATATGGCTCCGATTTATTCTTATCTTGGGGCAGAAGAGGCCTCGCTGCCGATCTTGCAGCTGGCGGGGCCACTTACCGGACTTATTGTCCAGCCGATTATCGGTGCGATGAGCGATCGGACCAATTCGAAATGGGGAAGGCGGACGCCTTACTTCATAATCGGCGCCATCATGTGCTCGCTCGGATTGCTGTTCATGCCGCTTTCGCAAAGCATATTGATGGCGGCCAGTCTGTTGTGGATTCTCGACGCAGGCAATAACATTACGATGGAGCCTTATCGTGCCTATGTCAGCGACCGGTTGAACGAGGACCAGCATAATGTCGGCTTCCTGACGCAAAGTGCGTTTACCGGGCTGGCGCAATGTCTCGCCTTGGGGACACCCGCTTTGTTGGTCGGGCTGTTCGGTATTAACAAGGACGCGATTGGCGCGAACAATATTCCAGACACCGTATATATAGTCTTCACCATCGGCGCGGTATTGTCGTTATCTACAATCCTGTGGTCAGTTATCCGCGTTCCCGAATTACCGCTGACCGAAGTTCAGCAGGCAGAGATAGCCGCCCAGCCTAGAACCGTTGCGGCGACCCTCAAAGAAATCTGGGACGCCATTCGTGAGATGCCGACTCCGATGCGCAAGCTGGGCGTGATGATGTTGTTCCAATGGTATGCAATGGGGATTTACTGGACCTATGTAACCTATTCGATCGCGCGCTCGGTCTATAACACGAGCGAGCCGGTCAGCGACGGCTTCCGCAGTGCGGTTTTAACTAACGGGACAATGGGCGCGTTCTATAATGCCGTCGCATTTGTCGCGGCGCTTGGGATGATGCCGCTGATACGCAACATCGGGCCGCGCAAGGTGCACGCGCTGGCGCTTGTAGCCGGCGGTGTGGGCATGCTTTTTATTCCGCAGATGACCGAGACGGCGTGGCTGTTTCCGGCCGCCATCGGAGTCGGCATTTGCTGGGGCAGTATCATGGGAACGCCTTATGTTATGCTCGCAAGCTGCATCCCGCCCCGCCGCACAGGTGTTTATATGGGCATATTCAACATGATGATCGTTATCCCGATGCTGCTCAATGCTGCGACATTCCCATTCTACTATGAGTCGTGGCTTGGCGGTGATGCGCGCAATGCGCTGATGCTGGCGGGTGTTTTGCTTATATGTGCCGCAGTCGCAGTGATGCGGGTGCGCGACGACGAGCTAGGTAGCGCCTAGAATCGTGATACTTCTGCAACAGAAAATATTGTTGCGCGATATTATGCAAAGGTTTGCGAAAAATTCTTGCAAACGTTTTCCAAGGCGTTATCAGGCATTATGGAAGCACCTGCCAAGGGTGTCCGTTTTTGAAATTTGGGGAGGACGATATGAAGATATCCCGTTTTAACAAGCATGTCTCGACACTTGCGCTGTGCACTGCATTTGTCGCTATGCCAGCTTACGCGCAGGACGAAGCTGCAGCGGAGGAAGAAATTTCTTCGCTCGACGAAATCGTCGTGACTGCATCGGGCCGTGACCAGACCAAAATCGAAACGTCGATTTCTGTCACCAGCATTGACGCGCAGATGATCCAAGATTTCCAGCCAAGCTCTGAGGCCGAAGTCTTCAAGCTGCTCCCGGGTATTCAGGTTCCAGGCACTTCCGGCCCCGGCGGTAACTCGAACATTGCGGTTCGCGGCCTTCCCGTGGCAACCGGCGGTGCGCCGTTTGTCCAGCTGCAAGAAGACGGCCTGCCAGTCGTTCTGTTCGGCGATATCCAGTTCGGTAACAACGACTACTTCACCCGTTTCGACCCTTCCGTAGCAAATATCGAAGCGGTTCGCGGCGGTTCGGCAACGACCTTCGCCTCGCAGGCACCGGGCGCTGTTATCAACTATATCAGCAACTATGGCACCAAAGAAGGTGGCTATGTAGAACTGCAAAAGGGCATCGATTACGACCAGACCCAGCTCAACTTCCGCTATGGCGGCAACCTGACCGAGGGTCTGAACTTCCATGTCGGCGGCTATTTCAAGCGTGGCCGCGGTCCGCTTAACGCCGGATATAATCTCTCCGACAGCATTCAGGTAAAGGCCAATGTCACCAAGGAATTCGGTGACGGCAAAGGCTATTTTCGCCTGCTCTTCAAATATGCCGATACTGCCGAACCCAACTACACCGGCGCGCCTGCGCTGGCGTCAATCAGCGGCGGCAAAGTGAGCAATGTTCGGGCATTCCCGGGTTTCGACGGCCGCACCGACACCAATTATTCGAAATATAATCAGAGCTTCCTGATCTATAACCGCGAAGGTGCGCTTGAGCGCGTCAAGATGGACGGCATCACCACGAAGCAGAAGTCGATTGGTGCAGCGCTCCATTATGAACTGACCGACAATATTACGGTCGATAACAATGCGCGCTATTCCAAAATAAGCGGCGGGTTTGCTTCGCCGTTCCTCGGGATTGGCACGCGCGCTGGGATCGTCGGCTCTACCGTCAATGGACGTGTCGTGCAGGCCATTCGCTACGCCAGTGGTCCTAATGCAGGGCAGCTGTATACGGGCACTTATGTCGACAATAACGTCAACGTCAAAACCAACATCCGCGATCTGGGAAGCTTCGTTAATGACCTGACGCTTGCCGGCAAGTTCGACACCGGCTTTGCTGATTTGACCGCGCGTGTCGGCTATTTCTACATGGATCAAACCATCGCGATGGACTGGCATGTGAACAAGTCGCTGCGTGAACTCAGCGGTAACAGCCCATCGCAGCTTGACCTGTATGACAGCCCAACCGCAACCGCGGCAGCGAACAAAATCACGCAGGAAGGCATCTCTGGTTACAATAACAACTGGGGCGATTGTTGCGCTCGCGATTATGACCTGTCCTACACCAACACCGCGCCTTACGCGCAATTGGTGCTCGACAACGACACCTTCAATCTCGACGGCAGCGTTCGGTTTGAAAAGGTCAAGGCGTCGGGCTACGTCGTTCGTGGCGGCGCTGAATTCAACGTGAACTCAAGCGGCGTCCTGATCCCGACGATGACCGCCAACGGCCCTCGTGAAGTTCTGGATTACAGCCGCAGCTACACCAGTTGGACTGCAGGTGCCTTATGGAAAGCGACGCCCGACCTCTCGCTGTTCGGACGCGCTTCGAAGGGTGGCCGTTTCAACAGCGACCGTCAGACCGTCAGCGGCAAGTTCAACGCCGATGGCAGCCTCTGCACCCGCGCACAAGCAACTGCCTTGGCTTGCACAGATGGCGTCACGCCGTCAGTCGACTTCGTCAACCAGTATGAAATCGGCGTAAAGAACCGCGGTAATATCGGCGACGGTCGGTACACCGTTGAATTGACTCTGCTTAAGGGCGATTTCAAGCGCAGCGATTTCGAGCCAACTGTTACCGGCATTTGCCCGGGCGGCGGCTGCATCATCGATAACAGCTTTAAGACGCAAGGCGCGGAATTTTTTGCCACGCTGCGGCTGGGCGGTTTCAACTTCATTGCGAACGCGACCTACACCAAGGCAAAGCAGAAGTTCACGTCGACGCGTAATGGAACGCAGGTTGCCGGATCGGCCAGCTTTGCCCGCGCATTGAATATCCCGGACCTCAGCTACTCGCTCTCGGCGAACTACGACATCGCCGAAATCGCTTCGGTGGGCGTGACTGCGGTCGGACAGTCGAGCACTTTTGACGGCGCGCTGACCTATCCTGGCAAAACGGTGTTCAACACCAATTTGCGGGTCAACCCGATCGAGAATCTCGAACTGGGCCTCAACGTCTACAATCTGTTCGACACCTATGACACCCGCGGCAATGGCAACGGCACCTTTGGTGGCGGCATTACCGGAACGCCGGTTATCGGTCGCACGTTGACAGGTTCGGTTCGTCTAAGCTTTTAAACATAGCACAATCCCCGGGGTCGCATCTTGGGGGAACAGGCGGGTCCGGTGGCAAAAGTCATCGGACCCGCTTTCATTGGCAAAGCAGTAAGCCAAGCGTTACGGAGTAGGCATGGGTGAGCGCATAGAATCAATAGTCATTGCTGGCGGCGGCTCGGCCGGCTGGATGACCGCTGCGGCGCTGTCGAATACCCTGCGCCATAACTGCAAAATCACCCTGATTGAATCCGAAGAGATCGGCACGGTGGGCGTCGGCGAGGCGACCATTCCACCGATCCGCACGTTCAACGAAATGCTCGGCATCGATGAACGCGAATTTGTGAAGGCGACCCAAGGATCGTTCAAACTCGGCATCGAGTTTGTCGATTGGGGCAGCGTCGGCAACCGCTATTTCCACCCATTTGGTCCGCATGGACGGCCCTTCGATATCGTCGGGCTCCATCACTACTGGCTGAAAGCGCGGGAGGCTGGCGACGATGCGGCCTTTGACGAACACAGCATGGCATGGGCGATGGCAGAGGCAGGGCGCTTTACACGGCCGGGGCAAGACCCGCGCAATGTGCTTTCGACTTTCGATTATGCCTATCATTTCGATGCAGGGCTCTATGCCCGCTATCTGCGCGGCTATTCGGAAGAGCGGGGAGTCACACGGGCAGAGGGCAAAATCGCTTCGGTCGCGCAGCATAGCGAAACCGGCTTTGTCGAAAGTGTGACCCTCGAAAATGGTGAGAGTTTCGTGGCAGATTTGTTCATCGATTGCTCGGGCTTTCGTGGGCTTTTGATCGAGGGCGCGCTTGAAACGGGCTATGACGACTGGACGCACTGGCTGCCGTGCGACCGCGCCGTGGCCATGCCATGTGTCAGCGCAGGCGAGTTAACGCCCTACACCCGCTCCACGGCAAAGGCCGCCGGATGGCAATGGCGCATCCCGCTGCAACACCGTACCGGCAATGGATATGTCTATTGCAGCCAATCCATATCTGACGATGAAGCCGAAGCAACATTGCGCGCTGGCCTAGACGGTGAACCGCTGGCAGGACCAAACAAACTGCAGTTTGTCACTGGCCGTCGCCGAAAATTCTGGAACAAGAATGTCATCGCCATCGGCCTGTCTAGCGGGTTCATGGAACCGCTTGAGTCAACCAGCCTGCACCTAATTCAGGCGGGCATATCTAAACTGCTCGCGCTGTTTCCTGACAAGGATTTCAACCCGTTGGTCACCGACGAGTATAACCATATCGCGGCCACCGAATTCGAACGCATCCGCGACTTCATCATCCTGCATTACAAGCTGACCACGCGCGATGACAGCGAGCTGTGGCGTTATTGCGCGAATATGGACGTTCCTGATAGCCTGGCATTCAAGATCGATCATTTCAAAAGCTATGGCCGCCACATCGCACGCGATATGGACCTGTTCGGGCAACCGAGTTGGTTGGCGGTGCATATCGGGCAAGGCAATATTCCCGAGGCGGTCGATCCTCTGTTCGATTATCGCGGGCTGGACGGGCGCGAATGGCTGGGTAAGTTGCGTGCAGCCATGACGTCGGAAGCATTGCGGCAGCCGACGCACCAGCAGTTTATCGACCAGCATTGCAAGGCGGGCATTTAGCAGGTGGATGTAGCTGCGCTGTTCCACGCAGCGATTGCGGCGCGCCAGCAGCAGGATATTGAAGCTGCGGTCGAGGCCATCGACCTTGCTGCAAAGGTTGCGCCAAACCATCCACAGATTGCTGCAGTGCGCGCGCAATTGCACTATGAGAGTTGGCGTCCGGCATCGGCGCTGTTTGCCAAGGCGGCGGCACTTAATCCTGATGATGACCAACTCGTTCGAAATCAGGCGCTGGCGCTGGTGTCGGAGGTAGGCGTTATCGCAGCGCAGACGTTGCTTGAGCAGCAACTGTCTATCCACCCCGATTGGCTAGACGGCCATGCAACACTGTCGCGCATTCGCGCGACTAGCGGCGAAAATCATGGCCACGACCAAAGCTATGCCGCTGCTATCGAAGCCAGACCTGAAAATCTGCAGCTGCGGCTCGCCTGGTTTCACAACGCTGCTATCGCAAAGGATTGGAGCAAAGTTGGCGATATATTGGGATGCGCGGAGCGAGATTTTCCCGGCTACCGGGCATTGGCATCAGCGCGTTTTTATCTGGCGAGCGAGTCAGGTGAGGATATTGCGGTCGATGCGCTGCTGGCCGAAGTGGCCGACATCATCGATCCTGGCCTCGACCTGTGTCGCGTCCGGCTTCTCCTGCGGCGCGGCGATTATGACGCCGCCGAAGCATGTGCCAGCCGACATATTGGTACAGCAGCGGCCAATATGTTCTGGCCTTATCTGTCGTTGATCTGGCGGTTGACGGGCAATGAGCGTGCCGCTTGGCTGGATGGCGCAGCCCCCTTTATGTCGGTGAACGATCTGGAATTTTCCGGCCAAGAAATCGGCACGCTGGCGGAAACATTACGCAAGCTGCATATCCTGAGCGCGCCCTATCCCGAGCAATCGGTGCGAGGAGGGACACAGACCGATCGGCCTGTGTTTTTCAACCCTGATCCGGCGATCCAGTCGGTGCGTAAGAAGATTACCGCAGCCGTTCGGAATTATATCGATGCGCTACCTCAGCCTAACCAAACGCATCCACTGCTCGCCCCGCGCCGCGATGAAATTCTTTTCGAAGGCAGCTGGTCGGTTCGCCTGAAAGACAAGGGCTATCATGCGAGCCACAGCCATGTGATGGGCTGGATCAGCTCCGCTTTCTATGTCGCTTTGCCCGAGCAAGCCGGGCCGGAGCCATCGGGGTGGTTCGCGCTTGGCACGCCGCCACCCGAGCTTCGGCTGGATTTGAAGCCCTATGCAACCGTCGAACCAAAACCGGGCAGGCTCGTTCTCTTCCCGTCAACCATGTGGCATAGCACCGTTCCATTCGAGGCGGGCGAACGGCTTACAATTGCGTTCGATATAGCGGTGCCGCGATAGGCTTGCCATCGACGGGTGCACCCGCCACACAGGCACCATGCTTGGCGTCTGTTACTATCCCGAACATTGGCCCGAAGAAATGTGGCCCCGCGATGTGCAGCGGATGCGCGACCTTGGCCTGACCTATGTGCGCATCGGTGAATTTGCTTGGGGACGGATCGAGAAAAGCGAAGGTGAGTTCACATGGGAGTGGATAGATCGCGCGATTGAAACACTCGGTGCGGCGGGACTGAAAGTAGTGCTTGGCACGCCGACCGCAACCCCCCCGAAATGGCTGTGCATCAAATATCCCGAAATCCTTCCGGTCGATATCAACACTGGAATAGTACGCGGTTTCGGGTCGCGGCGGCATTATGATTTTTCGAGCGAAACCTATTTGGTGCAGGCCGAGCGGATTACCGAAGCGATGGCGGCGCGTTACGGCGATAACCCGCATGTCGTCGGATGGCAGACGGATAACGAACTTTGCTGCCACGACACGACGCTGAGCGCATCGCCCGCCGCGCGGGACAAGTTCCGTGCATGGTGTGAAGCGCGTTACGGTAATATCGACGCGCTTAATGCGGCGTGGGGCAATGTCTT
>JBGSPK010000057.1:0-7054 GCA_041738665.1 Sphingorhabdus sp. | reverse complement strand
ATCGACAAGCAGAAGGTTGGGCAGGTTGCTGCCGAAATCCGTCGCTGGAGGAAGCCAGAGCCTTATAAGGGCAAGGGCATCAAGTACCGCGGCGAATATATCTTCCGCAAGGAAGGGAAGAAGAAATAATGGCACAATTGTCTCTCTTTGCAAAACGGCGCCAGCGCGTTCGTTCGAAGCTGCGGGCTCAGGTTGCTGGCCGTCCGCGTTTGTCAGTGCACCGCACTGGTCGCCATATCTATGCGCAGATCATTGACGATTCGAAGGGCGCGACGATTGCTTCCGCCTCGACACTCGACAAGGACGTAAAGGCCAAGAATGGCTCGACCGCCGAGGCTGCTGCCGATGTCGGCAAGCGGGTAGCTGAAGCTGCCAAGAAGGCTGGCATTTCCAGCGTGGTTTTTGATCGTGGCGGGTTCCTGTTCCACGGCCGTGTCAAAGCGCTGGCGGAAGCTGCGCGCGAAGGCGGATTGGAGTTCTGATGATGGCTGACGAAAATACTACAGCAGACGCACCCGTCACCGACGGTGCTGCACCAGCCCCAACCGAAAATCGTGGTCCACGTGGCGCGCGTGGCGGCGGTAATCGCGGCGGCGGCGGTGATAACCGCGGCGGTGGCAATCGTGGTCGTCGTGACGGTGGTCGTCCGGCTCCCGAAGAAGATGATGGCACGATCGAAAAGCTCGTCCACATCAACCGCGTTTCAAAAACGGTCAAGGGCGGTAAGCGCTTTGGTTTTGCTGCACTCGTCGTGGTTGGCGACGGTCAGGGCCGCGTAGGCTTTGGCCACGGCAAGGCGCGCGAAGTGCCGGAAGCCATCAACAAGGCCACCGCAGCTGCAAAGAAGTCGATGATCCGTGTCGCGTTGAAAGACGGCCGCACGCTGCATCATGATGGCAAGGGCCATTTCGGTGCGGGCAAGGTTACCGTTCGCTCGGCGCCAGCCGGTACCGGCATCATCGCCGGTGGCCCAATGCGCGCTGTATTTGAATCGCTTGGCGTTGCCGACGTTGTGACCAAGTCGGTCGGCTCGTCGAACCCTTATAACATGGTGCGCGCCACGTTCGCGGCCTTGTCTGAACAGACCAGCCCGAAGTCGGTTGCGCAACGTCGCGGCAAGAAAATCGCCGACCTACTGGGTCGCGGTGGCAGCAAAACTGCTGAAGCCGACGCCGAAGCAATTGCGGAGTAATCGATATGGCGAAGATTAAACTCAAGCAGACCGGTTCGCCGATCCGCCGTCCCGCTTCGCAGCGCGCGACCTTGAAGGGCCTCGGCCTTGACAAGATGAACCGCGTTGTCGAAATCGAAGACACCCCCGAAGTGCGCGGCATGATCCGCACGGTTCGGCATATGGTCCAAATCCAGGACTAATAACGTACAAGGTTCCAGCATTCGCTGGGGCCAGCGCGACTAAAAGCGAAAGCGAGTGCACGACATGAAATTGAATGACATTAAAGACAATGAAGGCGCCCGCCATCGCCGTATGCGCGTTGGCCGTGGTATCGGCTCTGGCAAGGGCAAGACCTCGGGTCGCGGCCAAAAGGGCCAGACCAGCCGGTCGGGTGTTTCGATCAACGGATTTGAAGGCGGCCAGATGCCGCTTCACATGCGTATTCCAAAGCGCGGCTTCAACAACATCTTCGCCAAGGATCACGCCGAAGTGAACCTGGGCATGATCCAGAAGTTCATCGACGCGAAGAAAATCGACATCAAGAATACCGTCGATCACGCTGCGTTGAAGGCCGCCGGCCTTGCGCGCGGTGGCAAGGATGGCGTTCGCCTTCTTGCCAAGGGTGAATTGACCTCGAAAATCAATCTCGTCGTTGCCGGTGCGTCAAAGGCAGCCGTTGAAGCGGTTGAAAAGGCTGGTGGTAAGGTCGAAATCATCGTCAAGGTGAGCTCCGCCGAAAAGGCAGCGGCGAAGAAATCGTCGGTCAAGAACGCGGCAAAAGCAGCAGCGGCCAAGAAATAAGACAGGCGGCGGCACCTTCGCTCTTGTCATGCCAGCCCCGCTTCCCGATATGGGCTGGCGGGGTTTGACATTTCTGGGGGGTAACCGCCGAATGTCAGGCAGAATTTGGAATAAGGCGGCGGCTCGCAATACACGCGGCGCTGTTTGAATCCGGAAACAAGGAAAGTACATCATGGCATCTCGGGCCGACCAAATGGCATCGAACCTCAATCTATCGAAGTTCGGGCAGGCAACAGAGCTTAAGAATCGTATCTGGTTCACCATAGGCGCACTCATCATTTTCCGGATGCTGAGCTTCGTACCGCTTCCCGGTGTCGATCCGATTGCCCAAGCCGCCCTTTACGCCAATAATGCACAAGGCGGCGTGCTTGATATTTTCAACACTTTCTCGGGCGGTTCGCTTGAGCGCATGAGCCTCATCGCGCTCGGCGTTATGCCCTATATTACCGCGTCGATTGTGGTGCAGCTAGCGGCTTCATTGTCGCCAACGCTCGCCGCTATCAAGAAAGAGGGCGAAAGCGGGCGCAAGAAACTCAACCAATATACCCGCTACGGCACCGTGTTCCTGACCGCGTTGCAAGGCTATTTCCTGGCTGCAGGCCTTGAAAGCCTTGCTGCGGCGAATGGCATCAGCGCCGTCGTCGAACCGGGCCTGATGTTCCGCGTTGTCGCTACGATAAGCCTCGTCGGCGGCACAATGTTCCTGATGTGGCTGGGTGAACAGATTACCTCACGCGGGATCGGCAACGGTATTTCGCTTATCATCATGGCGGGTATCGTCGCGCAGCTGCCGCGACTTGCAGTGAACCTGCTCGAGGGTGCGCGTACGGGTTCGATCAGCGGGTTCATCATCGTCGGGTTCATGGCGATGTTTGTGTTCTTGACACTTCTCATCGTGTTCATGGAGCGCGGTCAGCGCCGCGTCCTCATCCAATATCCAAAGCGTGCAACACAGCGTGGCATGATGCAGGCCGACCGCAGCCATTTGCCGCTGAAGATTAATACTGCAGGCGTCATTCCGCCAATCTTCGCTTCGTCGCTTTTGCTGTTGCCGATCACGATCACCCAGTTGGGTGGCAATAAGGTAGCGGGTGAAAGCCAGTTTGGCGATTTTGTCATCACGCTGAACCAGTATCTGGCGCATGGTCAGCCAATTTACCTGCTGCTTTACGGCCTCGGAATCGTCTTCTTCTGCTTTTTCTACACAGCGGTTGTCTTCAACCCCGAAGAAACGTCGGAGAACCTCAAAAAGGCTGGCGGTTTCATTCCGGGTATCCGTCCCGGCAAGAATACCGAGACGTATCTCGATTATGTCCTCACGCGTATCACGGTACTCGGTGCTGCCTATCTGACCTTGGTCTGCTTGTTACCCGATTATGTCATGGCGCAAACCGGCCAGCAGCAATTCTTTGCTATCGGTGGAACGAGCTTGCTTATTCTGGTCAATGTCACCATCGATACAATCTCGCAAATTCAAAGCCATTTGCTGGCGCACCAATATGGTGACCTGCTCAAAAAGGCGAAGCTTAAGGGTGGACGCGCCCGCTAAACGGCGCGACATTGGGAACGGGCAGGGGAAGCGTTTCATGAATATCATCCTTTTAGGGCCTCCGGGCGCAGGCAAGGGCACACAGGCCGCCTTCCTCGTTGAGAAGTACGGCATGGTACAACTGTCCACCGGCGACATATTGCGCGCTGCAGTGAAGGCCGGGACCGATGTGGGCAAAATGGCCGACGAGATCATGAAGGCGGGCAAGCTTTTTCCGGACGAATTGATGGCCGAGATTCTGGGCGAGCATATGGATGCCATTCCCGCTGACAAAGGCCTGATCTTCGACGGCTATCCCCGCACCGCGCCGCAGGTTGCGTTGCTTGACGGATTGCTGTCGTCACGAGGCCGGACGCTGGATCACGTGATTGAACTGGTTGTCGATGAAGATGCACTCGTCGAGCGTATCGTCGGTCGCTACACCTGCGCCAGCTGTGGCGAAGGTTATCACGACACATTCAAGCAGCCCAAAGTCCCGACCACTTGCGACAAATGCGGAGCGCATGAGTTCAAGCGCCGTCCCGACGACAATGAAGAAACCGTCCGCACCCGCATGGCCGAATATCGCGCCAAGACCGAACCGATCCTGCCGCTTTATGACGCGCGTGGGCTGGTGAGCCGGGTCGATGGAATGGAAGCGATCGACGACGTGACGGAAGCTATTGAGGCGATAATCGCCTAGTTCCAAAATTCGTGATTGCCGTTGTCCATGCGACAGGGTTAAACCTCGCTGCATGAAAATGCTTCTGACCGTGGCTGCTGCGATTGCAGCCTCTTCATCCCCCGCTCTCGCCGAGGTCAAGGCGACCTCGGACAGCGGCTTCAACGTCGTCCACATCACCTCGGTTGCAGCAACACCGGACGAAATCTGGAAACGCCTGCTTGCGCCAAAAGATTGGTGGAACAAGGCGCATAGCTGGTCGGGTTCAAGCGCAGGCTTCTATATTGATGCCCAGGCCAATGGCTGTTTTTGCGAACTGTTTCAGGAAAAGGGCGTCGATGGCAAATTAAAGACCGTTGGCAGCGTTGAGCATATGCGGGTGATTTTTGCACAGCCCGGAAAAGTTTTGCGGATGCAGGGGGCGTTAGGGCCGCTGCAATCCGAGGCTGTAAGCGGGACGCTGACCGTTGCGATTGAGCCTGCAAAGGACAGCAAGACGACCAAGGTCAGTTTCTCTTACGTTGTGGGCGGGTATATGCGCTACAAGGTGCCCGAGATTGCGCCCGCGGTGGACAAGGTTCTGGGCGAACAGTTCAAAAATATGCTGCAGCCATTCACGCCGGCAGGTGGAGAGGAGGCCAAAGTCGATGGCTTCTCGCTCGATGTAGATAAATTGGAAGAACCCAAGACCGGTGAAGCCGAAGCTGCGGGGCCGCCCAACCCGGACCCCGCATAATTGGCGCTGGGGGCGGGCAAAAAACAGCAGGGCGTTGCCAAAGTCGAAATCGGCTGGTGCGAAATGGTCGATATTCCAAGCCTTGGATTGACGCAGGTTCATGCCAAGATGGACACGGGCGCTGCTACTTCGTCAATCCACGCCAGCCGCGTGAAGCCCATTACGAAGGACGGCAAACCGTGGGTCGAATTCTGGTTCCGGCTGAATGCTGGGGAAAAACCTAAGCGTTACGAAGCCCCGGTCATTGATCGCCGTATGGTACGCAGTTCCAATGGCGAGCAACAGGATCGCTATGTCATCGCAGCGAAATTTTGTTTTGGTAAGATTTGCTGGAACGGGCAGCTTACCTTGGCGAACCGGCGGTCGATGGCGTTTCCCTTGCTAATCGGGCGACGGGCGTTAAGGCGCGGCTTTCTCGTCAATAGCGGACGACGCTGGGTTCTTGGAAAACCGGCGCAGTAAGAAAGAAAAATAGATGAAAATCGCGATGTTGGCGCGGAACGCTGACCTTTATTCGCACCAGCGCATCGTGGAGGCGGCGCGGGCGCGGGGGCACGAGATTGATGTGCTAAATACGTTGCGGGTGACGATGAATATCACTTCGCACCGGCCCGAAGCCTATTATCAGGGTGAGAAGCTTGGCAAATATGACGCAGTGATCCCGCGCATCGGCGCGTCGGTGACCTTTTATGGGCTGGCGGTACTGCGCCAGTTCGAGATGATGAATGTCTGGCCGCTAAACGAAAGTGTCGCCATCGGAAGGTCGCGCGACAAATTGCGGTCCTTGCAAATATTGGCGAAGAAGGGTTTGGGGCTGCCAGTAACAGCATTCGCCCATGATCCACGTCAGACCGACGAGGTTATCAAGATGGTCGGCGGCGCGCCGGTGGTCATCAAATTGCTTGAAGGCACCCAAGGCATTGGCGTCGTACTCGGCGAAACCGAAAAATCGGCGCGCTCGGTCATCGAGGCGTTTCGCGGGGCGAATGTGAACATATTGGTGCAGGAGTTCATCAAGGAAGCGAACGCCACCGACATTCGCTGCTTTGTGATTGGCAACAAGGTTGTCGCCGCAATGCAGCGCAAAGGCGCGGAAGGCGATTTCCGGTCCAATCTCCATCGCGGTGGTTCGGCCGAACCGATCAAGATTACGCCTGAAGAACGCTCAACCGCCGTTCGCGCTGCTCGTGCGATGGGGCTAAATGTCGCAGGTGTCGATATGCTTCGGTCCAACCATGGCCCGGTCATCATGGAAGTGAACAGCTCCCCAGGGCTCGAGGGTATCGAGAAGGCCAGCGGCAAGGATATTGCGGGCCGAATAATTGAATTCATCGAGGAAAACGCGGTGAGTGGCAAAACCAAGACCAAAGGCAAGGGATGAGCTGCCCTCGGTCTTGACAGTAAGCGCGACTCACCGTAAGGCGCACCTAATTCCGAACATCTGGTACAGCCCAGCAGCGCTTTAACGCGTCCGCTGGTTTTGTGCGTTTCGGAATATCATCAGCGTTGAGATAGGGTTTGTCCTTCGGGGCACCTGTGGAGCAGGAGTAAATAAATTGGCACGTATTGCCGGAGTTAACATTCCAACCAACAAGCGCGTGATCATTGCGCTTACCTACATTCACGGTATCGGCCGCACCAAAGCCGTCGAAATCGCGAACAAGCTGGGAATTGATCATAGCCGCCGTGTGCAGGACCTTTCGGATGCCGAAGTATTGCAAATCCGCGAAACCATCGATTCGGATCACACCGTAGAAGGCGATCTTCGCCGGACAACCTCGATGAACATCAAGCGTCTTATGGACCTCGCCTGCTACCGTGGCCTTCGCCACCGTAAGGGCCTTCCGGTCCGTGGCCAGCGTACGCATACCAATGCGCGCACCCGCAAGGGTAAGTCCAAGGCAATCGCGGGCAAGAAGAAGTAAAGCAGGGCTTACGCCTACTTACTTTTTTTGCATAATTCGAATAGGATACTCACATTATGGCACGCGAACCACAGCGCATTAAAAAGCGGGAACGCAAGAATATTTCGGCCGGTGTTGCCCATGTCAACGCCAGCTTCAACAATACGATGATCACGATCACCGATGCCCAGGGCAACGCTATCAGCTGGTCTTCGGCAGGCACGATGGG
>JBGSPK010000462.1:0-9770 GCA_041738665.1 Sphingorhabdus sp. | reverse complement strand
GCGCCAACCTTGGAAAATCATTCTGGCGGTTTTCCTGATGGTTGCGTTGTCCGGCATGACCTATGGTCAGGTCGCCGCGATCCTCGTCGAGCTGTTCCCAGCCAAGATCCGTTACACCTCGATGTCGATACCCTATCATATCGGCACTGGCTATTTTGGCGGATTTTTGCCGTACATTTCGCAATATATCGTCGCACAGACAGGGCAGCCTTTTTCGGGGCTTTGGTATACTGTTGGGGTGACCGCCATGGCCTTCATTGTGGCGCTGATTTGGCTGCCTGAAACATCCAGACAGACCGAGTTGGATTGACAGGCGGGTCTGCGCTGGCAAAAGGCGGCGATGATTGAATTCGAACCGCCGCTTCGTTTGCATCTCGACGGTGATGCGCTTGTCGCCAATTGGCGGTTTTTGCAACGGCAGGGCAAAGCTGCATGCGGCGCAGCGGTCAAGGCCGATGGTTATGGCTTGGGCGCGCGCGAGGTAGTTGCCAGGTTGCGCGATGCCGGGTGCCGGGACTTTTTTGTCGCGCATTGGGGCGAAGCATCGGCAATAGCGGACCTTGTCCCGCCGGAATGGATTTCGGTACTCAACGGCATTCAGCCTGCCGATGTTTCATCGATTCAGCAACTAGGCGCGATTCCAGTACTCAACACACCGAAACAGATTGCGATGTGGAAGGCATCGGGAGGCGGCAAATGCCACGTGATGATCGACACCGGTATCAACCGCCTTGGCGTTGGCCCCGACCAAATTTCGAGCGATCTGTTCGAAGGCCTACATCTAGATATATTGCTGTCGCATCTGGCATCGGCGGACGAGGATAGTGACCAGAACAGCCATCAACTGAACCTGTTCGGCGAGTTTGCAAGAGAAATTTACGCTAAGCGGCGAAGCCTTGCCAACAGCGCGGGTATCATGCTTGGGCCGGATTACCATTTCGATCTGACGAGGCCCGGTCTGTCGCTTTACGGAGGAATTGCCAGACCTGAATTGGCGGGCTCCATCCAACCGGTCGTGCGGTTATCCGTACGGATACTGCAGGTTCGCGAACTTGAGGCCGGTGACCGTGTTGGCTACAACGGCACATTCATATGTCCGGAACCGATGAATGTCGCGACGGTCTCGATCGGTTATGCTGACGGGTATTTGCGTGCATTTGGAGACAATGGAACGGCGTCCAGCCAAGGACGCGAACTGCCAGCCATCGGCCGTGTTTCTATGGACCTTGTTATATTAGACATATCAATCGCGCCCGGTCTCAAAGAGGGCGACTGGGTCGAGATGAATTATGATCTCGCCGATGCATCGCAAGCAACGGGCCTGTCGCAATATGAATTGCTCACCAACTTGGGGACGCGGTTTGAAAGACGCTGGATTTAAGCCGCAAGTCCCGGCATTTTTTCCAAAATCGATGGCGGATCAGGATATGTGAAGTGCGAACGGCGAATCCACCGCGTAGCTATCGTCTTTGTTCCGCTTTTAACGGGCGCACCGCAGTGCAACGACAGTGGATCAGGCTGGCCATTGGGCAAAGTGTTAGCGAACAATAACGCATCACCTTTCTGCCCCTTGAAGGAGAGGCTGGTCCGCAAAAATTGCGTTTCACCGCCGTCATAATCTTCAGAGAGATACATGATGACTGTCAGAACGCGCTGATTATGCTCATTTGGTAATGCGTCGAGATGTGGCCGATACTCGTCACCACGTTGATATTGCAACAATTGCAGCGGCTCGCCCTGTTTATAGTTGGTTCCAGAAACCGCCCCAATCCGGCGGTTAATCGCGTTAATCACCAGATCTTCGGAATGAACGCCGAACATTGCGCCTGATGATCGGCGCACCGGATGTGGAATCAATTGACGCGTTTGAGGGTCTACCACATTGGACGGTGTTAAAAATGGTGAGCCGACATCGATGACATAATCGCATTCCTCTGCCGTCAACAGTTGATGACAAACTGCTACGCGCGGGTGGGTGCTACAAAGCGTCAGATCGTAAGATTCTGACGGCTCGCCATCCTTGCCGATTTGCATATTACCCAGCAAATTTGCCTGTCGTTCCGCAATCGCCGACGTCTTTGCTAGCTGGTTGATCATTTCGAATGCTGTGCCCCATTGCGGCAGACATCCGGTTCCAGCAGCAGTAAAATAGGCGTAAAGAAACGCGGCGTCGATATGCCCTGCATTTTTTGCCCGGTCGAGCATATCATACGCAAAAGCGAGATCGCGAGGTATGATGTTACCCGATATTGCCCAAAGCGCCAGCTCATGTAGCGCATGCGTATTGCCGGTGAAAGCTGCCTCAGACAATTTTAAAGCCGCCCCGCTTACATTCCCTACCTTAAGCAGTGATTGCACATCTAACATAGGGTCAGCATCATTCATTTTTTGATATTAGAATGCACTACGCAAAAGAAAAGGGCCGGAAAGATATTCCGGCCCCGTTCGAATTTAACAAATCGGCTTTCGTTTAGAACTTGGCGACAACACCCGTGTAGAAATACTGGCCACGGTTGTCATAGATACCCGAACCGCCGCCAACGCCGGTCAGGCCAAATGGTGGCATCCGGTTGAATACGTTGTCGACACCAACATAAATGTTGAAATCTTCAGTGACATCAACCGCCCCGCGGATATCCATGTAAGCCGTCGCCGGGTAGCGCTGAACCGCTGCATAATCCAAATTCTGCGGCGGCAAGCCGTTGATTGAATTAAAGTCTTCGTAAGTGTTCAGATATTGTGAGCTCATCCAGCGAACCTGATAACCGAACGTCACGTCCTTGTATTTGACGCTGGCGTTGAAGTTAACCTGATCCTTCGGGTCACCGAGTTCTTCAAGAAGACGGTTTGCAAAGCTCGGGTTTGCCGGATTGAGGAACTCATCACGCTGGAACGTATGCGTATACTGTCCGCTGAAATTAAACGTCCAGTCACCTTCAACGAAGCGGTAGTCCAGCTGGGCATCGATCCCACGTGCCTTCAACTTCGCATAGTTCTGGCTGATCTGGGTAAGCGAACCTTCCAGAATCTGGAAAGGAATTTCGCCGGCAGGACCACCAGCTGCGCCGGCACGCTCGAACAAAGCACAGAACTGATTATTCAGATCAGGCAGGTCGTAGCAGGCGTTTGCAATCTGCTGTGCTGTTGGTGCCGTGATCACCTTGTTCACAGTGATGTCGAAATAATCGGCAGATATCGACAGGCCAGGAATGAAGCTGGGCTGAAGCAATATACCAGCGGTATAAGAATCCGATACTTCTTCCCGCAGGGCTGGGTTGCCACCGCTAAGGATTTCCAGCGAGGCACTGTAGCGGAAATCATAACCAGTCGGACGGCCAGCGGTATTACAGTTAGCAACACGGTTGGCAGAACCGGTCGCAAGATTCACTGCCGAGCAAGGATCACCAAATCCTGGAGCGAAGTTTTGGCCAGGAACGGAGTACAAGTCGCTGAGATTAGGAGCGCGGACCGCACGAGCATAGGTACCACGGAGCGTGACATCCTCTATCGGTTTCCAAGTAGCTTCACCGCCATAAGAATATGTCGTTCCAGTGTTGCCCTTATAGTCAGAAATACGGCCATTACCGCGCAGTGTCAGCTCCTGGAAGAACGGAACGTCCTTAAGCAATGGAATTTGCAATTCGCCATAAACCTCTTTCACTTCGAACGCAGGTGAGTTGAAGGTCGGAATGGCGTTGTAGAATGCATATCCTTCCTGCGTCAGATCGTCGAGGTCATAATCCAGCGTCTCGCGGCGATATTCTGCGCCGACCGAGAAACCAATTGGACCGCCTGGCATATTCAGAAACGCACTTGTATCACCCGAAACATAACCGCCAACGTTCAACTGGGTGATCTTGCCGGTGGCAACCGAGTCAACCAGAACATAGTCCCGAGCTGCCTGGCTAACCGAACCTTGACCGAAAGGATTGATCGGAACGCAAGCAGCAATGTCGGCTGCGAGCCGTGCATCGTCACCCGCACTTAGTGGCGATCCAGTTATGTAGGAAAGCGTCGTCGAAGGGCTGAGCGAAGAACGGCAAACGATATTTCCGTTAATATCACGCGTGGTGTCAACACCAAGCAGATAACGCTGAATATTTACGTTGCCTGCGATAATGTTCTTTTCTTTATGCTCACCATAGTTGGCGAATACTTCATAGTTCCAATCATCGTTGAAATCGCCACGAACGCCGAGCACACCGCGGTAGGTTTCACGTGTGATGCTTTCGTCACGTATACCAAAATCGACCCAGTTGCGACGCAAACTGAAACGGAACGTTCCGGCTGCAACGGCAGCACGTTGAGTCGCCAGAGCAGTTGCCGAGAGCGCCGCACCGGTATTCGGGTTAACTGTTGTTCCCGTAAACTGGGCTGCAAGCAGGGTACGCGCCTGAGTAGACAAATATGGGTTGTCGAGACGGATGCGCTCGCGACCGCCTGGATCACCCAGTGTCGCGCCTTGCGAGAAGAACGGACCACTTTGTGAACCGAAAGCTTCACTGCGTACATATTTCGCTTCAACGAAAGGTACGAATGCCGGACTTATTTCATAATGACCAATCAAGTTGACCGAGTAACGCTGCAAATCAGGAGACAAAGCAAGAAGTTGACCTTCGCGACTGCTCGTACCGTTACCACCATCGAAGTTGCCGTTGGGGCCAATGCCGATGCGAGTACCCGTTTGCGCAACAAGGCTGCCATCTGGCTGAAACTGGAAAGAGCACGTGAAAGCACGACCACCCGCCGAACCGCAAGGTGCTAGACTAGGATTCTGGAATACTGCGACCGATCCACCCAGACCAATCGTGGCCGAACGAATGTCATTATAGAACGCACGGTCAACACCGCCAGCCGCACCGTTCACCGAACCAGCAGGATCAGCTTCAACTATAATAAAACCACGGTTATTCCGAAGCGTAGGACGCTTCGTTGCATAAAAATCAGAGCTATGTGCATATTCTGCGCTAATTGCGATGTTGCCTTGGCCATCAGAACCGAAGTTCTGGCCCGCAGTGATCGAGACGAACTGATTGCCGGCGTCTTTGTACTTCGAGAGCCCAGCCTGTCCGCGCGCCTGAATACCTTCGTAATTGTCCTTCAAGATGAAGTTAACAACGCCAGCGATAGCGTCAGACCCATAAACTGCGGATGCGCCGCCAGTCACGACGTCGATGCGGTCAATCAGGTCGGAAGGAATCGTGTTGGTATCAACCGACACGCCGTTTGACAAAACATCGGAACCGACATGGCGGCGACCGTTAACCAGAACCAGCGTACGCTGTGTTCCCAGACCGCGAAGGTCGAGTAGGTTCAGACCGCGCGTCCCAAGGAAGCGGGTGCCATTCTGCTGGCTGAACGTGCTGCGCAGCTGCGGCAGTTCGTTGAGGAGGTCACCAACCGAGATATTGCCGGTTTCGAATACCTGCTGCCCTGTGATTACAGCGACTGGGTTTGCCGATTCAAGGTTGGGCTGACGAATGCGCGAACCTGTCACAAGGATTGGTCCGCCCTCTTCCTCAACTTCATCGGCAGGCGTTACAGTCTCAGCGGCCTGATCTTGCGCAAACGAAGGCGCTGCAACGCCCAGCGCCAAACCGATCACCGACCCAGCAATCATTAAACGTGACTTCTTCATATTAAGGAGCTCCCCAGCTTCAGGTTGTTCATTTACAATTAATGAGCCGATAAAGCGTAGCGACCCTGGAAGCGCAAGAGCGAAGCTTGGTTTTTGAGGATTTTCGTAACAATGTTGCTCCATTGCAACACTGTAATTGCATCGCAAATATTGTGGTTTGGAAATTTATGAATGTTGCGTGTCGAAAGCGCAGTAATAAAATTACAACCCTAACACCTGTCGAAGGCCGTATATTGCGAATTATATAACTGTACTAGTACTCGGATCTTTTTATGCATCATCGCTCATGCAAAGCATTGTCACGCTTTGCAGCTTGAATGCAGACTAGTCAGTGAACCGGTTCGCCAGACATCTGGCAAGATTGATTCGCACAATTGCGGCCATGCTTCTGCCATCCATGTTGCAGTGCATGATATTCTGGTGCTAACTGCGCGATAACTACCCCGAAAGGAACACGCTTCATGGCACGCGCAGCCAGCAAAAATGGTGATGGCCCGATCATCATCAAAAAATATGCCAATCGGCGGCTCTATAACACGCAGTCGTCGAAATATATCACGCTGGACTTTCTGGCTGATCTGACCCGCAAAGAGATCGATTTTAAGGTTCTGGATGCGAAGACGAATGATGATATTACCCACGGTGTCCTGACCCAGATCATCATGGATGAGGAAAATAATGGTCAGCAGATGCTGCCCGTTGGCTTTTTGAAACAGTTGATCTCGATGTACGGCAACTCAATGCAGGGCATGGTGCCGCAGTTTCTGGAAAGCTCGATGGACAATTTTCGTAAGAACCAGAAACAGGTTCAAGAAGTCATCGAAACCGCGATTACGGCAGGGCCTTTTGGCCATATCGCCAAACAGAATATTGAGTTCATGCGGACGGCGCGTGAAGCGTTGATACCCAATTTGTCGAACCTTGCGGGAAAGAAGCCGGAAAAAGAAGAAAGTCTGGACGAGCTTAAAAATCAGATGGCGACGTTGCAGGCAAAAATCGACAAGCTTTCGGCTGAATAAAATTCAGATTAATTATAAGATTTCGCGGATAATAAATTGATAAAACATGCTTTAAACGTCACTCGGGCGCAAAATTTTGCGGGCTGGTATCAGGAAGTCATTTCGGAAGCCGATCTGGCAGAGGAATCCGGCGTGCGCGGCTGCATGGTCATTCGGCCTTGGGGCTATGGGATGTGGGAACGCATCCAGAAGCTGATGGATGCAGAGATCAAGGCGGCTGGCGTTGAAAACTGCTATTTTCCGCTGTTCATACCGTTGTCGTTCTTCGAGAAAGAGGCCGATCATGTCGAGGGCTTTGCCAAGGAAATGGCGGTTGTCACGCATCACCGGCTAATCGGTGACGGCAAGGGCAAACTTATTCCCGATCCCGATTCCAAACTGGAAGAGCCGCTGGTGGTTCGCCCGACTTCGGAAACCGTAATCGGCGCTGCAATGAGCCGCTGGGTGCAAAGCTGGCGCGATTTGCCGTTGATGGTCAACCAATGGGCCAATGTCGTCCGCTGGGAAATGCGGACGCGGATGTTTCTGAGGACCAGCGAATTTCTCTGGCAGGAGGGCCACACTGCGCATGCCGACAGGGCCGACGCGATGGCCGAGACAATGCGTGCGCTGGAAATGTACCGCGCCTTTGCCGAAGGTCCGCTGGCGATGCCGGTGGTTGCGGGCGAGAAGCCCGAAAATGAACGCTTTCCCGGCGCGGTTGCGACCTACAGTATTGAGGCGATGATGCAGGACGGCAAGGCATTGCAGGCTGGTACCTCGCATTATCTTGGCACGGGCTTTGCGGAAGCGTCTGGTATCAAATATCAGGACAAGGACGGCAGCCAGCAGTTCGCGCATACCACCAGCTGGGGCGTCTCCACCCGCATGATCGGCGGCGTCATCATGACGCATGGCGATGACGACGGCTTGCGTTGCCCACCGCAAATCGCGCCGCACCAGATCGTGATTGTGCCGATGCTGCGTGACAATGACGAGGACGCGGCGGTTCTCGAATATTGCCGCACCTTGCGTATGGAATTGCTCGCGCAGAGCGCCTTTGGCGAGCCGTTGCGGGTGTTGCTCGATACCAAGGCGATCAAGGCGTCGAACAAACGCTGGGCCTGGGTCAAAAAAGGCGCGCCGATCATCGTCGAAGTCGGTCCCCGTGACATGGGCGAGGGCAAAGCTGCCGTTCTCCGCCGTGACCGCTTGTACAAGGATGACGGCAAACTCGCGACGGTCTTCACACCGCGCGATGAGTTTGTCACGGCAGCGGCGGCTATGCTAGAGGACATCCAGTCGGGCCTTTACGCACAAGCGAAAGAACGGATGGAAGCCAATATCCGCCGCGACGTCACCGACCTTGCCGCACATTTCGCTGGCGACGAAGCCGGTTTTGCCGGATGGGTCGAGGTACAATGGGCCAAGCCAAGCGGCGCGGATCTCGATAAAATCGTAGAGCAATTGAAAGCGCTTAAGCTGACAATGCGCAACAGCCCGCTCGACGCGGCACCAGCGGACGGTCCGTGCTTCTTCACCACTGAACCAGCGGTTGAGCGGATATTGATAGGCCGGACCTATTGATTGTTTTTACGCAGAGGCGCAGAGAACGCCGAGAGCATATCACGCTGACATAGTCCGAAAACTCGGCGCATTCTGCGCCTCTGCGTGAACCATATTTCGGAGTATCCGATTTGAGCAAGTCCGCGAAACATGAAGGCATGCCATCACGCCAGCAAATTCTGGCGTTCATTCAGGAGAGCTCTGAACCTGCTGGAAAGCGGGAAATTGCGCGCGAATTCGGACTGCGCGGGAATGAGAAGATTGCGCTGAAGGCGTTGCTCAAGGACATGACCGATGAGGGGCTGGTCGACATGGCCCCCGGTCGCGCATTTCATAAAATGGGCGGTGTGCCCAAGGTTACGGTGCTCAAAATCGTCGGTATCGACGGCAATCAACCGGTGGCGGTACCCGAACGTTGGGAGGCCGAGGGCATCCCGATCCCAAAAATCCGCGTTATCGAGGGCAAACGCGGCGCTCTGACCATAGGCGACCGGATATTGGCGCGGACCGAGGAGCGCGGCAATGGCTGGGTCGCGCATGTGATGAAGAAACTCGCCAAGGGCAGCGAGCAGATATTGGGCGTGGTTGAGGGCGGCGAAAATGGAAGATTCTTCCTGAAATCGGTCGACAAGAAAGCGCGGTTCGATACGCAGATTGGTGATGTGGGCGAGGCGAAGGCAGGCGACCTGGTGCTTGCCGAACTGACCGGCAACGCGCAGCGCAAATCGGCGCGGGTCACGCAGGTCCTAGGTGATCCTTTCGCGCCAAAAAGCTTCAGCCTGATTGCCATCCATAAATATGGCATTCCATTTGAAATGCCCGAGGTGGCTGAGCGCGAGGCAGCGACTGTCAGCAAGTTACCCGTCACCGCCGACCACCGCGAAGATCTGCGCCATTTGCCGATTATCGCCATCGATCCGCGCGATGCCCGCGATTTCGACGATGCGATCTGGGCCGCGCCGAATGCCGAGACGGGCGGCTTCGACGCCATCGTCGCGATTGCCGATGTCAGTTACTATGTCCGCCCCGGCAGCGCGCTCGACCATGAAGCGGCAAAGCGCGGGAACAGTGTGTATTTCCCCGACCTAGTTGTGCCGATGCTGCCGCACGCTTTGTCTTCGGACAAATGCTCGTTGCGGGCAGGGGAGGACCGGGCGGTGATTGCCTGCCACCTCGCTATCAGCAAAATGGGACAAGTGACGTCATGGCGTTTTACCCGCGCAGTGGCGCAGATTGCCGCCAATATCCCCTATCCCGACGCGCAGGCCGCCATCGACGGGAAGATGGAAAATCCATTACTGGAGACCGCGCTCAAGCCGCTCTGGGCCTGCTGGCGGTTGCTGGCGCGGGCACGGCACAAGCGGGCGCCGCTCGAGTTGAACTTGCCTGAAAAGCGGATCACGCTCGACGAGCAGGGTCGTGTCACAGGCGTTGCTGAACGCGAGCAGCTGGAGGCGCACCGGCTGGTTGAGGATTTCATGATCGCCGCCAACGTCGCCGCGGCCAAGGCACTTGAGGCGAAGAAATCGTCGCTGATTTATCGCGCACACGAACCGCCGAGCCGCGAG
>JBGSPK010000441.1:0-4202 GCA_041738665.1 Sphingorhabdus sp. | reverse complement strand
CAGAAACCGGCCCTTCGACTGCAAATGTCCCGCGCGCTTGCGGCGATAGCGGGCGGCGTCGGCGTGGGCGGGATCGAAATAGACCAAAGCCTCCGCCCCCATCCCGCCATTTTTCGCAAAGCCGAAGCTCAGTACGTCGACCCCAGCTGCTACGGTTACGTCTGCGGGATGGCACCCAAGCGAGGCAACGGCATTGGCAAATCGCGCGCCATCCATGTGGAAGCCAAGCTTCCGTTCACGGCATAAATTGCCAAGCGCAGCAACCTCGGCTGGCGTGTAAACCAGCCCATATTCGCTAGCGTTCGTAATTGACAGCGCAGCGGCCTGAACCTGATGCACATCATTGCGGATACTGCTCAACAGATTTTCCACCGTGGCGGGCGTTACCTTTGCGCCTTCGCCTTCGACCAGCATCAACTTGGCACCACCGGTATAGAAACCCGGTGCGCCACATTCATCGACTTCGATATGTGCTTCGCGATGGCAGATAATTCCCTGATGCGGCTGGCATAATGATGTCAGCGCAAGGCAATTGGCGGCAGTCCCGGTGGCCACCCACAATATAGCTACATCGACACCGAACAGCTCCGCAAATCTGGCGTCCAATGCCTGACTCCCCCGGTCGCCGTCATAAGCGGTGTCGATCTGGTTCGCATCGACCATCGCCTGCATGACCTTGGGATGCACCGGTGCGGCGTTATCTGAGAAAAATCGCATAAAATCGCCACAAGGCGAAATGACAGGTCGCGTCAAGTGAATATGGCAGGACTGGTGCTGCTGGGGAGGATTGAACTCCCGACCTCGTCATTACCAATGACGCGCTCTACCACTGAGCTACAGCAGCCTACACCGAAGGTGCGGCCCTATGCGAAGGCTGGGCGTTAATGTCAAGCGGCTTGCATACAGTACCTGCATTTGGCATCGGGTGGGTATGGCAAAAGACGCGGCGGACAAGGAACGGATCAAGGCTGAGCGGTTGAGAGAGGCGCTGCGCGCCAATTTACGACGCCGGAAGCAGCCTTCTCATAATCCGCCCGCGGTCTTAGACAAAGCGGACGGGTAGGGTTAGCTGTCGGATATCAGACTGCCCACTTTGTCGCCGAGTGCCCGCCGTCCATCCATCGTTGCCTGTGTCAGTCTGGACTCCCCAGTGCGCAACTGGCTAGGCGTCAGGCCGGTAAATTGTTTGACCTCGCGAATCAGGTGCGACTGGTCATAAAACGCCAGACCAAGTCCGGCATCGTCGAGGCTGTCGCCGTGGGCCAACGCTTGGGCCGCTCGTAGTGCCCGATATTTACGGGCCAGTTTTTTCGGCGGCACGCCGTAATAACGCTTCGTCATACGCTCGAGCTGACGGAGCGAAAGCCCCGTCATGCCGGTGAGCAAATCCACGTCGGGGTCACCCGGTTGGATTAACCAAGCATCGACTTTTGTCGTGAATTCAAACGGTGCCTTCGTCTTGAAACGGAAGATATCTTCAGCCGCCAGGCAGCCAATTTCAATCTGGTCGGAAAAATCCGGGAGGCTAATGAGCTGCTCGCGGACCTGCATGATCCAGTCGCCAAAAATCAGGCGTGCATCGAAGGCCTTGTCGACGAAACGCTCTGCCTCGCCACCCATAAGCGCGGCCCAACCGGCGGGTGTCATCCCCCATCC
Source organism: Sphingorhabdus sp. (assembly GCA_041738665.1). Classification (GTDB taxonomy): domain Bacteria; phylum Pseudomonadota; class Alphaproteobacteria; order Sphingomonadales; family Sphingomonadaceae; genus Sphingorhabdus_B. The sequence continues at coordinate 2,546 of JBGSPK010000441.1, read as the reverse complement.
AAAAATGCCGAGTGGGCATTTCGATTTTGCCAAAACAGGGGCAGATGTAGGGCCTATTATTGTAACCGGGAAAGTTTCGACAATGTCGCCATTTGCAAAATGATATGCACCGGTGCCGCGGAGCTGGAACCGGAACTGCGCCCGGTCCGCGCGTTCGATCTCCGAAAAATCTGTTCCTTCATAGTCGAGCCGGTAAAGCGACGACACGAGTGACGCCAAGCGGCCGTCGGGGGCTTCATATTGGACATTCAGCATTGGACCCGGTTGGCATAATCATACACCTTTGAAATCCAAAAAAAAGACCCGCCTTTGAAAGCGGGTCTAATAGGAAAAAGAACTCTGCGTCTTTCAACGTCGAGCCCTTCGGGTCGCACAGCCCATATCGACCAAATATGTAAAATGCTCTTGCACGGAATCGTCATGGCGAACGATATCATTTGACATTTTCGGCCAAATCATCATCTACTATCGTTAACATGCTGGAAAAAGACGGTTCTTACAATTCTGTTACACCGCCGTTGCGTCCTGATGAATAGTCGTTGATAGGCGCGAATATGCTCTATGATTTGGCTCGACCTATATTGTTCCTGGCGGATGCGGAAAAGGCCCATAATCTGTCGCTTGCAGCATTGAAGATTGCGCCGATACCGGCTTTGGGTAACGAAAGCCGTATATTGGCGCAAAACGTGGCTGGTTTGCACTTTCCAAATCCCGTCGGCCTGGCACCAGGTTATGACAAGAATGCCGAAGTGCCGGTCGAGATCATGCGACTGGGCTTTGGATTTGCTGAAGTCGGCACGCTAACCCCTTTACCACAGTCGGGGAACGCCAAGCCAAGGCTGTTCCGGCTGGTGGAGGACAATGCGGTCATCAACCGCATGGGCTTTAACAATGACGGGCAGCAGTCAGCAATTGCCCGCCTCCGGAACATTCCTGACAACGCGCTTTGCGGTCCGTTGGGAATCAATGTTGGCGCGAATAAGGACAGCGAAGACCGGATTGCGGATTATGTAACGGGCGTCCGCGACATGGCACCTTATGCGGACTATCTGACGATCAACATCAGCTCGCCCAACACGCCGGGATTGCGCGCGCTACAGGACAAAAGTGCACTGGATGATTTGCTCACGCGGGCGATGGCGGCAAGGACCGACACAACGCCGGTTTTCCTGAAGGTCGCTCCCGATCTGGAACCGGCTGACATTGACGATATCGTGGAGGTATCGATGGCCCGCGGCATTGCAGCGTTGATTATATCCAACACCACGATTTCGCGGCCGCCGCTCACGTCGAAACACGCAGGCGAAGCGGGCGGACTTTCGGGTGCGCCTTTACGCAATCTGGCACAGCAACGGCTAATCGATTTCCGCAAGGCGAGCGGTGGCAAAATACCTCTGATTGGTGTGGGTGGCATTTCATCCGCCGACGACGCTTATGCCCGCATCCGAGCAGGGGCGTCACTGATTCAGATATACAGCGCGCTGGTATATGAGGGGCCGGGATTGGCGCGAACCATCAACAAGGGGCTGACACGCCTGCTGGAACGCGACGGGTTTGCCAACATTGCCGATGCCGTGGGTATCGACGCTTAAAAAGGTGCTTTGCGTTGGCCTTCATGGCCCGCTAGATACATCCTCATGAAAAAGCTTGTTCTTGCGCTTGTCGCTTTCACATTTGTTCCCCAAAATGCCATCGCTAACAATGCCGGTGTTGCCTCGTCCGCCGACCCGCGCGTGACCGAGGCGGGTATGGAAATACTGCGCCAAGGCGGTTCTGCGGCCGATGCAGCAATGGCGATGATGCTGGCATTGACCGTGGTCGAGCCACAATCGAGCGGAATCGGCGGCGGCGGTTTTCTGCTCTATCAGGACAATGAAAAGGGCGTGCTGAGCACGATCAACGGCCGCGAAACTGCTCCGGCTGCCGCAACGCCCGACCGATTTGTCGGGGCAGACGGCAAGCCGCTGGGTTTCCTCGCTGCCTTTCAGGGCGGGCGCTCGGTCGGCGTTCCGGGTAATGTCCGCCTTATGGCGGAAACGCACAAAAAATGGGGCAAACTGCCATGGGCGAAGATTTTCAAACCCGCCATCCGGCTGTCGGAAAAGGGCTTTGTCGTAAACAAGACGCTTGAATCCCGGTTGCAGGGCATCAAGCCGCTCTGGTCCAATTTCGACGCAGCGCGTTCGCTTTACTGGGTTGATGGCAAGCCAGTAACTGTCGGAATGAAGCTCAAAAATCCGAAACTTGCGGCCACGTTGAAGCTGCTGGCGAAGAAGGGGCCTGATGCGTTCTATACTGGCGCAATCGCCAACCAGATTGTTGACGCAGTCGGCAGGAGCAAGCTTAGCCCCGGCGACATGACGATGACCGACCTCGCGCAATATCGCGCGAAAGAGCAGCAGGCAGTGTGCGCACCATACCGGGTTTATGTTGTATGCGGCATGGCCCCGCCATCTTCGGGCGCTACAACCGTGCTGCAAATCCTGGGTACGTTGCAGCGCTTTGACCTGACTGCCATGGGCAAGGACAATCCGAAAAGCTGGTAT
>JBGSPK010000432.1:0-2060 GCA_041738665.1 Sphingorhabdus sp. | reverse complement strand
TGCCCTGTTTCAACGACTCGCCGCGTTTGAACGCCGGTTTGTCCCGCGATGATGACGCGTAGGTTGCAATGCCCGGAACACTCCGTCACCTAAGCTTCACATAAGGGGTGGGCAGAACAACTGCCTTGGTGAAACTTCGGGGCTGCGTGCAAGCGTGGGTCGCAATAAAAGGTAATTACACGCTATGGTAAGCAGCGCTTTGGCTTCGCGCCAATCACTGACCTTCAAAGCTGTATCCGCGTTTGGCATAATGGTCGCTGCTTCAGCAATGACCCCGGCCTACGCAAATTCAGCAGCCGCCTCTTCCGATACATTCCGGGTGAAACCCGAAGATTTGAAAGCAAGCCAGACTGCTCTGGGTGTTGCTGACCCCGAATTTCGCGCGCTTGCCGACAATTGGGGAAAAATCAATGGTGCGGCAACGAAGGTCGCAGTTGCTGTACCTTCGATCAACCCTGTTGAAATTATGAAATTCTCGAGCGGTTACGGCTATCGTAGCGCGCCGACACGTGGTGCAAGCCGCAATCATAAAGGCATCGACATCCCCGGTCCGGTTGGAACACCGATTTATGCAACCGCCGATGGCGCGATTGGCCGCGCAGAATGGGTCGGCGGCTACGGCAAATTTGTTGAAATAAACCACGGCAATGCTGTCCAGACACGTTATGGTCATTTATCGGCATTCAACGTCACTTCTGGCCAGCGTATCCGTAAGGGCGATATCATCGGTTATATGGGATCGACCGGCCGCTCGACTGGCAGCCATTTGCACTATGAAGTGCGCATCGCTGGTGAAGCCATCAACCCAACTGCATTTTTGTCGCCGATTACCAACGGCTCAAATCTCTTGCTTGCTGCTAAAACACCTGATAGCAAAGCTATGGGCGGTCCAGCTGAAGGCGAGTAAGCACTTGTAGTAAGTTGGCCGACTAAACGCATCACCTTTGGGAGAGGGTGTAAATTTGGGGGCTGGTAGCGGAAACGCTGCCGCCCCTTTTCTTTATCTTCTACTCATCCTACATTGGCTTTATGACCGAACCACAAGTCATTTCCATGACAGAGAATGCCGCGCGCCGCGTTGCCGAAATTGCCACCAAACTCGGCAAGCCGCCGGTGTTGCGCCTATCGGTTGAAGGCGGCGGCTGTTCGGGGTTCCAATATAAATTCGGAATGGCCGAAACGATCGAAGCCGATGATATCCGGGCAGAAGGCGTAGGAGCCGCGCTGGTGGTCGATCCAATCAGCCTTGATCTCGTCCGGGGTTCCGCCGTTGACTTCGTTGAGTCGCTGGGCGGCAAAAGCTTCCAGGTAACAAATCCACAGGCGCAATCGGGTTGCGGCTGCGGTTCCAGCTTTTCGGTTTGATGCAATAGACGGCACCAGCTAGGGTCGCGGTCATGCGTATCGCGACCTATAATATCAACGGCGTCAAAGCCCGCCTGCCCCGCCTGCTTGAATGGCTGGAGGAAACCAAGCCTGACATCGCCTGTTTGCAAGAGGTCAAGTCGCAGGATGAAGGCTTCCCGATCGCCGAGTTCGAGCGTGCGGGCTATGGTGCGATCTGGCACGGACAAAAGGCCTTTAATGGCGTCGCGATACTCGCGAAAAACGAGCAACCAGTCGAAGCACAACGAAAGCTTCCCGGTGACGCCGAAGATGAACATGCTCGTTATCTTGAGGCCGATGTTTTCGGTGTCCGCGTCGCAAGCATCTATCTTCCCAACGGCAATCCACAACCCGGCCCGAAATTTGATTACAAGCTAGCATGGATGCGGCGCATGCAGGCGCGCGCGGCAGAGTTGCTGGCCGCAGAGATTCCGGCAGTTCTGGCGGGTGATTACAATGTCATCCCCAACCCGAACGATATTTGGTCGGTCTCCGCGATGCTTGATGACGCGCTGCGCCAGCCCGAAAGCATCGCAGCCTATCGTGCGCTGCTCGGCCAGGGCTGGACCGACGCGCTCGCCACGCATTACCCGCAAGGTGGAGTCTGGACGTTCTGGGATTTTCAGGCAGGCGCATGGCAGCGGGATCATGGATTTCGCATCGATCATTTGCTG
>JBGSPK010000424.1:0-4772 GCA_041738665.1 Sphingorhabdus sp. | reverse complement strand
AACGTCAAGCATAGGCGCAGCAGATTGGGCGGACATCCATTCGTCCAGTGATTCGAATACCGAGTCTGTAGAAGAGGACTGTACCATGAAGATCATCGTCCCTGTGAAGCGGGTCATCGATTATAACGTGAAGCCACGGGTTAAATCCGATGGCACCGGCGTCGATCTGGCCAATGTCAAAATGAGCATGAACCCGTTCGACGAGATCGCGGTCGAAGAAGCGCTTCGCTTGCGCGAAAAGGGCGTTGCGACAGAAGTAATTGCGGTTTCCGTCGGCCCTGAAAAGGCTCAGGAAACCTTGCGCACCGCGCTCGCGATGGGCGCCGACCGCGCAATCCTGGTGGTAGCCGAAGATGTCGAGCCTTTGGGCGTTGCCAAAATCCTCGCCAAGATCATGGACGAAGAACAGCCTGGCCTTGTCATACTGGGCAAGCAGGCGATTGACGATGACAGCAACCAGACCGGCCAAATGCTGGCTGCGTTGACCGGCCGTCCACAAGGCACCTTTGCCAATACCGTTACGGTGTCGGGCGACGAAGTGCATGTCGCACGCGAAGTCGATGGCGGATTGCAGACTTTGTCGTTGAAGATGCCAGCCATCGTCACCACCGACCTTCGCCTCAACGAGCCGCGTTATGCGTCGCTGCCCAATATCATGAAGGCCAAAAGCAAGCCGATGGCGACCAAGACGCCGGCCGATTACGGCGTCGACGTAACGCCGCGCCTCAATACGCTGAAAGTCGTTGAACCACCCGTGCGCAGCGCCGGTATCAAGGTTGCCGACGTCGATGCGCTGGTTGCAAAACTCAAGGAAATGGGAGTGGCCGCATGAAGACCCTCGTTTATGTAGAGCATGACAATGCGTCGATGAAGGACGCGACATTGGCCGTCGTAACCGCTGCATCGCAATTGGGCGAAGTGCATTTGCTCGTAGCTGGCTCGGGCTGCGGCGCGGTTGCCGAGCAGGCAGCTAAGGTCGCTGGCGTTGCCACGGTGCATGTTGCCGATGATGCAGCTTATGCCAACCAGCTTGCCGAAAATGTCGCGCCACTTGTTGCCGGATTGATGAGCACGCATGACGCGTTCCTCGCGCCTGCGACCAGCAACGGCAAGAACATCGCCCCGCGCGTCGCTGCCTTGCTCGACGTAATGCAGATCTCGGACATCCTCAGCGTCGAGAGTCCAGATACCTTCACCCGGCCAATCTATGCAGGCAACGCCATTGCCACCGTGCAATCATCGGATGCCAAAAAAATCATCACTGTGCGCGGTACGGCATTTGCCAAGGCCGAAGCTACCGGCGGTTCGGCCACAATCGAAGCAGTATCAGGCACCGGTGATGCTGGCATCTCCAGCTTCGTCTCGGCAGAGATCGCCAAACAGGAACGTCCTGAACTGACATCGGCGAAAATTATCGTCTCAGGTGGTCGCGCATTGAAAGACGCCGACACCTTCGCCGCGACCATCCTCCCACTTGCTGACAAGCTCGGCGCAGGCGTCGGCGCAAGCCGCGCAGCGGTCGATGCCGGCTATGTCCCCAATGACTATCAGGTTGGCCAAACCGGCAAGATCGTCGCCCCCGAAGTCTATATCGCGGTCGGTATCTCGGGTGCGATCCAGCATCTGGCGGGGATGAAGGATTCGAAAATCATCGTCGCCATCAACAAAGACGAAGACGCGCCGATTTTTCAGGTGGCGGATATCGGGCTGGTCGGTGATTTATTTACGGTAGTGCCGGAGTTGGTGAGCAAGCTCTGATTTCAGTGCCTGCGGAATTGAATTTTGATAGAGATGGGGCGGTGCGGCTAGAACGCGCCGCCCTTTCTATTTTGCCACAGCTGGAAGCGTTGCTCGTAGACCTGCCAAATGACCGGGCAGGCGTTAGAATTTACGGCCACCCAGAGTTAGCTACAATACTCTCGCCAGATAGTCGATTCGGGCGAGCGTTGCGGCCCTATGTCGACACGCAGTATCGGCCTGTAAGGGCGATTATGTTCGATAAATCTGCTAAAAAAAATTGGGCGCTTGGATGGCATCAAGACAGAACTATCGCGGTTAAGGATCGGCGCGATGTTGCTGGCTTTGGGCCCTGGTCTGTTAAAGCCGGGGTGCGGCATGTCGAACCTCCATTCAAGATGATGGAGGATATGGTGACAGTTCGGATTCATCTGGATGACGTGCCGAGCGGAAATGCACCGCTGTTAATCGCGTTAGGTTCTCATCGAATGGGGAAACTGCGAGAAAAAGAGATAGGTCTCGTCGCTTCTCAAAACCTGCTAGTGGAGTGTGTTGCCTCGGTGGGAGATGTCTGGGTTTACTCCACTCCCATATTACATGCTTCTGCAGCTTCTGTGTCGAAAACCCGACGCCGCGTGTTGCAAATCGACTACGCGCCGTTTGATCTTCCCGGCGACTTGGAGTGGCAAGGACTCTAAGCGAGGACTCCCCTTGCACCCCGCCCGCAAATGTCCGAAGGGCGGCGCATGACAAGCTCCCCCAAGACCGTCGATATTACCGCTATCCTCAACTACCATCTGCCGCAGGCGGCCGATGTGCTGCTCGCGGTTGAGGCCATCCCCAATATGGCCGACCAAAAGCTGCTGACGGACCTGTTGAAGGTCAAGGGCGATTGCTCGCCGCTGACCACCATCGAAGGTATGGACGGCCTCGGGCGGCGGACGTGGTTGCATGCGACGGGGCGGATCGACATCAGCTACACCGCGACCGCGGCGATTGACCGGCTGCCGACCAACATCGCTGGGCTAGGCGTCGTCCCGCACGCCGACCTACCGCCCGCCTATATCCAGTATCTGATGCCCAGCCGTTATTGCCCGTCGGACAAGCATGAAAACTTCGTCGCCACGCGCTTTGATGGCGCGACCAAAGGCGACCAGATATTGCAGATGGCGGAGTGGATTTACGATAATATCGAATATGCGCCGGGCTTTTCAGGGACCGGATCGACTGCGACTGACACCTTCATCTCGCACCGCGGCGTGTGCCGCGATTTCGCGCATCTATTGATCGCCTTCGCCCGCGCCGCCGACGTCCCTGCACGCATGGTGTCGGCTTATGGCCTCGGCATCGATCCGCCTGACTTCCATGCGGTTGTAGAAGTCTATCTCGACGGTCGCTGGCATCTGGTCGACGCGACCCGCCTTGCCCCCGAAGAAAATCTGGTGCGCATAGCGGTTGGCCGCGATGCGACCGATATCAGCTTCATGACCATCTTCGGCACCGCGAATTTGATTTCGCAGTCGGTAAAGGTGGAATTGGCCTAAGGTAGCAAATCAGAAGGCAAAGTCGGCTCGCTCAATATTTTTTCCATCCGCGCCCAGCGCGTTTCGGCATCGGGATTGCGGCGCTCGATATAGCCCCGGACCAAATCCTTACCCCAGCCATAGTTGATGACATAGCTGCGATAATGGTCGGTAAAACCAACGGATTGCTCGGCGCGCGCTGGCGATAGCAAAAGATATTTCTGCGTCAGTTCGAGCGCCCGCGCACGGGTGACCTCGCCATCGAGATACATTTTGGCAATCGTCAGCCGCGCGCCCGAAAGTGCTTCGGTCATCTGCTGCATTTTCCAATAAGCCTCGGCAGTGTCGGGGTCGAGGCCCGCCAACGGATAGAGCACGTCACGTTCGAACTTCAAGCGCTCGGAGCCGGAAAAGGCCAGATCAATGCCGTAATTGGCGCTACCTTCGGACAAGACGCTCGTCGGGCTGTAAAGCGGATTGACCTCATATTCCTTCCATCCGCGTGCCCGTGCCAGTCGCTCCTCGACCATCAGATTGAGGACATGGTGGCCCGGATATCCTTCATGGCACCCCAAATCGACGGCGCGGCTGATGCGGATCGGCAGGTCGGTGTTGATCTGGATCAGGCTTTTGTAACCGCCCTTGTAATAATTATACCCCGACCAGGTTTTGCCAGTGACAAACTCCATCGTGAAATTCTCGCCAGCGGGCAGCGTTATATGCGCCGCGGTCCGCTTCTTGCATTCGGCAATCGCCGCATCGAAAACACTTTGCAGGCGGTCCTTTGGAATCGTGAAGCGTTCATTGAACGCATCGACCCGCGTCGCCAGAGCCCCTTCGCCGGGGATCAGCTTTTCCAGACTGGCAAGGACCGGATCGTAATGCGCCAGTGGCTTTAGCATAGGGACCGTCGCAAACTGGCCGCTGGCTTCATCGTCAAAGTTGAACTTTTTGCCCTGAAGCATCTGCAGCCTTGTGTCCCCAGCGACCAGCATACCGCGAAGCGCCAATGCACGGCGGCGCTCCATTTCACCCGAAATTTGTGGCAGCGCGGCATCGATAGCGGCGGTAAGGGTGCGAGCCTCGGCAATCAGATCGGCAAGCGGGCGCGGCTTCGCTTTCGCCGCCTCTTGCAGCCCGGCCGGGCCATAATAAGCATCGACATATTCCGCCTCATGTGTGCCAGCTTCCAAGGTCAGCTTGATATAGGCGTCGGCAATCTCGCCAACGGGCATCACTTGAGCAGCCTTCGCTACTTCAGGGACAGTGCTGCCGGTAGTGGCACATCCGGACACCAGCATCGCGGCTGCCCCTAGTATAAGGCAATATTTCATTCCTGTTCTCCAGCCTTAGCCGTATTTTGCGCGACCAACCGCAATATCAGATATCCCGCAACCGCCGAAAGCAGCGACCCCATCAGCACGCCGATCTTCACTGCATCGCCTTGTGCCGCATCGGTAAAGGCAAGTCCGCCGATAAAAAGGCTCATTGTAAAACCGATGCCACACAACA
>JBGSPK010000422.1:0-9650 GCA_041738665.1 Sphingorhabdus sp. | reverse complement strand
GTTTTGCCGTGGTCAACGTGCGCGATAATCGCGATATTGCGAAGGGACATATAATAAAGCCTTTTGGGAGTGGGACGACCGCAATCGCCCGATTTCGCCGCGCCCATAACGCAAAGTTCGTTGCGGCGCAACATCGCTGCTGTTGCATTACGGGTTATCAGTCTCCAAAGCACGCGGCATGCTATCCCGTATCTTTGCAGACCGCTTCGTTCTCCTGTTGTTTGCAACGATAGTTTTGGCGAGCGTTTTGCCGGTTCGCGGACAGGCTGCCGATACCGCAGCGCTGATTTCGATGGCGGCGATTTTCCTGCTTTTTTTCCTCAATGGCGTTCGCCTTCCGCGCGACGAGGTGGTGCATGGCGTCCGCAATTGGCGCTTGCAGGGAGCGATTTTCCTGTTTGTGTTCGGTGTGATGCCGATGGTTGGATTGGGCTTATCGCACATTTTCGACAATATCCTGCCTGCGACGCTCGCGCTGGGGCTGTTATTTGCAGGAATACTGCCCTCAACCATTCAGTCGGCGGCGGCGTACAGCGCGCTCGCGAAGGGGAATGTCGCGGCGTCCGTTGTCGCGGCGGCGTTGGTCAATCTTTTCGGGGTGGTTTTGTCGCCCTTGCTGTTCGCTGTGTTGGCGCATGTGGGCGAGGCCAATGTGTCGGGCGAGGCGGTCGCGCGGATTGCGTTGATCCTGTTGCTGCCGTTTGCGCTTGGTCAGGCCGCGCAAAGGTGGTTCAAGCCGTGGGTAGATAATCACAAATCATTGGCGACATGGATGGACCGCATCTCGATTGCGATTGCAGTATATGTGGCGTTTTCCGGGGCAGTGGTCGCGGGCATCTGGAGCATTGTGCGCGGTGATGAGCTAGCTTGGTTGGCTCTCGCGTTGTCGGTCATGCTCGCAGTCGGCTTCGGCGGGTCTTGGCTGCTTGGTGGCTTTATGAAATTGCCACGCGGTGACCGGATCACGATGCTGTTTTCGGGTGGCCAGAAAAGTATCGCCATCGGTGCGCCACTGGCTGCAACGATTTTCCCGCCTGCAATTGCGGGAACGGTGCTGCTACCGACTCTGGCTTATCATATGGCGCAGTTGATCCTGTCTGCGCCATTGGCGACGCATCTTGCTAAAGACTCCTGAGAGCTTCCGACGGTCTAGCAGCCAAGATCGGTAGCGAACCGACGATGCCCAGAATGAAGGTTAGACCCGCACCACCGACCAGCGTCAGGGCCAATATCCCGTAATCCGGCGCAAAGGTGAAATCGAAGATTTGCACCACGACATACCATGCTGCACCCATGCCGAGAGCTAGCGACAATAGCCCAAGAACGATCGCCAATATGCCATATTCCATTGCCTGCGCGCCCAATATCTGGCTACGCGTTCCGCCAAGCATCTTGGTTATGACTGCGTCGTAAATGCGGGATTGGCGCGCAGCGGCGATGGCTCCCACCAGTACAGCGATGCCAGCCAAGATCGCGATGGATGCGGCAGCGGCAATGGCCTGCGCCATTTGCGTCAGCAAGGTCGTGATCTGCGCTGTGACTTCGCCGACCTCGATAAGCGAGGAAGAAGGGAACGCCGGGGGCAATGCTTTGGCCAATATGCGCTCTGCGTCTTTCGATACGGTCAGCGTCGCAACCATATTATGCGGCGCGGCGTCGAGACTGCCCGGCGAGAACACCATTACATAATTTAGGCCAAAATTCTCCCAGTTGACGGTACGCAGCGATGCGATCTTGGCGGGTACCTCAACGCCCAGCAGGCTGACCGTCAGGCTGTCGCCGATGCCGACATCAAGCACTTCGGCGATTTCGGCGTCGAGGCTTACGAGGGCAGGGCCTTTATAGTCGGCCGGCCACCATTTACCCGCGACCAGTTCACTGCCTTTGGGAACGGTGGAGCTATAGGTCAGCCCCCTGTCTCCGTTGAGAACCCAAGCGCCTTCTGGTAGTTCTTCGAGTTCGTCGACACGCTGGCCGCCATATTCGATGATGGTTCCGCGCAAAGCGGGGATGAGGTTGATCGTCCCGTTAGGGTCGGCTTCCTTCACCATGCTTGTGAATTTAGCGGCGCCTTCGCGGGGGACGTCGAGCACGAAAAAGCTCGGCGCGCGTTCGGGGACGCTGTTTTTGATCTCGTTATTAATGCTTGTCTGAATGGCCGCGAGCGTGACGAACAAGGTCAGGCCAAGGCCTAATGCGACCACCAAAGCTTGCGTCTGCGCACCGGGGCGGTGCAGGTTGGCCAGCGCGAGCCGGGGCAGGGGTGCCTTTGGACGGGGCAGGCGAATGGCGATGAATCGGAGCAGAAAGGCTATGCCGGTAAGGAGCAGCAGTAGCCCGAAAGCCGCGCCGATGAATGCGAGTGAGAACATTGGCTCGCGCGCGGTTACGACCGCAAGCGCAACGATGGCCGCGATGGCGGCGACGACCCAGATCGTGCTGCGCCGGTCAATGCGGCTGTCACCCTCGACGATGGCGCGAAACAAGCCTGCGGCGGGGACAGTGCGGGCACGGGCGAGCGGGGGCAGGGCGAAGGCGAGGGCGATCAGCAGGCCGTAGATCGCGCTCACCGCCAATGGCAGCGGGTGCAGATTGAAACCCGGCGCGACAGGGAGGATATCGCCTGCCACCCAGCCAATCGCCATCGGCATGACACTGCCAACGGCAAGGCCGACCAGTATCGCCACCGACGCCACCGCGAGGATTTGCAGCATATAGATGCGGAATATGGTCTGGCTGTCAGCGCCGGTGACCTTAAGCGTCGCAATGCTGGCGCGCTTGCTGGCGAGATAGCTGCCGACGCCATTGCCGACGCCAATGCCTGCAATGACCAATGCAGCCAAGCCAACGAGGGTGAGAAATTGCCCCATCCGCTCGATAAAACGGCGGGTCCCCGGCGCACCATTGGAGCGGTCGGTGATGTCCCAGCCTGCCGAAGGAAATTGCGCTTCGAGGGCCTTGGCAACGGCGGCAGCATCCTCTTGCGGGCCAAGCTTGATGCGATATTTCGCTTCATACATGCTGCCGGGCTGGATCAGGCCCGTGTCGGGCAGCGAAGACATGTTGATGATTGCAACCGGGCCAAGGGTAAAGCCTTCGCCCAAACGGTCGGGCTCTTCATCGATGATCCCGGCCACCTTGAACGTCGCTTCGCCAAAACGGACCGTACCGCCGGTTTCGATGTCGAGCCGTTCGGACAGGGTAGGGCCGACGTAAATTTCGCCCTTGGCAGGCGCTTTGACGTTACCACCATCACGCAGTTTGAGCGCGCCATAATGCGGATAGACATTGTCGATGGCTTTTAGCTCGGCGAGCAAGCTGTCTTCGCCAATCGCCATCGCGCGCAGCCGGACCGTTTCGGAAACAGACCCCGCCTTGCGCATTGCGGCCATCTCGGCCTCGGTTCCTTCGCGTTGGGCAATGCCAATTTCGACGTCGCCGCCCAATATGGTCTGCCCGCGACGCGAGAGTTCGTCGGCAATTCCGGCGGTAAGGCTGCCAATCGCAGCCAAGGTCGCGACGCCCAGAAACAGGCAGATAGCGAGCAAGCGAAGCCCGCGAATGCGTGCCGATAGGTCGCGGCGGGAAATACGCCAGATCGCGGCGAGGGAAAGGCTCAAGCCACGCTCTCCACCACATGGCCGTCATGCATCGTGATGATCCGGTCGCATTTTTTGGCGAGATCGGGGTCATGCGTGATGATTAGGAGCGTCGCGCCCAACGCCGCGCGGCGTTCGAACAGTAGGTCGATGATGGAGGTGCCGGTGGAACCGTCCAGATTGCCTGTTGGTTCATCGGCAAAGATGATCTTGGGGGCAGCAGCCATTGCGCGGGCAATGGCCACACGCTGTTGTTCGCCGCCCGAAAGCTGCGAGGGATAATGTGTCAAACGATGCCCAAGGCCAACCGCCTCCAGCTCGGCCTTTGCCCGCCCGAACGGGTCATCAATCCCTGCCAGCTCCATCGGTATCGCGACATTTTCGAGCGCCGTCATCGTCGGCAGCAAGTGGAATGCCTGCAAAACAATGCCAATCCGTCCGCGCCGCGCGCGTGCCAGCTCATCTTCGTCGAGCTTGGTAAAATCGAGGCCATCGACCAGCACCGTGCCGCCGCTTGCCTGCTCCAATCCGGCCAGCACCGCCATCAGCGAAGACTTCCCCGACCCCGACGGCCCTAGTAACGCCACGCTGCTGTCATAGGGCACTTCGAGGTCTACACCGCGCAAGATGGACACTTCGGCATCGTTCGAGCCAAGGCTTAGGGTGACATTTGCCGCGCGGATTGCCATATCCGGCGAAGACGTGATGGGAGCGTGCAAGGAGATTGCCTTTTGAAACGGAATTTTGGTCTATATGGGGCGCTTGCACTGCTTCTCCAAGTGCTCATTGGCTGCGGGCAAGCCGCGGAATCGACGAAAAGCGAACCAGCTTCGGCAAAGAGCGAAGCGCCTGCGCAATATGACCATCTGGTGGTCGCGTTCGGGGACAGTCTATACGCCGGATATCGGCTTGCGCCGAACGAAGGCCTCGCGCCGCAATTGCAGGCCGCTTTAAAGGCCGACGGCGTCAATGCGCGTGTCCATAATGCCGGCGTATCGGGTGATACTACGGCGGCGGGTAAGTCGCGGCTCAGCTTCGTGCTCGATAATCTGGAGCGCAAACCCGATCTTGTGGTGCTCGGGCTTGGCGGCAATGACATGTTGCGTGGCATCAAGCCCGAAGAGACGCGCGCCAATATGGCCGCGATGATGGACGAGCTCAAGAAACGCGACATTCCGGTTTTGCTGACAGGAATGCTGGCCGCACCTAATCTGGGGCAGGATTATGGCAGCGCTTTCAATGGTTTATTTCCGCAACTGGCAAAGCAATATGACGCGCCGCTCTATCCATTTTTCCTCGAAGGCGTTGTGACTGACAAAGCGATGATGCTTCCTGACGGCATCCACCCGAATGCCAAAGGCGTGTCGCGGGTGGTCGAAGGATTATCGCCGCTGGTCGAAGCGGCTTTGAAGGAACAGGGCGATACTGTATTAGAAAAATAATACAGCTGGGGACGGAAGTGCTTGAAATGGTCAGGCACTCGTTCCATCTGTTACCCAAGTTAAGGACAGAGGGAAGAAGCGATGTCGACCGAAACCGTTACGCAAACTGTCAGCGATCTGAAACTGACCCCGCCCGACCCGGTGCCGACCGTTTCGGCACAACAGGCGATGGGGCTGGTCCCGGTTACCGACGAACAGACGACGAAGTTGCAAGAGCGCGTCGAGGCCTATGTCGCCGACCTGATCGCGCAGGATGTCAACAGCCCCGAATTCGGCAAGCGCGTCGATCAGCTGACCAACATGGGCCGCAAGGAAATCATGGAGGCGTCGAACCAGTCGAATCGCTTCCTCGACAAGCCAATCCGGCGTATGGACGAAAGTTCGGGCGTCGGTGCCGATCTCGCCGAATTGCGCCGCGTTGTCGAAGATCTGGACCCTTCGAAAAAGGGCAATCTGATGACCAAGCAAAAACTGTTTGGTATCATTCCGTTCGGCAGCAAGCTGCGCAACTATTTCGATAGCTACCAGAGCTCGCAAACGCATATTAGCTCCATTCTGGGCCGCCTTGGCAATGGCAAGGACGAGTTGTTGATGGATAATGCCGCGATTGACGTCGAGCGGCAGAATCTGTGGGTTGCGATGGGCAAGCTTGAGCAGATGATTGTGATGTCCAAGCAGTTGGATGCGAAACTTGAGGAAAAGGCCGCCGAACTCGAGCTGTCCGACCCGGCCAAAGCGCGCGCAATCAAGGAAAGCGCATTGTTCTATGTGCGCCAGCGCACGCAGGATCTGCTGACCCAAATGGCAGTGACGGTGCAGGGCTATCTCGCACTCGATCTCGTCAAGAAGAACAATGTCGAGTTGGTCAAGGGCGTTGATCGCGCTTCGACCACGACCGTCGGCGCGCTGCGGACTGCGGTGACGGTGGCACAGGCGATGACCAACCAGAAACTGGTGCTCGACCAGATTACGTCACTGAATACGACGACCGCGAATATCATCGACAGCACCGGCAAGTTGCTGCGCGACAACACTGCGCGCATCCATGAGCAGGCCGCCGCTTCGACTATCCCCCTCGAAACCTTGAGCCGCGCGTTCCAGAATATCTATGATACGATGGACGCCATCGACACGTTCAAGATGAAGGCGCTCGACAGCATGAAGCAAACATCCGAAGCGCTCGAGAAAGAAGTCGAAAAGTCGAAAGGCTATATCGCCCGCGCCGAAGGCCAGGCGCAGGCGACGAAATCGGTGCAGGACAGCGGTTTGCTGTCGCTGGAGGCGTAGTCCTTGCCCAACATCGCGTCCCAATCCGACGAAATCCTTAACAGCAGCCGCCGCGCGCTGCGCAACGTCCGCATGCCGCCCATCGGTACTAAATCACAGGCACTTCGCCGTGCACATTTCTGGGGCAAGGTTTCGAAGGCCGCGCTCGCGGTTGGCGCTGTGTTGGTCGGTGCAGGCATAGTCGGCGCGATCATTGACGGAATCGGTTTCTGGGGTGTGATGATTACCGGCATTGTGGGCGCCGCAGCGGCGTATATGCTTATGCGTTATCCCGAAATGCCGATGCCGACGACCGAAAGCCTGCGCCAGACCGATTTGGGAACGCTCGCAGGTAAGACTGAAATCTGGCTGGAGGCACAAAGGCCCGCTTTACCAGCACCGGCGATCAGTATCATGCAGGATATCGGGGTGCGTCTCGACCAGCTCGCACCGCAATTGCAAACGCTGGATGATAACGACCCCGCCGCGCGTGAAGTGCGAAAGTTGGTGGGTGAGCATCTTCCCGAGCTGGTCAATGGCTATAAACGCATCCCTGAGAGTTTGAAACGCAAAGAACATGGCGGCAAAACGCCCGAGCAACAATTGGTCGACGGGTTGAAGCTCATTGACCGTGAAATCGAAACAATGACCGGCCAGATTTCGCGCGGCGAACTGGACAAGTTGGCAGTTCGCGGACGTTACTTGGAACTACGATACGACAACGTGGAAAACGATTGAATCTGCAAATATAACGAAAGTTAATCAAAGCTTAATTTTCCGTGTTGCTTTGACGCAAACTGGCATGTTAGCTCCGAGCACATAACAATGAGATTCTACTCATTGAATCCGGGGAATGTGCATCATGTCAAAACAGGTTTCATTACGCCTACGCGGCGCATTATTTGCATCGACAGCTCTTTTTGCCTTGTCGAGTCCGGCATTTGCCGATGCCCGGCCGAGCGATGCCGTAGACGCGCCTCACGAAGATACGATTTTGACAGATGCCTTGAATGACGCGGCTAAGGACGTGCAGTGGCAGTCTGCTGCCAAAACGACGCTGATCAATGCTGTCGAAACGCCCGAAATCACGATCAACAACAACTTTACCCCGACTCAGGCGCGCGATCCTGTCAATATCAACGGCATTGGCCAGATTGTTTCGGACGGTGGCGGTGGCTCGGTTGGCCTGTGCACGGGCAGCCTCATCAACCCTCGCGTTGTGTTGTTTGCTGCACATTGCGTGAATACGCGTGCTGCGACCGATTATGGTGCCGGTTCGGGCGGCGTCGGCATTGCCATCGGTTTTGAAACTAATACCCGTGCCAACGCGGCAGGACAGCCGGACGAGCTGGTGAACTGGCTACTTGGCGCTGGCGCTGGACCAGGCCAGTTCCAGACGAACCGCGCACAGCAACTCTATAATATTGAACAGGTATTCTATAATCCGGCATCGCTTGCCGCTGCGTCATGCAATCCAACTGTACCTCCTGCGGCCCCCGCGTGTTTTTTAGAGGCCGACATTGCTACCGCTGTCCTTGATGCGCCGACGCGCAATGTTCCCACATGGGCGCTTCTGTTCTCGCCGCTGGCAACTCCATCAGCAATCAACCCGGCAACTGGGACAGGCTACCATGTCGCCATTTCAGGCTATGGACGAAACGGTACGGGCACCACCGGTGCAGTCGGTAATGACTTTCGCCGCCGCGCAGCTGAAAACATGCTGGGGGCGCTGACTTCGATTAACGATAGGAACCTGTTCCTGTTCGGTACCACAGGCACGCCGTCGCGTCCGCAGTTGTTGTACTGGCTGGATTTTGATGATCCCGCCCGCGCTGACCCCGAAGATTTTAACAGTTTTCGTGACAATGCTTTGCCGCGCGAGGGTTTAACGGGGCCGGGCGATTCGGGTGGTCCGCTAATCCTCGACCAGACATTTTCTAAAAGCGTTATTCTTGGTGTGTTATCCGGCGGATCACGGTTCTTTGCCGGCCAACCGGAAAGCAGCTATGGTACGCAAGCTTTTTACCAGCCTTTGTTTCTCTACTGGGACTGGATCGTTGCCAACAACCCATATCGCTATGTCACCGCGACCGCTGGCAACAAAAATTGGGAAGATGCAACGGCTTGGGTCACCACGCTCGACCCCGCCTACAACATCATTTCGGGGGGGCAGTTGGTCAATGGCGTTCCAACCGAATTGGGCGGAACGAATGTTGCGACAACCCCGAAATTTGGTGAGCAATGCTTCCAACTTGGTGCCACCAACGAGTGCCAGGATATAACAACTGGGGTAATTCGCAATGGGGTTCCCAATACGCCGGGTGGTACAGGTGACAGTTCGCCGACACTGACCGCGGTGCTTACTGATGCAGCTGCGCCGGATGCCGTGACGATCACGGAAGCCGAGGCTGTTGTTACGACGAGCGAAGGCACCGCTGTGGCGATGCGCGATGGTATGGTAGCCACCGAATCGCCGATGGCCGCACCTGGCTTCCGCGATGGCCCGTTGCCCGCGCCAACGCTTGCCAATGGCTTGCCCGGTGCCACCAATTTCGTTCCGAACAACGTAAACGGCGTCCGTGCCACGGGCGTTGCCGGTCGTTATTACGACGTGACTTTGCGCAATGCAGGGATCGTGACGCTCAACTCCAACGTGACCGTCGATCGCTTTACCGTATTGGGCGCATCGTCGCAGCTGACCGTTAATGCCGGCGCGTCGCTGACCAGCCTTATCGACGTAATGCACTCGACCGGTATCGTGCAGAATAACGGCACGATCACTACAGGTGGCGATTATCTTTTCACATCGGGTCTGCTAGGCGGAACCGGCCGGGTCAACACACCGTTCCTGACCAGCGTCTTGGGCAATTTTGCTCCAGGCACGGTGGGAACCGTTGGTACGCTGACCATCGGCGGTAACCTTGTGATGGCATCGGGCAGCACTTTTGCCGTTGATGTCGGCGCTGCCGGTACTTCGGATGTCCTCGCAGTGGTTACCAACGGCGCCGGAAGCGGATTTGCCAATATTGGTGGCCGGGTAATTTTCTCACCCGTCTCTGGCGCAACGATACGTAATAACGATCTTTATACGATCCTGACTGCTCAGTCGGGCGTTACGGGTACATTTACGACGACCGCGCTGAGTGCAATTCTAACGCCGACACTGATTTACAACGCAAATAGCGTGCAGGCGCGGATCGTAGCGGGCAGCTATGGCTCGGTGGTTGCCAACACGCCGGTACAGCTCAGCTATGCCGCTTTGCTTGACCGCAACCGTGGCGGTACGAGCGTTGCTCCGCTGTATGACTTCCTCGATTTGCAGAATGCTGCAACTATTCAAGCC
>JBGSPK010000400.1:0-5656 GCA_041738665.1 Sphingorhabdus sp. | reverse complement strand
GCGACTTAAATTGACTGGCGTGCTTGATTTCGCCCATCGTTGTCGGCCTGACGCCCGAGGTGGCAAGGTGGGAAAATACCCCGGATAGCCATGCATAAAGCTCCTCAAGCTGGGACTCATCGCGGACATAGGGCGTATGGCCAACTGCCAGCGATGGCGAATGCAGCGACAGGTTGATAATTTTGACCCCTTCGATCAGCGCAATGTCAATTGCCTCGATTGCCTTGGCGAGTGGGATACCTTCTGGTGTAAGCGCGATGCGCTCCAGCATATTCGATCGTGCAAGCATCGAACGCGCGGTTTGCGATCCGAACCATTCGCCAAAGACAACATTTCCTGCAGAACGCATCGCCCCAGAAAATATTGTGGTTAAAGGCAATTCGAGCAGCACATCGCGTTTGATCCAATAGGGATTGAGCGGATGAAACGCGTAATTCGGCCCGCCCTGTTCCGAATAGTCGAAGCGTGACCGGACCGAGGTATCGATGGAGATGCCCAAATCGGTCAAGATCGACGGCGTATTCGGCCCTGCCCCATAACGGCCCGCACGATAGGCGTCTGGCCTTATGCCGAAACGATCAATAATAGCCTGATGCAGCTGAGTCAGCTTGGCGCGCTCAAGGTCTTCCGGAAGGTTGCACGCGTAGCTATTGTGCCTAGACAATTCCTCTTCAAACGGTGGATTCACCCAAGGGTGAAGCTGTACCCCAATTTCTGCATGCCCGGCATTTGAAAAGCCGCCGAGCAATTCGACGCCATACACATCCTCGGTAATCGGGTAATCAACCAGATAGCATGGCTTTACCCCGGCATCATTGCAAAGCGACTGGAATCGCGGGATTTCCGTCAGGTGCGATGTCCCGAAACCCTGCCGGGCAAATGGTTTTGCCCAATCAAACTCTTCCTCGGTATCGACGGTAAGAATGAAACGTGCACTGCCAAGCGCAGACAAATCTGCAAAGTCAAATGGCCCTTTGGCCGGTACTGCGGGTTTGGTTTTCATTTCCTCTCCCGCCTGTGCCAACATTTCACTCTCGCTCTTCGTCCCGAAAACCCGATCGGCCATCATTAATGGCTGGCAACGACAATATCAGCGCTTCATTGTAAAAACGTAAATCGCCGCCAACATTTTGCGCAAGGCTTCGCACCAGTCGCAACGAAAACCCTAGCCCCAGCAATGGCGCTTCGGCGGAATCATCCAGCGACCCGGGACCGGAGCCGAACAATTCGGTCTCGTCCATTTCCAGCAACTTTTTGGGCAGAGTGAGCACGAACCGGTTTGTGGCGTTCAGTCCGGGTTCGGTACGAAAGCGACCGTCGAGAATTTCATCCGGCTCGCAGCCGATTATAACCGCCGACAACAGGCGCGAAAACAGCCGCTCTGCCAGATCATTTTCAATCGCGAACGGACGTACCGGATGAGCATGGACAAGATTCAAGGTGACTTGCAACAAATCGCTTAGGCTACGCAGCCGGTCGGCAAGCCTTACTGTCAGCCATTCGCAGTCCGTCACGCCCGGCTCAGCGACAAACTGGCCGGTTTCTATTTTTGCTGCTGTCGCCAGATCGTCAAATCCCGAAAGCAGTCGCTCTGCGTCGTTTAATATGTTGCGCGCCAATATACGGTAATCTTCGGTTACAGGTCCGAATAGCTGCTGTTCGATAATCTCCGAAAATCCAATGATCGCACCAAGCGGCGTGCGCAATTCGTGCACAAGCTGTTGAACATGATCGGCATTTCCGCCAGGATCCGGCGCAATCAGCGCGCTTTCCGCTACCGTCGGTCGGCGGAGTATTCCGCGATAGCCGTTAAAACGACCGCTAATTGAGTCGAAAAACGGTGCCGCGTTTATCCGCCAGTCGCCAGCAATGATGGGCGCACCGCACAGCCGCATGCGGGCATTTTCAAGCGGCATTCTCTGCCGGAATGCGGCGGCCCCGTATGCATCCGGCCCTGGACCGTCGTCGAAAGCCGGCTCGGCGATATCAACGCCGACAACCGCACCGGGAGGCGCACCTTCAATCCAGCTGACGGTCCCATTTTCGTCCGTTTCAAAACGAATTTCATCGATATGGGTTGGAAAATCGGCAAATTCATTGCCGTCAAATGGCAGATAAGGAGCTTCGCGCGTTTCCCTTTCGAGCCGCAATTTCTCGATGCGCTCGACAATATCGCGTATCTGTACGCCGTTGTCCTGCGCTTGATTAATTCTAACATCAGTGGCGATCGGCATTGGCAACACAAAGTCGGCCGACGACCAAATCCATAAAGCTCTTCGCGTCAGCGGCCCGACATCGTTGCGGTTACGCAGAAAGCCGCGAGCACGCGTCGGCAAGTGCGGAACGATGTCAGCCCATTGCTGATCATCGAGCTTGGCACCGGCAATCGTGGCTGCGGAAACGGCAGGGACATCACCGGACAGTAACAAAACAAGCGGTGCAGAACGGATACGCCCATGCAGCGCCTTTACACAATTTGCGCGCGTAGCCGCGGGCACCATAGGCATTAACTGCCTGGCCTTTAGAAGCCCGGTAGCGACAAACTCAGTGTCAAATTCAGCGGGGTTTTGCGATAAAATATCAACCAGTTGCTGCCATTTTGCAATGACACCCAAGTCATTATCGTCCGCCTGACGCAAGGTTGTTTCAAGGCGATCGTCGAAGCGCAAATTGCAATCATTCCTAATGTAAAATTATCCCTACGAATGCGTTCGATAAACGGAACAAAGAGTGTGCGAAAGCGGCAAATTTGGCACGTCACACTATGGGACAATTGCAATGCACTATTATTTTATTATAACCGCGACATAGAATCGAAATGGAAATAACAACATCATGGCCAATATGAACCTCGATGCGATAGATATGAAGCTTTTGGCCGAATTGCAGGCTGATGGGCGCATCACCAATGTCGAGCTTGCGACCAAGGTCGGCCTTACTGCCCCACCCTGCCTGCGCCGGATGCGTGCGCTTGAACAATCGGGGACGATTAGGTCCTATCATGCCGATGTGGATGCAGGCGCGCTGGGATATACGATTACCGTGTTCGCGATGGTCAGCCTTAAGAGTCAGGCGGAAGATGATCTGAAGTCCTTCGAACAGCATGTCCGCGCGCTTCCCGATGTGCGCGAATGCCATATGCTGAACGGGGAAATAGATTTTATTTTGAAGATCGTAGCTCGCGATCTTCAGTCTTTTCAGGAATTTCTGACGTCGCAACTGACGTCAGCACCCAATGTTAGCAGCGTTAAGACATCCCTGACTATCAGGACAGCAAAAGACGAACCCGGGGTTCCAATCACCACCGCATAAAAAAGGGGCCGAAAGCTCGGCCCCCTTCTCACTAGACAGATAGACCTCTTAGCTCGTTGTTGCCGGAGCGGCTGCGGCCGGCGCCTTGGTCATATGATCAATGTAAATATTCCAATATTCCGCAATTGCCTTGCGGTTAGCGGTGGTCAACTGTGCAAAATCACCCTTTGCGCCAGTATAATCACCCAGCATCGTTTTGGACATGGCAAGGCGAAAGCGGGTGCGATCCGTTTGATCCTTTCCATCCTTGTCAAGTACAGGCCCTTTGCTCAGCGCAGCCTCGTAAAGCTCCTTCGCTGTCTTGTAATCCTTGTGCGAATAAAACGAGTCGGCAGTCAACGAGGCAAGCATGCCTTTTGCGCTCGCCTTTGCAGGTGCTACTGTTCCTGGCAATGTGCGGGTATCTTCCGCCAAGCGTCCCTTGGCTTCATTATATTTTTCGCTGAAAGTCACATTGTTGCGCGAAATAACGCCCTTGGCAAAACCTTCATCCAAAACAGAGACCGCTTCTGCAGGATAACGTACGCCGATATAGCTCAGGCTATCCAGATAGCCCGCATATTCCTGCTGAAAACGAAGGCCGTTGGTAACGCGCATCAACCGCATCAAGTCGAGCGATTCTTCCGGGTTCAGGGTCAACGACCGGTCAAAAAATGCCAGTGAATCGTGCCAGTAATCAGGATTATTCTCGGCCTTGACCAATTCCTTGTACCAGTTGGCAGCCCCTGCATAATTTTTTGTTTTTGCTGCCAAAGTGGCTGCGCGAACGACATAGGCCTTGTTTATCTGACCTGATGCCTTGCTAACCTCGATAGCCTTGCCGATCCAGGCCATGGCATCGGCGTCTTTATTCTGCTGCGACATGGCATTGGAAATCAGAAATTCGATGTTGTTGGCCCGATGCCCCAGATTATAAGCATCAACCATATACTTCTCGGCATCCGCGAATCTTTTGCCATCGTACGCAAACGCTCCCTTGCGAAACGTATACTCGGTTTTCAGGTTTGCAGGTGTGGTTGCAGATGCCAGCAGCAGATCGATGCCCTGTTCTTGAAAGGCCAAATCTTTGACACCGGCACCGATATTTATTGCCAATACGCCAGCCTCATACCGATCATCATCGTTTCCGATCGCCGCCAATAGTTTGGGAAACTCTGCCTTTGCGGCAGCTGGATCTTTAGCTTTGTTCAACAAATCAGCTACAGCGGGATAAGCGGCAATGAAGGGCTTGGAATAATTACGCTTGGGCGCTGCAGGCGTTGCTTCCTTCCCCTTTTTCTCCTTCTTCGGCTTTTCGTTTGACTGTGCATGAACTGCAGGCGCGCCCGAAACGGCCACAACAGAAAGGGCTAGGGCTAATCTGGAAACCAACTTCATTCTACTCTCCGCGATTGGGGCTATAGGGGCTATGCCGTTGTTTGGGATGGCTATAGATACTTGCCATCCTTTGCGCAATTAGCATAGCGCGGCTGCATGAATTCCCGTTGAACGATTTACCGGAGGCTGGGTGGCAGAACGAACCGCTATAATCATAGGCGCGAGTGGCGGTATTGGTAAGGCGCTGGCAGAGGCGCTTGAGCTGGACTGGCTCGTCATTCGCCTCGGCAGGCCTGCGATTGACCTATTGGATGAAAACAGCATCGAGGCGGCCGCACGCGTACTGGCTGACCAAGCTGTTTCGCCGGAGCTAGTAATTGTCGCCACCGGCGTGCTCCACAGCGAAAACAAGGGGCCCGAAAAGAGCCTGCGCGATCTTGATCCCGACTGGATGATGCTCAATTACCGGATCAACGCGATTGGCCCGGCGTTGGTCGCAAAGCATTTCCTGCCGCTAATGCCCAAAGATCGGCGCATCTGCTTTGCGGCGTTGTCAGCAAGGGTGGGTAGTATTTCCGACAATCGGTTAGGCGGATGGCACAGCTATCGTGCGTCGAAAGCCGCGCTCAATATGCTTATCCTCAACCTTGCGATTGAGTGGCACCGCAAGAATGCCGCATCGGTCATAGTCGGCCTCCACCCTGGCACGGTCGAAACGGCGCTCAGCGCGCCATTCAAGGGCAATCCCGCGCATGATCGCTTTGCGGCTCCCCACGCGGCAAAGCAGCTTCTGGCGGTGCTGGAGAGCCTGACACCGGACCAATCGGGCCAGCTTTTTGCTTATGATGGTGCGTTAATCACCCCCTGATCCGGAATCCCTTGTGAATCTGTGGATAAGTTGTCGAAAAGTGCCGATTTCAGGCTCGCGCGGGTGGTTATTTCCGCGCCACTCGTCTAGGGTTCCCGCATCATAAAAATATAAGGATTTTCGCGGCGTGAGCGACGATATTAGCCCACAAGACCCATC
>JBGSPK010000036.1:0-2440 GCA_041738665.1 Sphingorhabdus sp. | reverse complement strand
GATGACTGGCAACACGCGGCCGACTTTGGCAGCAAGTTTGGCGGCGCTGATTGCGGCAGTTTTGGCCATGATGCGCTGGAAGCGCTCTTCCTTCACCGCTTCCGGCACCGGATTGGGCAGCGCGTTGGCCTGTGCGCCTTCGACTGGCTCGAAGCGGAATGCGCCCACGCGGTCCAACTGCGCTTCGTCGAGCCATTCCAGCAGATATTCGAAATCGGCCTCGGTCTCGCCAGGAAAACCAACCACGAAGCTGGAGCGAATAGCGATGTCAGGCGCAATGCTGCGCCATTTGCGAATACGCTCAAGTACCTTAGCTTCGTTGGCTGGCCGCTTCATGGCCTTTAGCACCGAAGGCGCGGCATGCTGGAACGGGATATCGAGATAGGGCGTCAAAAGCCCTTCCGCCATCAACGGGATCACGTCATCGACATGCGGATAAGGATAGACATAATGCAGCCGCACCCATGGCGCGACGCCTTCGCTCGTCCGCAGGCCGCCGAGTTCGCGGGCGAGATCGGTCATATGGGCGCGAACCTCACGCCCTTTCCACTCGCGGCTTTCGTGACGGGTATCTACGCCATAAGCCGAAGTGTCCTGCGAAATGACGAGCAGTTCCTTGGTGCCAGCCGAAACCAGCTTTTCAGCCTCGCGCAACACGGCGTCGATTCGGCGGCTGGCAAGTTTTCCGCGCAATGAGGGAATAATGCAGAAGGCGCAGCTATGATTGCATCCTTCTGAAATTTTCAAATAGCTATAATGGCGCGGCGTCAGTTTCAGGCCACCCTCGGGAACCAGATCGACGAAGGCGCCACGCGTGGGCGGTGCGGCTTCGTGCACCGCCGAGACCACCGCCTCATATTGATGCGCACCGGTAATCGCCAGAACATCGGGAAAGCGCGCGCGGATGACGTCTGCTTCATTGCCCATACATCCGGTTACAATCACGCGGCCATTTTCTGCAATCGCCTCGCCTATCGCCTCAAGGCTCTCTTCCTTGGCCGAATCGAGAAAACCGCAGGTGTTTACCAGCACTACGTCGGCGCCAGCATAATCGGGCGAGAGGCCATAGCCATCGGCGCGTAGCTTGGTCAGAATCCGCTCGCTATCTACCAGCGCCTTGGGACAGCCGAGCGACACCATGCCCACCTTGGGCGCTGCTTTGATTTGAGTTGCCATGATGGCGGCGCGCATAGCGGGTTTGTGCAGCCTTGTCACGAACCGCGAACAGGCGCATGATTACACCACAGAATTGAGGGGGAAAAACATCATGGCAAATGCAAATTTACTGGCGATTTTTGTTGCCGCCGCAGCCGGATTCCTGGTTGGAGGCGTCTGGTACGGACCGCTTTTTGGCAAGGCATGGATGACGGAGAACGGCTTTACCGAAGAGCAGTTGAAAAACGCTAACATGCTCAAAATTTACGGTCTGACCTTCGCTTTCTCTGTGTTGTCGGCGGTTTTCCTTGGCCACTTATTGGCGTTTTTCGATACCAACGCGCGGTCGACGATGATGATTTCAACCGGCATTGCGCTAGGCTACATCGTCCCGGCAATTGGAACCAATTATCTGTTTTCGCGAAAGTCGGGCAAATTGTTCGCCATCGACGCCGGCTACTGGGTCGTGTTTTATGCGGCGATGGGGTTAGTGTTCGTAATGTTGGGCACTTAAGCCTTTGACGGAATGATCTGAACCAGCAGATCGTCCGCTTCCAGTTTCTCAGCCTCTGGAGTCCAAAAACCGTAGTTCACACCATTGCGATAGATGCGCACGCCGATACCTTCGGGCAAGTCACGTAGCCTTTTCCCTATTTCATTCGGAGCCACGCTGCGCTCCTTGATCAGCACCTCGCCGCCTACCGACGCCAGATCGGTGAGATATTCCGAGATATGCTCGCCATGACAGGAACTTGCCAGCAGCAACCCGGTAAAGCTGACCGGATTTATCACGGTTGTTGCGCCAGCCTGCCGCGCGAGCAATTCATTATCATCGGCGCGGATGACCACACTAATCGGCACATTTGGCGACAGATGCCGGACAGTCAGCACCATAAGGATGGAAGCATCATCGCGCCCTGCAGATACAATAACCGAGGAGGCCTGCGAAATCCGCACGGCATTAAGTATCTCATCGCGGGTAGCATCGCCGCACAAGATATTGCAGCCCAGCTCTTCGGCTTCCGCAAGCCGGTCCTCGCTGCAATCAACAACGACGATATCCTGTGGATCGGTACCGCGTTTAATCAGTTCATTGACGGCCTGTGCGCCACTGATGCCGAAGCCAAGCGTCACAATATGACCCGACAAACGTTCCTGAATCTGTTTCATGCGCCATTTTTCCCAGCTGCGTTTGATGACGAAATTATAGGCAGTGCCCACGAAAATGAAGATGACAGCGATCCGCACTGGCGTAACGATGATCGCCTCGATAAAGCGCGACCGG
>JBGSPK010000353.1:0-4809 GCA_041738665.1 Sphingorhabdus sp. | reverse complement strand
CGATTGCATTGCGTATAAGCGCAGTTTTCTTTCCCTCTTGCCATGCGGGTAAATCGTCCGCACATATGGAAGTGAAGGAGCAGAGATGGACAATCAGGGGCGGGTCCGGAACATCACCGATCTCGCGCGACTGGCGGGCGTTTCGCCTGGCACTGTATCGCGCGCGTTGGCAGATTCCCATTTAATCGCAAAGAAAACGCGTGAGCGGATTCAGGAAATTGCGCGTGAACATGATTTCCGTCCAAATGTCATGGCGCGCAACCTGCGAATAAAGCGGGCTGGTGCAATCGGCGTGCTCATTCCTTTGGGTCATGAAACCGGCCAGCATATCTCGGATCCATTTTTCATGACTATGCTGGGTCATTTAGCCGACGCCCTGACGGAGCGCGGGCACGACCTTCTGCTTTCAAGGGTAATCCCGACGGATCCGCACTGGCTGAACCGTGTGGCGGACTCGGGCCGAGTCGACGGGGTTATCCTGATCGGACAGTCGGACCAGTTGGCGGTTATCGACACAGTTGCAGCGCGCTATTTGCCACTGGTCGCGTGGGGTGCCAACCTTGCAGGCCAAGTGCATTGCTCGGTCGGGTCCGATAATCGCAAGGGCGGTGAGCTAGCTACGCGACATTTAATCGAGCGCGGTTGCCGCAATTTTGCATTTTTCGGCGATCCCATCGCTCCGGAAATCGCCGAGCGACTGGAAGGATGCCGGACAGCACTTGCGGCTGCGGGCCTGTCCGATAAGCTTGCAATCCTGCCCGCACATTTAACCGCAGAAACGGCACATCCCGCGATCAGCAAATGGCTTGATGAAACGCGGTCTATCCCCAATGGGATAATCGCGGCTTCCGATGTCATCGCGATGAGTGCATTGCGTGCCTTGGCTGAGCATAATGTTGCCGTACCAGGCGAAGTGCATGTCGTCGGTTATGATGACCTACCCTTCGCCAATCAGACCGTGCCCACATTGACCACTGTGAAGCAGGATTTGGCAGCGGGCGCTGCACATCTCGTCGACCTGCTGTTCCGCCGGATCGCCGGCGAAGCGACCGCGTCGGTGGTGTTGGAGCCCGAACTTGTCATCCGGCAATCAACCTAGGCGATGATGTCCTGAGCAAGGGCAAAAGCGCCCAATAAGCCAGCCTTGTCGCCCAAGTCAGGAGGCACGATAATCTCCGATGGCTTGCCTCGGAAATAGCCCTTTCCGAGCTCCGTTGCTTTTTGGCGCACACGCGTGATCAATCCGGGTGTGCCGGTTACCCCACCGCCCAGGATCACGCGGCCTGGTTCCATGATTGACTGCAAAGTGACAACCAGTTGCGCCAGATACCAGGCAATTATGTCGTGCGCGGGGTGAACGGCGGGCAGCTCGGACAGCGAAGCCCCCCAACGCGCCTTGATCGCCGGGCCGCTTGCCAAACCTTCGAGGCAATCGCCATGAAAAGGACAGATGCCGGCAAATCCCAAATCGTCCGGGTGGCGCTGCGGGCGGATATGCCCCATTTCCGGATGTGACAGCCCTTTCAAAGGCCTTCCATCAACAATAGCGCCGCCGCCGATTCCCGTGCCAACGGTGATGTAGACGCAGGCAGGCAGGCCCCGTCCAGCCCCCCAGCGGGCTTCGGCAAGTGCGGCACCGTTTACGTCCGTATCGAAACCCACTGGCAGCCCAAGTTCGCGTGCCACATGTCCGCCAAAATCGCAGTCGCTCCAATGCGGCTTAGTCGTCGCGGTAATAAAACCCCAATTTGCAGCTTGCCGATCAAGTTCAAGCGGGCCGAAGCTTGCAATGCCAATTGCCGACAAAGTGCCGTGCCGCGCCTGCGCCAACTTAAGCCACTCAATGACGCCACCGATGGTTTCGGCAGGCGTTGTCGTATCGAACCGCGCTGTTTCGCGAATATCATCGAGGGCAGCCACAATGCCTACGACAAATTTGGTGCCGCCAGCTTCTATACAGCCGTAAAGCTGTTCACTCATACGAGACCCTGCAAACGCGTAGCATTACCCTCAATTTCGATTTTCAGCACAGGCGCGATTGTGCCGCCAAACCGGCTGCGCTGCAAGTCGGGTTCTGCGTGAATATCGCGGCCTTCGAGGCCCCAATGATCAACAAAGCTATATACCTCCAGCGTGTCGAGCACTTGCCAGCAATAGGCTTGCCGGGGCTCGGCGACAGGGTTTGCGATTACAAGGCCAGTCCCATTCAATGGCTCGTACGGACCTCGCAGCGACGGTCCGACCATTCCATAAAGGCCGGTTGGCCCCGTGGGACCATCAGGTGCAAAAACCGAATTTTGGGATGACCAGAAAAGATAATATAGTCCGTCACGGATAACGAGATGAGGCCGCTCCATTTCGTTGCAAACGCCGTCTGCGCTGACCAAAGGAGGCAGCAGCTCGAACCCCGAATCGCCATCACCCGAGTGGGCGCGAGCGAGGCCTACGACGCCATTGTGGTTATGTATTGAATTAGGGTGGGATCCTGTAAACAATATACAGGCCTGTCCATCGGCGGGGTCGCGCAGCCAATATGGATCACGGAAACCTTTGATATTGCCGGGTTCACCTTGGTCGATGCGAACGTCGACATAAAGGCTGCCGTCGTTCTGCACGATGGACCTTGCGGGCGACCAGTCAACGATGCGAGGAAGTGCGCCGGAAAGGTCAAGCAGCCCGGTCGACTGAAACAGGCGCTGTTCAAAACTATGCGCCAATTCGCCGCGCCGTCCAGCTGCGGTAAAATATGCAGTGACCGAATTATGGGCGGCATCGAATCGCGCAGAGCCGGACCATTCGCGTGACCCTGGATTGAGATCGTCGGGAAACATCAAACCGCAATCCTGCCACGTCCCACCGCGCCGCAACAGCAGACGTGTACGCGCGACATTGTGCCGCAGATTGGGGTTATCCATGCGGGGCGCAGACAGCACCATCCACAGCTCACCCTGTGCAATCACTGCAACGCTTCCGTCCGGATTTTGAAGCGGCCAGAGGTCCCAAAGATCGTGCTCGGGCAACAGCGGAACGGCGTCCCTCGCGTCAATCAACGGCGCTTCAGGTAGGGGATTGCGCGCAATTGCCGCTATATGGGCAGCGGTCCAGTCCGATGCCGAACAGCCTGTGCTATCCACCAGTATTTTCGCAGAAATCGACATCTGGCGTCGCGGCCCCCTTTCGTCGATGCTTTCCCTATATCGACCATATCCGAAATACAACAATCGATTGCATTAATTACGGTAAGTGAGCGAAGTTGGCCACATTTCGCCTTTTCTGCCATGATATCGCCACGACTAGTGCCTATCTGATGGGCAGTGGATTATTTAGCAAAGCAGTTGAAATGAGTGAAATGGCATTCTCCCCGCTTGATGCGGCCCAAAATATCCCGGGTAATGACGGCGTGGCGGAACGCGCCGCGCGGCTGAAGCGCGTGCCAGACGACAAAGCGATGCTGCGTGCGGTTGCGGAGCTTACCCGCGATCTTGGCGTACCCAATCCACGTATATTCTGGTCCGACTTTCTGGCCTCTGCATTCATCGGCTATGCCGGGCTCGCTTTAGCTATTTTGGCAGGGCCGCTGTGGCTGAAGCTTATCGCAGGCGCCGTTTCAGTGTTGGGGCTTTATCGCGCCGGTGGCTTCATCCACGAAGTGACCCACGTCAAACATTCGGCGCTCCCGGGTTTTCGCTTTGGTTTTAACGCAGTTATCGGCGTACCCCTGCTGGTGCCGTCTTACATGTATGAGGGCATTCACAACCTGCATCATGCGCGCACGCGTTACGGCACCGATCAGGACCCCGAATATCTGCCGCTCGCGTTGATGAAGCCGTGGACACTTCCGGTGTTCATTCTGGTGTCTTTGCTGGCACCGATTGCATTGCTCTTCCGCAACGCGGTGCTGGCACCTTTGTCGCTCGTCATTCCGCCACTGCGCAGGCTGGTGGTCGAGCGCTATTCAGGGTTGGTCATCAACCCAGCCTTCCGTCGCCGTCCCGCCGAAGGGGAAGCACGCCGCAACTGGATATGGCAGGAAACGGCCGCCAGTATCTGGTCGATTGTACTTCTGACCAGCGTTTTCACTGGCTTCATCCCGTTGAATGCATTTCTGATATTTCTCGCAATCGTCGCCTGCGTTGCAGTATTGAACCAGATACGGACATTGGTCGCGCATCTGTGGGAGAATGACGGCGAGCCGCTGAGTGTTACTGCGCAGTTCCTAGACAGCGTCAATGTTCCACCCCCCGGCCTGCTCGCTTCGATATGGGCGCCCGTTGGCCTTCGCTACCACGCGCTCCACCATTTGCTGCCAAGCGTTCCCTATCATGCACTGGGTGAAGCACATCGCCGTCTGACTGCGCAATTGGCGCCGGATTCGGCCTATCATCAGGCAAATTATGATGGACTGCCAGGCCTGGCTTACCGCTTGGCGAAAAGCACAATGATACGCGGCGCATAAGCGCTGCAATATCATTGAGTGTCTGGAAAAACTGGAGCGGGCGAAGGGATTCGAACCCTCGACCCCAACCTTGGCAATCGGTTCGGGTCGTTTTCGCCACAGTTTTCAATCGTATCCAAAACTACGAAATACTACCTAACTTCAATAGCTTATATTGACGGAAACTTCGAATCGGCTACGCTACGATTCGCCGCAGTTTTCCGTCAACTGCTTACCGTCCTGTCTGCCATTGCCTGTTCGCGGTAGGTGAACAGGTCCGGGTAACCGGCGGCGACGAGCGCCCATTCGGCGTCTTCTTCATACCAGCCACCAGATAGTCGCAACGCGTGGTCCATCCCCGCATTGCGTGCCCG
>JBGSPK010000350.1:0-2786 GCA_041738665.1 Sphingorhabdus sp. | reverse complement strand
CGCAAGGAAGAGTTGCTGGTCGAGGAAGGCAAGCTCAAGAAAATGTGGGTGCTTCGCCGCATCCTCATGCAGATGGGCACCGTCGATGCGATGGAATTCCTGCTCGACAAGATGAAGGATTCGAAGACCAACGAAGACTTCTTCGATTCGATGAACCAGTAAGCAACCCAATAATATTATAGGCCGGAGTTTGACCTGTGATTGATTTCGTAACCATCCTCGGCGCTGCGGCGTCGACTGCCTCGACGGTAACCGATCTGGGCAGTCCTGCCGATATTTGGGCGGCCATCGTCAAGGATTTCTCGAATATCGGCGAACCGGCGGCGTTTGCAGCGTTCGTGCAAGTATTGCTGATCGACCTCGTGCTGGCCGGCGACAATGCGATTGTCGTAGGCGCGCTGGCCGCCGGGCTTCCGGCTGATCAGCGTAAGAAGGTGATCCTGATTGGTGTGCTCGCGGCGCTCGTGCTGCGTGTCATTTTTGCGTTGATGGTGAGCTGGCTGCTGGGAATCGTTGGACTTGTGCTTGCCGGTGGCTTGCTTCTGCTATGGGTTGCCTGGAAAATGTACCGCGACGTAAGTCGTTCTGAAGTCACGGAATCACCTGGTTCACCAGAAATATCGGGCGACGAAAATACCGGTATTCCGGCGTCAAAAACCTTTGCCGCTGCGGCTTGGTCGGTTGCCATTGCCGATGTATCGATGAGCCTCGACAATGTATTGGCTGTTGCCGGTGCAGCGCGTGATCATCCCGGAATCATGATTGTTGGCCTGATTGTAGCCGTCGCGCTTATGGGTGTCGCGGCTAATATCATTGCCCAATATATCGAGCGCTACCGCTGGATTGCCTGGGTCGGCCTTGCTGTTATCGTCTATGTCGCTGGCAAAATGATTTATGAAGGCTGGCACGAGGTCCAACCACATGTGATGTCCTTCGCAGGAATGTAAGTAAAAGGGCTCCTCTCCAGGAGCCCTTTTCTTTCAGGCCAGATGCTCTGCGAAAAATGCTGCAGTACGTGAATCCGCCAGCTTTGCGCCTTCGTCATTCCGCCGATCCCCCATCTCGGTCGCAAACCCGTGATCGAGACCTTCATAATCGTGGAGCGTCACCTTCGGGTGGCTATCCAGCCCCGCATGGATCGCGGCCTGTGCCTCGGGTCCGACAAAATGGTCGGCGGTAGGGATGTGCAGCATCAGGGGGTTCGCGATGGCATGGCTTTCTTTCAGCATCTGATCGATCATCACGCCATAATAGCCGACCGATGCGCTGATATCGGTTCGTGTCGCTGCCATGTAAGCCAAACGGCCGCCCAGGCAGTAACCGACACAACCCACTTTTTGGACCGGTGCCTGCCCTGCTAGGCCGCTATGAATGGCGTGGATGGCGGCCTCAATGTCTCTCACCCCGTCATTCGGCTCATATTGACCAAAATAACCAAAAGCTTGCTGCAGCTCGGCTTCGACATCGGGATTGAGTTCAACACCGGGAGCAAAGCGCCAGAATATGTCGGGCGCCACCGCTATATAACCCTCGGCTGCTAACCGGTCGCATTTCTGTCGGATGCCCTGATTTACGCCGAAGATCTCTGGTATGACGATAATGGCTGCCGTTGCGACTCCTGCTGGCGCCGCCAGGTAAGCCGGAAACAGCGCGTCTTCGCCCAACGCGTTGATTTTGACCATTTCACCCATGTTTTTGGTCCTTCTCACGGCATTTGATTGATTCGGCTTTGTCATTATAATGCCCCTAACAACAGGACAAAGAGGAGGGCGCGTCCCATGAAGATGAATATCGAGATTGATTGCTCCCCCGAAGAGGCAAGGGCGCTTTTAGGCCTGCCGGATGTAACCAAAGCCAACGAGGCCTATGTCGAGAATGTAACTAAGTTGATGAAAGGTGCCGGCGGCATCGAGCAGCTGCAGGAAATTGGCAAGCAGATCGCGCCAATGGGTCAGATGGGACTCCAGTTGTTCCAGCAACTGATCGAGACCGGCGCAAAGGCGGCGATGTCGGGGATGAGCCCGAAGGACAAAAAGTAATACCATCGAATGAATGCCGCTGACACGATCTTTGCGCTGTCCAGCGGCGCGCCACCGGCGGCAATTGCGATCATCCGGATTAGTGGGGCATCAGCGTTTGATGCCGTTCGCGCATTGGTGGGCCGCGTTCCCCAACCGCGCCGGGCTTCTTTGGCCGAGTTGAAGCATCCCGAAACTGGCGATTTGCTCGACTCTGCACTCGTCTTAACATTCCCGGGACCTCAAAGTGCTAGCGGGGAAGATTTAGCCGAGTTGCATCTCCACGGGGGCCGCGCGGTTGTTCGTGCAGTAGAGGCTGTCTTGGTACGCTTGCCGGGACTTCGTCGTGCCGAACCTGGTGAGTTCACCCGGCGCGCTTTTCTGAATGGCCGGATCGATCTCAATGAGGCCGAGGGCCTGGCCGATCTTCTTTCTGCAGAGACCGAATGGCAGCGCCGCGCGGCGAGTGCAATGATGGGCGGTGCGTTCAGTGCCGCGGTTGAGGAATGGCGGCAGGAGGTATTGCGCCTGTCTGCCATGACCGAAGCTGAGATCGATTTTTCCGATGAAGGCGACGTTGAAACACAAGATAACATAAAAATATCAGATGGTTGTATCAGGCTTTATGACGCCATTATCGAGTTGCTTGAAGCGCCCGCAGCGGAAAAGCTGCGCGAGGGGCTTCACATTGTGCTGGGCGGCCCACCCAATAGCGGCAAGTCGACATTGCTCAATGCGTTGGTCGCGCGAGAGGCTGCGATCGTTTCA
>JBGSPK010000333.1:0-5397 GCA_041738665.1 Sphingorhabdus sp. | reverse complement strand
AATGGCTTCTTCAAGCTGTTCGCGTAACGTCGGCTCGTGGTTGCGGCCAAAGAACATCGTCCTTAGCCGCTGCCATATTCGTCCGTCGCTATCGTCGTCGGTTACGGTTTTTGAACCGTTAAAACTGTCGCCCTCTGACATGGGGGAAAATCGGTACCTCTTATTGCCTCAGTTATTCGGTATATGGATTGTGCAGGCCCATCGACGCAAGCGCTTTTACCTCCAAAGCTTCCATCGCCTCGGCTTCTTGCTCGTCGATATGGTCGTGGCCGAGTAGATGCAGCATCCCGTGTATGACAAGATGCGTTGCGTGGTCGGCAATCGCTATGTTTTTTTCGGCGGCTTCGACGTGGCACACGCCATAAGCCAGAATGATATCGCCGAGCATGATTTCCGGAGCTTCATGTTTGCCCACGAGTAGCGCATCGATCTCTTCATCATCCAGCATCGGAAAGGACAGCACATTGGTTGGCTTATCTTTTTCGCGCCATTCGAGATTGAGCGCATGAACTTCATTATCATCTGAGAGTTTGACGCTGACACTGACGGGCACGGGCGGATCGGCAAGCGCGGGAATCGTGGCGAACTTGACCGCGGCATCGACCGCCTTTTCGACTTCGCTCTGCCCGAAACCGCTGCTGCTCCACTCAAGGCCGATGTCTAATTCGACATCAATCATTCCCGCCCTCATAGGCATCGACGATGCGGCCTACCAAAGGATGGCGGACGACGTCGCTGCTGTTGAAGCGGATGGTCTGGATGCCATCGACGCCTTCAAGGCGATTGACGGCGTCGTTTAGGCCGGACATGCGCTCACCGCCCGGAATATCGACCTGATGCGGGTCGCCGCAGATCACCATGCGGCTGTTCATGCCGAAACGGGTGAGGAACATCTTCATCTGCGCCGCGGTCGTGTTCTGCGCCTCGTCGAGGATGATGAAGGCATCGGCGAGTGTGCGGCCGCGCATGAAGGCGATCGGGGCGATTTCGATTTCGCCCGACGCGATGCGGCGTTCGACCTGCTCGGCGGGAAGGCAATCGTAGAGCGCGTCGTAAATCGGGCGGAGATAGGGATCGACCTTCTCCTTCATATCGCCGGGCAGGAAGCCGAGCCGTTCGCCGGCTTCGACAGCAGGGCGCGACAGCACGAGCCGCTGCACCGCGCCGGTAATGAGCATCGCGACGGCCTGCGCCACCGCGAGATAGGTTTTGCCAGTGCCTGCCGGACCAAGCGCGAAGATGATTTCGTCGCGGGCCAATGCTTCCATATATGGCACCTGATTGGCCGAACGCGGAACCAATGTTTTCTTGCGGGTGCGGATCATGATGCCGGGCGCGTCGGTTTCCTTGCGGACGATGCCTTCAAGCGTCGGTTCGGCAGTCATCGCGATAATAGACTGCACAGCTTCGGCATCAATGTCCTGTCCGCGGGATACGCGAGAGTAAATGTCGTTGAGAATGTCGCGCGTACGGCCAATGGCACCCGCCTCGCCCTCAATCTGCACACGATTACCGCGCGCAGAGATATAGACCCCGAGCCGGTTCTCTATGGTGACCAGATTTCGGTCGAATTCACCGAAAACCGTGTTGATGAGGTGCGGTTTGTCAAAGCTCATTTCGAGCCGCGACAAGTCGCCAGCTTGCGCTTGCGCTTTTTTTGCCATTCAGGCGGCTGCTCTCATCTTTGGTTCACCCTTCAAACTTAGCGGTCCAGAATCGGTAATCTCAACATTGACAATATCACCGATCGCCAGCCCCGGCGCAAGCACATGCACCGATTGCAGCCAAGGTGATTTGCCGATTAATTGTCCGGCGAATTTTCCGGGTCTTTCCAGCAACACTTCGCACGATGCGCCGAGCGTTTTTGCGTTGAACGCGGCCTGATCGATAAATAATTGCGCCTGAACGCGTTGGAGGCGTTCGTCCATGACTTCCATGGGGATTTGGTCGGCCACATCGGCGGCAGGCGTGCCAGGGCGGGGGCTGTATTTGAACGAGTAGGCCTGCGCGTGGCCGACCTCGCGCACCAGGCTAAGCGTGTCTTCGAAATCGGCATCGGTTTCACCTGGGAAGCCGACGATGAAGTCACCAGAGAAAGCGATATCGGCTCGGACGGTGCGCACGCGGTCGAGGATGCGGAGATAGGAATCGCGGCTGTGACTGCGGTTCATTGCCTTGAGAATGCGGTCGGAGCCGGATTGCACAGGCAAATGCAGGAAGGGCATCAGCTTTTCGACATCGCCATGGGCTTGGATGAGGCCCTCCGTCATGTCGTTGGGGTGGCTGGTCATGTAGCGGATGCGGCGGAGGCCATTGATTTTGTCGAGTTCGCGGATGAGAGCGCCCAGATCCTGATCGCTGTCGCTCCACGCATTGACATTTTGGCCAAGCAACGTGATTTCCTTGGCCCCAGCATCGACCAAAGCCTTGGCTTCATCAATCAACTCGGCCCAGCCGCGCGAGATTTCGGCGCCGCGTGTGTAAGGCACCACGCAATAAGTGCAGAATTTATCGCACCCTTCCTGCACGGTCAGGAAAGCCGTCGCATTTTGTTTGCGGCGGGCAGGGAGCTTTGCGAATTTGTCCAGGCCGGGCAGGTCGAGATCGACCACGCGCTCGCCTCTGCCGACGGCGGCGACCATGTCGGGCAGGTTGTGATAGGCCTGCGGGCCGACGACGATATCGACTTCGGGCGCACGGCGGCTGATTTCACCGCCCTCGGCCTGTGCGACGCAGCCCGCGACTGCGATCAGCGGTTTAGTGCCGTCCTTACGGCGCAGGCGACCGATTTCCGAATAGACTTTCTCGGCGGCTTTCTCGCGGATGTGGCAGGTGTTGAGCACGACCAGATCGGCATTGGCCTTTTCGTCGGCTGGCGTCATGCCTTGTGCGGCAAACATCTCAGCCATGCGTTCGCCATCATAGACGTTCATCTGGCAGCCGTAATTTTTAACGTGGTAGGTTTTGGGAGAATCCGTGCTCATAAAGCGCGCCTATACATAATGCGATGTATGGCCGCCACCCTCCATCGCCGAACCGATTCGCGAGCGAACTTCAGCGGAAATTGCTTTGCGATCCGGATAATGGGCGGGGTCAAAAGGTTCGAGAAAATGCAGCGTTGCGGTGATGGGCTTCAGGTAAGAGAGCAACCGCCAGAAATTCTCGGTGACCTTTTCCTCACCAATCCAAGCGATACGCGGCGTGTGGCGGCCATAGGTCAGGAATACCGGCTGCACGAGCATCCCCGGCGGAGGAGGGACTAAAGCGGCAAAGAGCGAGGGCTTGAACGGCAAAAGGCCGGAACCATCATGCGTCGTGCCTTCTGGAAAGATTGTCACCGGCTGGTCGCCGGTCATAGCGTCACGCAGCACATCGACCTGGTCGCCGACGCTCAGGCGGTTTTCCCTTGAGACGAAAATCGTGTTGTTGATTTTGCATAGCCAGCCAATGAGCGGCCAACTTTCGATGCCGTCATTGGCCACGAATGTGCAGCCCGTCACACCTGACATAACCGGAATATCAATCCAGCTATGGTGGTTTGCGGCGTAGAATACATTGCGCCGGATGCGGGTGCCGGTGGTCGCGGTGGCGATACCGCTGGTCCAACTGACCGAGAGCAGAAAAAGTCGGGGCCAAGGAGATGGTTGCCGAACCAATCGCCAGACATTGTGAAGAATGATACCCGCCGTCAGGCTGCCCGCCATAAGCAACAGCCGCGCCACAAACATGAACTGCCCTGCAATGAATGCAGCAGGGTTGCGTCGCTCAATCCTTGCGGTCGATGGCAACGCCATAAAGCTCCATGCGGTGATCGACCAGCCGGTAGCCAAGTTTCTCGGCAATGATTTTCTGTAATGCCTCAAGCTCCGGATCGACAAATTCGACCACCTTGCCGGTTTCGACATCAATCAGATGGTCGTGATGCGCTTCAGGCGATGCTTCATACCGCGCGCGGCCATCGCCGAAATCGTGGCGGTCCAATATGCCAGCCTCTTCAAACAGGCGCACGGTGCGATATACGGTGGCAATCGAAATTTTGGGGTCAATGGCCGATGACCGCCGGTATAGCTCTTCCACGTCGGGATGGTCGCTAGCGTCGGAGATAACGCGCGCAATGACGCGGCGCTGGTCCGTAATCCGTAAACCGCGCTCCTGACAAAGTGCTTCAATATCGATCTTTGTGTCCATCCAGAGTGATATTTAGTGTCACCCCATGATTCGTCAAAGAAAAAGGCCGGAAGTCGCCCCCCAGCCTTTTCGCAAAACAATTAGTTATGGTTTACTTCGCAACCTTCTTCTTGCGTCCTGAACCAGGAGCACGGCCGAGGCCAATGGCCTTGGCAAGCACGCGCCGCTGTTCGGCATAAGCAGGGGCGACCATCGGATAGTCTGCTGGAAGGCCCCATTTCGCACGATAGTCATCTGGCGTCATGCCGTAATGCGTCATCAAATGGCGTTTCAGCATTTTCAGCTTCTTGCCGTCATCTAGGCAGACGATATAGTCTTTCTTGACCGAGAGACGAATTGGCACTGCAGGCTCAAGCGGGGCCGCTGGTGCTGAATGGCCAGCCGATAGACCTGCCAACGCCGAATGCACGTTGCCAATAAGAGTCGGAACGTCGGCAACCGCGACACTGTTATTGCTTACATGCGCTGCGACAATATCGGCAGTCAACGTGATGAGCAATTCTGCTGCATCATTACTTTCTTCGGACATAGATTGCACTCCTGGACCCTGTTTTTGATTTGCGACCTCAAAATAGCGTAACGCGATTATTTTAGTGGGTCAACAACAGTGGCGATTTGCAACCAATTCAGATGTGGAGCGCCATCGTAATAGCATCGCTGCTTTGCCCGTCGGTCCCTTTATAATATTGTTTTCGGCGACCTATCGGTTG
Source organism: Sphingorhabdus sp. (assembly GCA_041738665.1). GTDB lineage: Bacteria > Pseudomonadota > Alphaproteobacteria > Sphingomonadales > Sphingomonadaceae > Sphingorhabdus_B. The sequence goes on along the minus strand of JBGSPK010000333.1, from coordinate 499 downwards.
AAAACCGACACTCGAATAGAAGATTAAGGCTGCATTCCCGTCCCTGACTTCCAGAAAAAGTTGCTCGCGCTTTTCCTGACGTGCGCACAGGATCATTTCGCTTAACAAAGCAGACCCTACACCTTTACGTTGGTGGTCGACACCAACGCCAATCATCAACAGCTCCTCGCTCTCCAGCACCCATCGGCTGAGAGCAAAGCCTGCTACCGCGTTATCGCAGCATGCGATAAGCAAACGCGAACCCGGGATGGCCAGCGCCGACAGGCACTGCGCGGCAGTCCAGGCTTCGCCAAAGACAGGATTGAAGGCGGTCTGCATGATCGGCATGATCGCCGCGACATCGCGCGCATCCCCCTCGGTGACGACGACGGTCATGTCCGCGCCTTCGGAAGTTTAGCATCGGGCGCTCTGCAATATACCGGACTTGGTGGTAAGGGAGGTGCTTCGGCAATCAGGTGCCATTTGTTTGCATTTGGTATGATGTCGAAATGCTGGGTAC
>JBGSPK010000288.1:0-5007 GCA_041738665.1 Sphingorhabdus sp. | reverse complement strand
CATCAGACCTATCAGGACGCCAATGGCGCGTGGCTTAGCCCCGAGCAGGTAAAGCGTGACGGCGATATCTGGACAATCATCGACAGCGGCACACCGGCAATCGCCGGTCGCATCGAAAAGATGTCGAAGTCGAAGAAAAATGTCGTCGATCCCGACGATATCGTCGACCAATATGGCGCCGACGCGGTACGCTGGTTCATGCTGTCCGACAGCCCGCCCGAGCGCGATCTGGAATGGTCCGAAGCGGGAATCGAGGGATGCTGGCGGTTCGTACAACGCTTGTGGCGTTTGACCGGACAGGTCAGCGGCGCAGCCGGCGCAGACAAAGCACTTGATCGCAAAACGCATCAGGCGATCGCGGGCATTGGTGCGGACATCGAGGCGCTGGCGTTCAACAAGGCCGTCGCCAAGATTTACGACCTCGCCAACGCGATCGAAAAAGCGGCACCATCTGCCTCACGGGACACCGCAATCCGCACGATCTTGCTGTTGTCCGCACCGATGGTTCCGCATCTGGCCGAAGAGGCATGGACGACATTGGGTGCCGATATGGGCGGCGGCCTGATCGCTGATGCGTCATGGCCTGAAGTCAATCCGGCATTGCTCGTCGAAGACGAAGTGACCATCGCGGTGCAGGTCAAAGGCAAGCTGCGCGATACTTTGACGGTGGCCAAAGGTTTGCCGCAGGACGAAATGCAAGCGCTTGCACTGGCCAGCCAAAAAGTCCAGCATGCCATCGACGGTGCGGAAATCCGCAAGGTCATTGTTGTCCCCGACAGGCTAGTCAATATCGTCGTATGAAACGTTTGTTTGCCCCTGCTCTGCTTTGCCTGATGTTGCCTGCCTGCGGGTTGCAACCGCTCTACAGCGGCGGTTCCAAAGGTGCGGTGGCAAGCACTTTGGGGGCAGTAACCGTGGAGCCCATTCAAGGCAAAAATGGCTGGCTGATGCGCAATGCACTTAACGACCGGTTGGGGTCACACGCTGGAAATGTTGCCCGTTTCCGGCTGGTTGTGGCGCTCGATGACCAGATTGAAGGTTTTGGTGTCCGTACCGATGATACGGTTACGCGCGAGCGCCGCACCTTGCGCGCCCGCTATCAACTGGTTTCCGTCGAAACAGGCGAAACCGTGCTTGATGCCACTGCCGGGTCAGACGCCGGGATCGATGTGGTCAGCTCCGAATATGCAACCATCGCTGGTGAGAACAGCGCGCTTGAGAATCTCACGCAAAAGGTTGCAGACCAGATTGTGACCCGACTTTCGCTCTACGCCCGCGGCGAATGAGCAGCCCCAAGGAACGCAATTTCATCGGCGCGATTACTGCGCGCACCGACATCCGGCTATTCTTCATTTTCGGTCAGGATGAATCGACTGTGGCTGACATTGCAGCGCAAATGGCCGGGCAGCTTGGTGGCGCAGAACGCGTCGATATCGACAGCGACCAAATCAGGGCTGACCCGGCATTGCTCGCCGACGAAGCATCTTCGCTGTCGCTGTTCGGCGACAAACGGTATGTCCGGCTGAATTTCCGGCGCGAAGAAGGGCTGGCGGCAGTCGAGAATCTGCTGGCGCTGGACAGTGATGCCAATCCGGTTATCGCCACCGCCGGAAACCTTACCAAAGCGAGCAAGCTACGCAAGCTGGTCGAAGGTCATCCACGCGCCATGGCGCACATCTGTTACCTGCCTGAAGAGGGCGATGCGGCCGCTGCAGTCATGGCCTATGCGGCAACGGTCGGACTCAAACTGGATCGCAGTCTGGCAGCGCGGATATCCCGCTACACCGGGCAAGACCGCAAGCTGGCGCAGGCAGAGGTCGAAAAGCTTTCGTTGTATTACGACGCCTCACCGCAACGCCCGGCCACAGTCGAAGTCGCTGCTTTCGAGGCGCTTTCTGCCGAAACCGGCGAGGAAAATGTCAGCGGCTTGGTTAATCAGGTGATGGGCGGCGACTTGCGTGGCGCGGGCCGCGAACTGGTTGCTGCGCGCGATATGGGTGTCGATGCGATACGCATCATCCGGGCGCTACAAAGGCGCGTCACTTTGCTCGGGTCGATGCGCGCCAAGGTCGACAATGGCGCAAATCCCGGTGCCGTGGTGAAGGCGACGCGGTCCATTTTCTGGAAAGAGGCTGACGATTTTGTCAAGCAATTGTCGCGTTGGCCATCGGCGCGTCTGGCTGGGTTGAACGGGCATTTAATCGATGTTGAAGCGAAGCTGATGAGTGTGCGCGAAGGGCTTGGTACGGTCATATTGGAAGAAGAGCTGATCCGTATTGCCCGTGCTGCAGCGAGGCGAGGCTAGTCACTCATATTGCGCAGTAATCGGGATGCGCGCTCGAAAGGTGCCAGACGCGTTACCACGCACCGTCAACCTGCCACCAAATGAGAATTCCAGTCTCCCCATCGAATCAAGCTTTGGGTTTCCCGAAAGGCTGGTTCTTAAGCTGGTAATTTCCACAGTTCCCCCGGTGGACGATGTCATCCGCGCGCTGCCCGGCATGTCAATCCGCACGGTTCGTCCAGGTTGTCCCTTCACTATCGCTGTTCCGGCTAATGCAGGGCCGCCCAAATCGACCATCCCGCCATTGACTCGCCTGCTCCCATTTTGCGGATCGACGTCGATAGCGCCGCCGCCAGAGCCTGACAAAGCGGCGCGGCTAAAGTCGAGCTTGGTTGTTATCTCAATGGACAACGGAATTTCCCGCTCGGCAATCACCTGCTGCTGTTCGTGGCCACGGCTACACAATCGACAAGAATCATCGCCCGCAGCCAATAGCAACGGTAACAGCCCCAACGCCCCCACAGCGCGCAGCTTATGACCTGGTCCTGTCATAGCGTGTCAGCTCTATGCTGATATGGTAAATGCCGAGTTAAATCGTAACCTTGAAGGCAGCCACGCCGAACCCCACATCAGAAATCAAAGGAGCCCATTGATGGAAAAAGTTCACAAAACCGACGCAGAATGGCGTGCCGAGCTTGACCCTGTTCAATATCATGTTCTGCGGGAAGCTGGCACTGAACGGGCATTCGCCGGAAAATTGACGGACGAAAAACGTGAAGGCGAGTTTCGCTGTGCGGGATGTGGCACAACATTATTCGCTTCTGACACCAAGTTCGACAGCGGTTCGGGGTGGCCAAGTTTCACCGCGCCTGCAGATGGCGAAGTGGTCGAGGAACATCGCGACGTCTCCCATGGCATGGTCCGCACTGAAGTGCGTTGTGCCGCTTGCGAAGGGCATTTGGGACATGTCTTCCCCGATGGCCCGGGGCCAACGGGCTTGCGCTATTGCATCAACAGCGCGGCGCTTGAGTTCGACCCGGAGTAGCTTTGTCGAAAGCCGCTTGTGAGCATAAGAAATTGTGATTAACACCGCCGCCAATGGCACGTGCAAGTAAAGCATCGAATGAACGCGGACCGTTCCTGACCTGGACCGTTCGCCTCCTGAAAATTGGCGTAATTGCAGCGCTTTTGGGCGTGATGGTGGTTGGCATTTTCGTCGCCATCGCGCGCGGAGAAATCGACAGTTTCGAGGATTTAAAGGCATCACCCAACGGCCAGATGATCCGCGTCCGCGCTGCCGACGGTACGGTCATCCAGACATTAGGACCAAGTTTTGGCCGGTGGCTGACGGTCAGGCAGCTTCCTGATGAAATGAAGGATGCGATGGTCGCGGTCGAGGACCGGCGTTTTTACATGCACCCCGGCGTTGACCCAATCGGCATCACGCGGTCGTTTTGGGTGCGTGCTGTAAAGGGTCGCTGGACTCAGGGCGGGTCGACCATCACCCAGCAGTTGGCGCGCAATGTCTATCTGAACAGCAATAAGGAATTTGGTCGCAAGATGCGCGAGATCATTCTCGCGCTCGCCATGGAGACCAAATTTTCCAAAGCGCAGATACTCGAGCTTTATCTCAATAAGGTCTATTTCGGCGGTGGCGCTTATGGCGTCGACGCCGCCAGTCGTAAATTTTTCGATCATGGCGCGGAGGAACTTTCGCTCGCCGAGGCCGCGATTATCGCCGGACTGGTAAAGGCACCCTCACGCTATTCGCCGACGGCTGACGCTAAGGCGGCACTGGGCCGGGCGGGCGTGGTTGTCGAAGTGATGCAGGATGCCGGCATGATTACGGCAGCTGAGGCTGCCTCGGTTAAACCGGCGCTGGTCAAGATGAACGCCGAGCCGCCACAGGACAGTGTGCGCTATTTCACTGACTGGGCGCTCCCGCAGCTCGACGGCTTGATCGACGAAACCGAAAAGCCGATTGATGTGTGGACAACACTCGACCTTAAAATGCAGCGGGCAGCCACCGCCGCGATCGCAGCCAACGCACCACGGGGCGCGCAAGGGGCTTTGGTAGCAATCGACCGCGACGGCGCGGTGAAAGCAATGGTGGGCGGCACCGACTATGTCACTAGCAACTACAACCGCGCGGTCACCGCAGTGCGTCAGCCTGGCTCGGCATGGAAATTATTCGTTTACCTTACCGCATTGGAAGCTGGCTTCCGTCCTGAGGACAAGGTTGAGGACAAACCTGTGGAAATCGAAGGTTGGCAGCCCAAGAACAGCGGCGGAAATTACGCAGGTGAAATTACTCTACGTACCGCCTTTGCCTATTCGAAAAACACCGTCGCTGCACAAATCGGGCAAGAAGTCGGCACGAGCAGCATCGCCAATATGGCGCGCCGGTTCGGTATAACCACGCCGATCAACACCCAGCCCTCGATGGTGCTGGGTACCTCGGAAGCGCGCGTTATCGATATGACCCGCGCATTCGCTGCGGTCGCCGCCAAGGGCCGCTCTATTACACCTTTCGGTATTTCCAAGGTCACAACGATTGACGGCGATGTGATCTATTCCGCGAAGTCACAGAAATCGATCCAGCTGGTTGAGGATTGGGTCGCGGGTGGCATGACCGACCTGATGCAGACCGCCGTTGCCACTGGCACTGGTCGCGCCGCCAATATCGGGCGGCCAGTTGCCGGTAAGACCGGCACGACCAGCAG
>JBGSPK010000278.1:0-3808 GCA_041738665.1 Sphingorhabdus sp. | reverse complement strand
ATCGGGGCGTACCGCCGCTGCCGCCATTGCCAAGGCTTGACGGAACAGCGGGTGGTCATCCGCGATGAGGATGGTGCCGGTCATGCGGCGACGGAACGCGATTCCACCAAAGTTTCAACGACTGAAGGATCTGCAAGCGTCGATGTGTCGCCCAGGTTCGAAACGTCGCCCTCGGCAATCTTGCGCAATATCCGGCGCATGATTTTGCCGGATCGGGTTTTCGGCAGGCCTGGCGCAAAATGGATGACATCAGGCGTTGCGATCGGACCGATTTCGTGGCGGACCCATTTAATCAGGTCGGCGCGAACTTCCGCTGACTCGACTTCATTGGCGTTGAGCGTGACATAGGCGTAGATACCCTGTCCTTTGATGTCGTGGGGAAATCCGACAACCGCAGCCTCGGCAACCTTGGCATGAGCGACAAGCGCGCTTTCGACCTCCGCGGTGCCCATGCGGTGACCAGATACGTTGATTACGTCGTCGACCCTGCCGGTAATCCAGTAATATCCGTCCTCGTCGCGGCGGCACCCGTCGCCAGTAAAATATTTGCCGGGATAGGTAGTGAAATAGGTTTGGAAAAACCGTTCATGGTCGCCCCAGACGGTCCGCATTTGTCCCGGCCAGCTATCAGTGATGCACAGATTGCCGTCGGTCGCGCCTTCGAGCAATTTGCCGTCGCCATCGACCAGAACGGGTTGCACACCGAACATCGGCTTTGACGCTGCACCGGGTTTTAGATCATGCGCGCCTGGAAGCGGCGTCATCATCGTCGCGCCCGTTTCGGTTTGCCAATAGGTGTCGACAATCGGGCAGCGGCCTTCGCCAACGACATGATAATACCATTCCCAAGCCTCGGGATTGATTGGTTCGCCAACTGAGCCGAGCAGATGCAGCGAACTGCGTGAGGTTTTCTTCACCCATTCATCACCTTCGCGCATCAGCGAACGCAATGCCGTCGGCGCGCCGTAGAAGATATTGACCTGATGCCGGTCAACGATTTGCCAGAACCGGCTATGGTCGGGATAATTGGGAACGCCTTCGAACATCACCGTCGTCGCACCGTTAGCGAGCGGGCCGTAGACGACATAGGTATGGCCAGTGACCCAGCCGATATCGGCGGCGCACCAGTATATTTCGCCCGGTGTGTAATTGAATACATAATGATGCGTCATAGCCGCCCAGACCAGATAGCCTCCGGTGGTGTGCAGCACGCCCTTGGGTTTTCCTGTCGAACCTGATGTGTAAAGGATGAATAACGGGTCTTCCGCGCCCATGATTTCCGGCGCGCATTCGTCGGACACATTCTCGCGGGACTCGTCATACCAGACATCGCGATCCGCACTCATGGTGATGGCATTGCCGACGTGGCGGATTACCAGACAGGCTGTGACCGACGTGCAATGCGTCAGTGCTTCATCGACGTTGGCTTTAAGCGGAACCAGCTTGCCGCCGCGCATCCCCGCATCGGCGGTGATGACGAGATTTGCATCGCAATCCTGGAGTCGTCCGGCAAGCGCCTCGGGGGAAAAGCCGCCACAGACGATCGAGTGGATCGCCCCGATGCGCGTGCAGGCGAGCATCGCCATCGCGGCTTCCGGAATCATCGGCATATAGATGGTGACACGGTCGCCGCGGCGAGCGCCCAGCTCTTTCAGGACATTGGCCATCCGGCAAACTTCGGCATGGAGCTCGCCATAAGTGATGCGCCGCTGCTGCGAAGGGTCATCACCTTCCCAGATTATGGCAATGTCATTGGCGCGTTCAGGCAGGTGCCGGTCAAGGCAATTGGCCGATACGTTCAGCGCGCCGTCTTCAAACCATTTGATGCCGAAATCAGCTTCGCTGAAGCTTGTGTTCTTCACTTTGCTGAAGGGCTCGATCCAGTCGATGCGCTTCGCCTCGTGGCGCCAGAAGCTGTCGGGGTCGCTGATCGATTGGGCGTACGCCTGTTCATAACCCTCGGCTGTAATGAACGCCTTTTTTTTCCAGACATCTGGAACGGGGTAAATTTCCGACATTGCGCCTCTCCATATGGTTCTGATTTTCAGCCGAGAATAGCTTAAGCAAATCGATGCAACACCCCCGACCAAAGTCGAACAGCAAAGTGCCCAAAGCTTAGACCAAAGTCTATCTATCACCGCAGGCGAAGTCAGGCGACCATATACATCCTTGATAATGGGACCGGCCCAATGCCGGACGGGAGAGGATGATGGATAAGAAGAAATTGGCCGGATGGCTGCTGGCGGGGGTCGCAACCGTCAGTTTGATGCCAAATATTGCCTTGGCCGCCACAGAGAAAGAACAACAGCTTGAAGCGCGGATTGAAGCGCTCGAGCGCACCTTCGGGTCGCTCCAAAGCGAATTGCAGACCACGAAATCAGAAAATGCCGAACTGCGGCAGGCCGTCGCCAACGCGGATCAAAAGGCGACCGAAGCCGTTACCGTGGCACAGGCAGCAAAGCCTGCGCCTGCCGTCGACGGCTTCACCGTCGGTTCGGGCGCGACGCGCATCAAGCTGGGCGGATTTATCAAAACCGTTTCGACTTTCAGCAGATGGAGCGATGGCGACGTTGCCGCCAACAGTCTGGGTCGTGATTTTTACCTGCCGCAGGCGATACCGATTGGCGGCGTGCGCGAGTCGACCGACAACGATGTTTCGGCAAAACAGACGCGTCTATGGATGAATCTGGAAACCCAGGTGGCTGGCCACACCCTAAAAGGCTATGTCGAAACCGACTTTCAAACTGCCACTGGTACCCAAGGCTCGGAACGCACGACCAACGGCTATGACCTCGCGCTACGCCGCGCCTATGTCCAGTTTGACAAACTGACAGTAGGTCAGGACTGGAGCACCTTCCAGAACGCCACTGTGTTGCCCGAATCCACCGATTTTGTGGGAACGACCGAAGGCACAGTGTTTGTTCGGCAGCCGCTCGTTCGCTATTCGGCGTCACTTGGCAAAATGACCACGCTGCATTTCAGCGTTGAAAACCCCGAAAGTGCAACAGCCAATTTGGGAACAACGACGCTGATCGAAAACGACGATGACGGCGTTCCCGATTTCGCCGCTCGCATCAATCACACCACGAGCTTCGGCGAGTTTGCGCTTGCGGGTCTGGTACGCCAGCTCGCCGTGGACAATGGAGCGATCCATGATGACACGATTGCCTATGGCGCAAGCCTTTCGGGCAAGATCAATTTCGACAAGGACAAACGTTACGATCTGCGGTTCATGGCGACCTATGGTTCGGGCATCGGTCGCTATGTCGGCCTTAACTTTGCGCCCGACGCAATCTTCGTGCCGGGCGTCAACCAGCTGCGCCGGGTGAAAAGCTTTGCCGGATTTGCGGCATTGCGGCTCGGCTGGACACCAACGCTTCGCTCTACGCTGATGGCCAGCTTTCAGGATGTCAGTTATCCGGGCGGCTTCGCGGCGGGAACCTTCAGCGCCTATAATGATCAGGCATGGAGCATGGCCGGAAACCTGTTCTGGTCGCCAGTCAAGGGCTTCGATCTGGGTGTCGAATATCGTCATGGTCAGCGCGCTCTGGTCAGCGGGGCCGACGGCCAGCTCGACCGGGTTGAATTCGCCGCAAAATACAGCTTTTAAATAACCAATAGGGAGAGAGATTATGGCTACTGCTGCTAACGACATCCCCAAGCACCATCAGGCGACGCAAAGCGAAAAGCTTGTCATCGCCGCGTCGTCGCTTGGGACGGTTTTTGAATGGTATGATTTTTACCTGTACGGCCTGTTGGCCAGTATCATTTCGGCCCAGTTCTTTTCGGGCGTCAACGAAACCACTGG
>JBGSPK010000262.1:0-2335 GCA_041738665.1 Sphingorhabdus sp. | reverse complement strand
GCTTTCCCTGATTATTACAGCTTCGTCTTCCGACCCGAGGTCATCACGGCGCTTAATGGTATCGCTTGGTGGGCGGTGATGATTTTCGTCTGGATTGCAGGAATCGAGCTCGACATTTCCGAGGCTTGGAAACGCCGCCGTGAAACTGGCGTAACCGCCGGGCTGGCACTAGTCATGCCTTTGCTGTTCGGCAGCGTTGCCGCCGTCATCTTGCTTCGGACCGGCGGGGGATGGATCGGCGAGCTGGGTCAATATTGGCAGGTAGTCATCGGCATCGGAATGGCCTGCGCGGTCACGGCGCTTCCTATTCTCATATTGTTTATGGAAAAACTGGAGATTTTGCGTCAGCCCATCGGACAGCGCATATTGCGCTATGCCAGTCTGGATGATGTGGCGATCTGGGGTGTCCTGGCGCTGATCCTGCTTGATTGGGAGCGGATCGGACGACAAGGTGCGTTTCTCGTGATGTTTGCGGTGGCCGCCTTTCTGGTCCGCAGCATGATGCAAAAAATCCCCGAACGTGATCGCTGGTTCGTTGGACTTGTCTGGCTCGCGGTCGCTGGTTTTGCCGCCGACTGGGCAGGCCTGCATTATATGGTCGGCGCTTTCCTGTCAGGCGCGGTCCTCGATGCCAAATGGTTTGAACAGAAGCGTATGGACGATTTTCGCGCCAATATATTGCTGGCGATCATGCCGGTCTTCTTCCTGAGCACAGGCCTTCGGACCAACTGGGATGTAGGCGGTGTGGCGGTATTTGCAGCCGCGGCATTGCTGCTGTTTGCGTCAGTGGCTGGCAAGCTGGCAGGTATTCATCTCGCGGGCCGCATATTGAAATGGGAAAAAGGCGAGGCGTCGCTGATTGGGTGGCTGCTCCAGACCAAGGCGCTGATCATGATCATCTTTGCGAATATTCTCCTCGACAAGCAGATCATCACCAACGAAACATTCACTGCTCTTTTGCTAATGGCGGTGGGCAGTACAATGCTGACGATACCGATCGTGACGCCCAAGCTTAAGCAACTGAAATCGGTTATTTCGCGGTCCGCTTAGAGCGGCTACGCTGACAGGCGAAAAAGGACAAACTTAGCCATGACGTCACCCATTATCGTGACCGGCGCTGCCGGATTTATCGGCCATGCTGTCGCACATCGCTTATTGGCGCGCGGCGAACGGGTAATTGGTGTCGATATCGTCAATGATTATTATGACCCGACATTAAAAGAAGCCCGCCTTGCAACCTTTGACGGGATCAACAGCTTTGCATTCGAGCGCTTGGACATCGCCGATGCTGACGCCATGGCGGCGCTTGTGCGCGACAACAAAGTCGTGCGCGTCGTCCATCTCGCGGCGCAAGCGGGTGTGCGCTACAGTATTGAAAACCCCTTCGCTTATGAACGTTCCAATCTGGCAGGGCATTTGTCGGTGATGGAGGCGTGCCGCCACGCCGAAGGGTTCGAACATCTCGTCTACGCGTCGTCCAGTTCGGTTTATGGCGACAAGCCGATGGGCGGCGCAGGCTTTACCGAAGATGAGCCGGCCACCGACCCCGTATCGCTCTACGCTGCAACCAAGCGCGCGTGCGAGTTGATGAGCCAGTCTTATGCAAAGCTGTACGGCTTTCCGCAAACGGGCCTGCGCTTCTTTACCGTCTATGGCCCGTGGGGCAGACCGGATATGGCCTATTTCAGTTTCACCCAGAAAATCCTGAAGGGTGAAGCAATCGAGGTTTACGGTAACGGGCAGATGGCGCGGGACTTCACCTATATCGATGACATCGTCGACGGCATCATCGGGGCGCTCGATAATCCTCCGGAGCCGGGGGGGCACCGCGTGCTCAACATTGGCGACAGCCATCCGGTCGGCTTGATGGAGATGATTGAGACCCTCGAAAAAGCGATTGGACGTGATGCGGTTAAGGTCATGCGGCCGATGCAGCCGGGCGATGTGACGGCCACCTACGCCGATGTTTCAAAGCTGCATGCGCTCACTGGGTACAAGCCGAAGGTGATGCTAGCCGAAGGTCTGCAGCATTTCGCCGATTGGTACCGCCATTATTACAAGATCGTTTGAGGCTGGCGCAGCGCGTTCATGATTGCGGTTGAAGCCGCGCCTGCCATTCGTCGAATGACGCTGCCAATTTTCTGCCAGCAATTTGACGCCCTGCTTCGCGTGGCAGGCCAAGCGATGCCGACAGCGGACCGCCCAATAAAGCGTCACCCAAAGCCATAAGGACCATTTCGAGCGTAAGTTCGTGCAGCGAACTGTCGGCGTGGCCATCTTCTGCAATTTCGTCCACCAGATTGTGGATCGCCTCGACGATCGGATCGAGCGCATC
>JBGSPK010000261.1:0-1975 GCA_041738665.1 Sphingorhabdus sp. | reverse complement strand
CACTGAAGTGATGGGCATGATCGCGGTTTTCTACACTGGGCGCGGCTCGCCCTTTGTCTATCCGATTTTCATCGCGGTCACGGCGTTGGCGCGGCTGATTGTGCTGCAAGGCAAGGACATGGCGCCCGAAAATATCCTGTTTGAGGCAGGAGCGATACTGCTGCTGGCGATCGCTGCGGTCGTTATTGTCCGCGCCGGAAAAGGCTGAATTGCATGAAATTCGAAATTGTCGCGTTTGACCTGGATGGCACTCTGGCCGATACGTCCACTGACCTCGGTGATGCCCTGAACCACGCGCTCGAAACGCTTGGCCGCCAGCGTCTGCCAAATGATCAGATCAGGCTGATGGTGGGTCATGGTACGCGCGCGCTGATGCGCAAAGGTCTGGCCGCGACCGGCGGTGGCGAGGATAGTCTGCTGGATTCAGGACTAGGCGCATTGATTGGCTTTTATGAACAACACATATGTGTGCACACCAAGGCTTATTCCGGCGCGGCTGAAGCAATCGACCAGTTACGCAAAATGCATGTCCGAACGGCAATTTGCACGAACAAGCCGGAGAATTTGTCGAAAAAGCTGGTCGACGCACTTGGCTGGTCGGGAAAATTCGACGCAATTATCGGCGGCGATACCTTGTCTGTTTCCAAGCCTGACGCTGCACCGTTGCTCGAGGCTATCGCCCGGTGTGGAGGCGGTCGAACGCTGTATGTCGGGGACTCCATTACCGACGCCGATACCGCAAGAGCAGCCAACGTGCCGTTCGCTGCGGTCAGCTTCGGCTATCGCGACCGGCCGGTGGAACAATTGGGTGCCGATGCCATCATTGAATCGTTCAAGGATTTGATCTGCGTCGTAAATAACTGGCACACAGACTTAGAGGGCAACTAGGAACAGTAAATTACCGAAGTTTGAGCAACCGCTATTGCGACGCCTGAAGTTAATTGTTCAAGCGGCAATGAACATGCGTCCGCTAACTTCGATGTCACGTGCAAAGTGGTCTGTTGACACTGTCAGACAAAGCAGACCTTTAAATAAGATTTGATCACGCTCGATCAGCCTCGTCCGCGGGGATGCGGCCAATGCGGAGACGATGCAAATTAGGCGCCGAGCGGGAAGTCAACTTTTCAAACCCGACAGTGACGAAAACATCATCAAGTTTGTTACGGAGAGCGCTACGAACTAGAACCGACAAACGCAGAAAAGTGTCACTTCCAAGAAGTGGTCGGGGTGACAGGATTCCAGCAAATAGCTGGAATCACTTAAGAAAATAAGGCATATTCCTCTACACAGCACCTGCACAGTTATGGAACTCCGCGCGCTTTCGCTCCAAACCTGCACAGTTTCTGCACAGTGGAGTATGGGAATGGCGTTCATCACCGACAAAGAGGTTCTAAAGTCCGGCCTGATCATTTTCAGGCGCGGAGATGTCGAACACCGCAATTTTTATTGCCGCATCAAGCTCCCCAAAGAGGACCGCTACAAGACGATTTCGCTACATACGTCGGACCGAGAGTCTGCCCGCGACCGGGCGTTTGATCAGGACGCCGACATCCGGTTTCGGGTGAAGCATGACGTAGCCGTGTTCAATCGTCCGTTTCGGCAGGTGGCGGCAGACTATCTCCAGACGCAGCAGCGCCGAGCCGATACGGGTGAGGTTTCCCACGACCGGGTGAAGAATCTCCGAAACGCCTTCAAGAAGGCGCTCGAAGATTATGTGGGTAGCACCCAGATTCACCTGATCGGTCAGGACAGTTGGGCTGCCTATCCAACGTGGCGGCGGGAAAATGGCAAGGGCCGATTCCGCGAGCATATCAGCGATGCGACAATTCAGTTCGAGATGGGCGCGCTCAACGCAGTGATGAACTTCGCCATTACCAAGCGGCTTGTGCCTGCCAGTCACCGTTTTGAAGGCCGACCAAAACTCAAAACCATGCGCCGCGACGAATTCACGATTGAGGAATATCGCAAACTGCAC
>JBGSPK010000232.1:0-3347 GCA_041738665.1 Sphingorhabdus sp. | reverse complement strand
TGACTTGGCGTTCTATTCGGAGAAACTCGGCCTTGCTGAAGGTGGCGTCGATTTCACGTTGATGAACCCTTATGTCATCGTTGGCCTGCTGCTTGGCGCGCTCCTGCCTTATCTCTTCGGAGCGATGGGCATGACTGCGGTCGGCAAGGCTGCTGGCGAAGTGGTGAAGGACGTTCGTGACCAGTTCGCGAGCAATCCCGGCATCATGGACGGCACGTCGAAGCCCGATTATGCGCGTACCGTTGACTTGGTCACCAAGGCAGCAATCCGCGAAATGATCATCCCGTCGTTGCTGCCGGTTCTGGCACCAATCGTAGTTTACTTCGTGATCAGCAGGGTCGCTGGCCCCGCACAGGGCTTTGCAGCCTTGGGCGCGTTGCTCTTGGGTGTGATCGTCGGCGGTCTGTTCGTTGCTATCTCGATGACCTCGGGCGGCGGCGCATGGGACAACGCCAAGAAGTATATCGAAGACGGCAACCATGGCGGCAAGGGTTCAGAAGCCCATAAGGCAGCCGTGACCGGCGATACTGTGGGCGATCCATACAAGGATACTGCAGGTCCAGCCGTCAACCCGATGATCAAGATCACCAACATCGTCGCTCTCCTGCTGCTCGCGGCTTTGGCCCACGGCATGTAAGCAACCGATAAGGTTGAAACGGTAAAACCCCGCTGGGAGCGATTCCGGCGGGGTTTTTCTTTGCTGCATTAGCAATTTCTTTGCTGCTTCAAATTATGGTGCAAATACGGATTCCATGAAGCAAGGGGCGAAGTGGCAACGCGGGCAATCGATACCGCCAATCAGGCAGGATTATTACGTCCCCAGCTCGAAAGCTGGCGGTCGGCCATCACTGCTGCGTTTGTCGCTGAGTGGGATGATCTGGCGGCGCAAGCGACAGAGCCCAATGTCTTTTCCGAAAGCTGGTTTTTGCGACCCGCCCTTGAACAATTTGATCCGTCCGGCGATGTCCGGATATTCACTTTGTGGGACGGTACCAAGCTCTGCGGATTGATGCCCGTATCAATATCCCCGCATTATGGCAGATGGCCACTGCCGCATGTGCAGAACTGGCTGCATCACAATGCTTTTCTTGGGACACCATTGGTCAGGCATAGTTACGAGACTGAATTTTGGACCGAATATCTCGCGCAACTTGATGGCGAGCCGGGGCAGGGGTTGTTTGCCCATATCCACTGCATCGATACGAAAGGCCCGCTCGCCGAAGCGCTTGAACATGTGTGCCAATCGCAAAACCGCCGGTGCGCGCTGGTTCACCGCACCGAACGGGCTCTGCTGAAACGGGGATTGTCGTCAGCGGACTATTACGACGCGGCGATCCGGCCCAAAAAGCGCAAAGAATTCCGCCGACAGAAAAACCGGCTTTCAGAAGAAGGCGCACTGACATTCATGCGGTATGACAGCGCCACCGGATTGGCAGAGTGGACTGACGCGTTTTTGGCCCTTGAACAAAAGGGGTGGAAGGGAAGCAACGGCTCTGCGCTCGTATGCGCGCCAGAAACCAGAACGCTTTTTGCCGAAGCGTTAAACGGCGCGGCTGACGCGGGCAGGCTCGAACGGCTTGATCTGAGGCTTGATGGAAAGCCGCTGGCAATGCTGGTCAATTTCATTTGCCCGCCAGGAAGCTTTTCGTTCAAAACGGCGTTTGATGAAGATTATGCCCGGTTCTCACCTGGCGTATTGCTGCAGATCGAAAATCTCGCCTTGCTGGATAATTCTGCGGTTGCCTGGTGTGACAGTTGTGCAGTCGAAGGTCACCCGATGATTGACAGCCTGTGGGTGGATCGGCGCAGCATTGGCCGTTATTCGGTGGCAATCGGCGGGGCTGGTCGGCGTGCGGTATTCGCGGCTTTGCTGAAAGCCGAACTGGCACGCAACGCCCCGCGATATTCTTCACCCCAGATCGTCACGGAAGAAACGGAATGATGCCTTTTTTCGATAAAGCTGCGCGCCAGAATTTTGCCGCACATTATCCGGAATGTCCGCACAAGCTGCTGCATGCTCTGCGCGACCATCCGCTGCTGACCATAGAGGCACTCGCCCGACTGGGCGAAGCGCTGCCAACCTCTTCGGTAGAATATAATAAAGGGGATTTGCCCGTCGGCATCGATCCGGCGCTGGTTCCGGCCAATGGTCTGAGCATTGGCGACACCATCCGCTTGGTGGAAACCAGCGGCAGTTGGGCGGTGCTGAAGAATATTGAGCAGCAACCTCAATACAAAGATCTGCTGGTCGGTTTGCTGGCTGAGCTGAAACCGCAGATCGAATCCAAGACGGGCCGGATGCTCAAGCCGCAAGGCTTTATCTTTGTGTCCAGTCCAAACGCGGTGACCCCCTATCATTTCGACCCGGAGCATAACATCCTGCTTCAATTGCGTGGTTCGAAAGTGATGACTCAATTCCCCGCGAGTGACCCGCGGTTTGCGCCGGACGAAACGCATGAAGGATATCACACCGGCGGGCATCGCAATCTTGTCTGGAGCGATGATATGGCGCCCGCTGGCACGCCATGGCCTCTTGCGCCCGGCGAAGCCCTGTTTGTGCCCGTAATGGCCCCGCATCATGTGCGCAACGGCCCTGAGGTTTCGATCTCGCTGTCCATCACATGGCGGTCGGACTGGAGTTTCGCCGAAGCCGATGCGCGGGCATTTAACAGCCTGCTCCGCAAAATCGGCGTCCGCCCCAAAGCGCCCGGGCGCTTTCCCGCACAAAACAAGGCTAAAGCATTGGCTTGGCGAGTTGTGCGGAAGCTACGCGCGGGTTAAAAACGCTTTCTGAAACTCAGCTCAAACACCCGTCCGCGCGGATCGAGATAGCCCGGCTGATAGCTTAGCGGGACAAGCCCGTTTTCATCACGGACATCGATGACATCATTCAGCACGTTGTTCACGCGCAACGTAATCCGGCTGCCTTTCAGGAAGGGCAGTTTCTGTGTCAATTTGCCGCGCTGGTCCAGATTGACGAAAACAAATGCGTCGAGTGAGGTCAAATCGCTGAAACTCAGATCGCTGCTGCCGGGAAGGCCGGTTCCATCGACGGTCGTCCTGCTTTTGTAATTCCCCTGAAGCCGGAATCCGAGCCCCTTGTGGAATACGCCGCCAGACAGTTCGACCTCATGCCGTGACGCGCCGCCATTGTTGCTGATTGCCGACCCATCCAAAAGGTCGAGCAGGGGCACGCCCGGCCGAATCAGGATATCCTCCTGAATGCGGTAGGTGTGATAAAGCGCAATGTTCCAACGGCTTTGCATGCCACCACCACCGGGGCCAAAACCGCCGCCGCCAAAGCGCGGACCTCCGCCCCCGCCGCCGCGCGGTCCACCGCCACCAGC
>JBGSPK010000199.1:0-19277 GCA_041738665.1 Sphingorhabdus sp. | reverse complement strand
GGCAAGGCTGGCGCGGGCAGGACAGCCACCGGCTGGACAACACGGGCCTGCCCGGGCGGGTTGCGCAATCAGAACTGCTGGCCCAGGGCCTCTCTCGAATGGCGGACCCCGCGCTGCAGTGCTCTTGGCTAAAAATTCAAGCCGACGAATGACAATTGTTCAGTCGGTGACGGTCCCAAGGCCGAATAGCTCTGCGGTAAACACCAACCGCTCGGTCTCTGGAAATGCTGCATGTGCAGTCAAGCGGCCATCTTCGAAACGGAAATGCCAGGTGCGCTGCGGCACCAGCGGCTTGGACTGAAAAGCTGTGGGGGCAAGAATGACAATGTTGCAGCCACGTGCCAGATCGCGGGCAGAAGTCGTGCGTATCAGTTCGATCTGCGCGGTCCGGGCGAATGATGCAAGTTCTTGGCACGCGGTGTAATCGCTCTTGTGCGTCCACAGTGCAGTATCGGCAACAAAAGGAGCAAGTGTGAGGTCAATCGCGTGTTCGGTGCAAACCTTGGCGGTAAAGCTCGAATGCTCGGTCGTTGTCGACGGCGGTACAAAGCCCGGTGAGCGCAGAAAAAACCGCAACCGCCAATAGGCTGTTTCGGCAATTGCAGTGCTTTCGGCTTCACTGGCATAGAAGATGCCAGGGCGCTCATTTGCACGACGGAATCGGCTGGCGGTTCGGTGACCATATCGAAACGGCGATGAAAGAAGAAAGTGAAGTCCCTGTGCTTCCTTGGGCAGGTCGGGCTTTACAGCTTCGGCCAAGGCCTCAAGCCGAGCCTGATCTTCAAGCGACGCGGCCAACCTGTTGGTCGAAATCCGGTGCTGTGCCTCAACGACCCGCCAAACCGTACCCTCGTAATGTCTGGCTTCAGACGCGAGCGCGGTGTGCGTCAACATAATCGCAAACTGTAAGCAGGCCTTTGAAGCTATCGATGAGGTCTATCGGACGTGCATCAAGATCGAGATTGGCGACATCCAACCACCGGCGCGAAGCCGCGTCATCGCTTCCAAGCAGCGCATCAAGGCTGCGAAACAAGCGCAGCAGGAACTGGCCGGCTTCAAAGGATTTGGACGCTGGGTCGAGTGTGGTCTGACCCGATCGCAACCGCGAAACTGTGGCTTGCGACAGACCCAGCACGATACCCAGCTTTGCGTTGCTCAACCCCCAGAATTCTGCGATCTTTGCTACCGCAGAACTGAGAATACGCGCGTCATCGCTTTTGTTTGGGGCTAATTGAGTTGCCATATAATTCCTTTCATTTGGCATGTATATCTTAATATCATTCAAATGAATAGGAAAATGCGACGACTAAGATAACGTCGCCCATTACGCGGCTTCGGCCAAATCATTAGCGCCGTCAGCTTCCGTCACAGTGAAACGGCCTCCTAGTTTCAACAACAATGCGCTCGCATCTTCGGCGCGCGCGGCGGCTGTCAGGATGGCACGATCATCGCTGCGCAACAGTTTCAACCAATGCCCGATATAGCTGGCATGGCTGTCCAAGTGGCTCACGGGAAGACCCAACTCCGCACCAATCATCGCGCTGGAAAGTTCGGCAACCAATTCTTCTGCCGCATAAGCCGCACTTCCAAAACGGTTCTTCAAATTGCGATCTAGGCGCGAGACGTGTCCAGTCCAGTGCGAAAGTTCATGGGCAAGCGTTGCATAATAATGATCAAACCCGTCAAAAAGCGTTGCTGGAGGCATCGTAATCCGGTCAGCTTTGGGCTCGTAATAGGCTTGCTGTCCGTGGTGGCGCAATTTGGCAGGCATGGCGGCAAAGAATGCGTCAAGGTCGGCTTCCCGCCCCGCCGGTTCATTGACTTCCTGCACCGCGACAGGATGAAAATGCTCGGGCAGTCCATCGATCTGGTCAGCATTGAAAACCGCATAGGCTTTGAGAACACGGCGCGTTTCTTCCTCAGCCGCGCCACCTGCTGCGGCTTCCACTTCCTTGACATAGCTTTTGTAGAATATCGCTTGGCTGGATTTGGAACCTTTGCGAACCTGACCGCCCAGTTTGACCGCTTGCGCATAGGTCATCCAGTAAGGTGACGCATAGCCGCAGCTTTCTGCCACCATCCACAGCCAGAATACGTTCATGCCGCGATAAGGTGTCCCGCAGGCCCGCAATGGTCGTGAAACAGGTACGCCGCGCCAAGGTTGAACCCAAGGCTTGGTGCCAGCTTCGAGGCGCTCGATTATCTGCGCTGTTATGCGGGCTGCAGGCGATTGCTGGGGCAGCGGGTAAGATTTGCCGGTCATGATAAATATCTCCTGATGTCATCCGGACCAATTCCGGCCATGACACCAGCTCCGCGCCCCCTCTCCTCTAAACAGCCGATAGCAACGCAAAAACGGCCCCCTCGCTTATGCGAGGGAGCCGCTCCTGCAAGTACCCGTCTGGCCTTCCTGTCAGGAGGAGATCAGGCGGCCAGTTCGGCGCTCACATGGCTGTCATCGCCCTCTTCCGGCGAATTTATACTATCCTGAGTATCGGCATCGTCGTCATCACCGCAGTCTTCGGTGAATTCATCCGATCGTTCTGATGGCGCTGCGGCAAAAGTCATTGCTGCGGGAAGCCAGCCCAGCGCCCGGTCTTTGACCTCAACCTCGGTGATAAAATTGCCCGAAAAAATGCGTTCAGCACTGGCAGCCAGATCACCTTTTTTCGAAGCGGTAAAGCGCGATGACAATGTTGCACCGCCAACATCTGCAAGTGCGTCCAGTATGACCGTTTTCGATACCCGGTCAAAGAAGTTGGCAGCGGTCGGCCGCCACCAGGCAGCCATGTCAACACCCATCAGGCGTCCCAAATGGTCATGGAACATGTTGTTGCGGCCACCTTGCATGTTGAGGCTGGCTTCAAGCGTCCGTCCAACAACCCAGCCCAGCCACGCCGCACGCGCAGTTTCGTCGAGGCTACGGAACAGGTCGAACCGGACCGTTACCGTGTCGCCTGCGCGCCAACTTTCATCGAGTCCGGAACGCAGTTCTGCTAGCGAAGCGGTTGCTGCAGCATCATGGGCAACAAATCCGGGTGCCGGACCTGATGCAGCCGCTCCGCGGATAGTGAGGCCTGGCGTTGGTCCAAAGCGCGTCGTGTCAGCATCTGCCAAAGCAAACACAAACAGATCAAGGGCAAGACCCGGATCGCTTGCGACATGAAGAGTCAGTACGTCCCGGCGCTGCATTGCAAGTTCGTCCACAAGCCGCTGCGACATTGCCGCCCGTTTGGCTTTTGGGCCGCCGTCGCTTGTCACAACGGTAATTGCACTGCCGTCGTCACCGAGTACGACATCCGTATCGGCAAAATATTGCGGCTGCAGGACAGGCACGCCGTCACGGCCAAGCGTCAGGATCAATCCGGTATTGGCTTTGATATTTGGATCGATGATCTGGGGTCGATTACGAATGGCTGCGGTTTCTGCGTCGATCTCGCTTATTTTGATTTCTGCGGCGCGGATCGCCTCTTTATCTGCGTCTTCATCCTCAAGGATTTCGGCTGCGGTGTCATAAGCTGTATCGAGTTCGCTCAACCGTTCGATTTCTGCTTCGGTCAGAGGCAACTCGGACGTTGGAACACGCTGCAAGCCTTCAGTCACATCATGCGTCACATAGCTCTCTAGTGTAGGTTTCACCCACGCAACACCTGCTTCCGATGCAAGACAGCCTGCAATTTCGGCCATCTTGGCGGTTGCCAGCTGTTCGAGCAGCGCGACGTCCGACCAGCTTTCGCTGTCTTCGTCATCGAACAGTTCGCGGTCGACGCGACCGCCAGCGGCAAGATACGCGTCCTTGCCGACCAGACGCGCACGCGGATCGCTGCCGTGGACGGTGGAATTAAGCACCATCCGGCGGATGCTATCAGGCGAACTGGCATACCAAGCTTTGGAGGCATCTTCAAACACGCGCTCCTGGACAGCCTGGTCCGACGTAGCACCATAAGCTTTAGCAATGTCGAGCGTGATTTCACCGGCTGCAAGCGCTTCGAAAACGACCGGCGCCAATGATGCGAGCCGCAATCTGCCCTCCACAAACCGCATCGTCTGGCCAAATCGCCGCGCCAGATCTTCAACACTTGCACCGGATTCAATGATGCTGGCGAATGCTTGGGCTTCATCTGCGGGGTTCATTGCGAGACGGTGGAAGTTTTCGGCAAGACTGACTTCGCGGATCGATGTCTCATCACCCCCAACCACAAGACATGTAACTGGCATATTGCGGGAAACGGCTTTGTCGTCGGCTAGTGCCAATAGTGCTGTGCGTCGGCGGCCGCCTGCCTCAACTTCAAACATACCCTTTTTGGCGGGCCGGACGACGAGATTTTGCAACAACCCTTGTGCTGCTATGCTGGCTTTTAGTTCGGCGTCGGCTTTCGGGTCTGTATACTTCCGGACATTCCGTGGACTTGGAACGAGCTTATTCAATGGAATTGACTGGATCATGATAACACTCCTGATGATTGAGCCGATGCTCCGCCATTCGGCACATCACAGCTCAAAACCGCGAAGCGCCCTCTCCTCTCACAATCAAATTGGTCACGAGTTTCGTAGTGTTAGGAAAAAATTTGATGGGGACGGATATGCCAGATTACCATGCTACATGCACAAATCGGCAAGCGGCGGGAGTAGGCGCTACTTCCGCTAACATTTTTGCCCGTCGGGTGCTTAGATTGACCGATCAAAAGCAGACATTCGTCCATACCATCCGGATGACATCTATTGATCGCCTCAATGTTTTTCGGTTGAATGGCTGCGAGCGCCATCCTTCCGCAGTCTAGGCATAGCTGATATCGCCACCCTCCCGCGTAAACTCTTAACTATCCTTAATCATCGCGGCGGTCTCCTTGTATGGTGTTGGACTTTTTAGTGTCCGGCGCAGAACCCTTAATGGTCCAGCATACGGCAGTTCAGGATCTGATGCCAACACTTGATCTTGCCAAGGGGGAGAGGAATGAACCGCCGCGCGCATGTCTCATGCGCTGGGCCTCAATGTAGTTGGCCAGTTAGCCGGCAATATCCCTCTGTCCATTGTCGCTAAGCAGCAAGAGCTTGCGCAGAGCGCGGAAATGATCGCAGCTTGATCCGTAAGGAGCCAGATCGAGGGGGTCGGAGGCATTCTCGGCGCGCAGTATGACCAAGTGCCATTCTTCGTGGCGAATTTCGTTGCATCCAGTTGCATCCAAATGGGCTCAAAGCCGCATCCAACATGTGCAATCAATGCCAACCGCCAATGGCTTCCATAAGGATTTAGACAATGAAGCTTTCTATCCAGCCCACTATGATCACTTCGCCGCTTTTGGCCCCGATCCTCGCACTTGCCGCCGTCGTCGCCAGCTCCTCCGCGAGCGCTGGTCCCGTCAGCACAGCCCTACCTGACACGGCCGCAGGCAAGATCGGCGCGGCTGTGATCGCGCATATCAATGCCGATACCTCCGGGAGTATCCAACAATGGGCACCGACCATCCTGTCCCCGTCGGTCAACGTAGACGCACGCGAGCTATTGATGAAGCAGCTTGCCTTGGCAGTGCGCGACAGCGGCGGAGTCGATTTCGTCGATGCGCGAACACAAGGGCCGCCCGGAATGTTAGTCGTGACCATCAAAGGTCGGCGGACCGGAAAGCTGGTCGCGCTTGTGCTGCTTCCAGATCTGGAACAGCCCGGAACTCTGGCTATGGTCGATATGGTTCCGATCGATAATCCCACGCTCTATGCTGACTGGCCTGAAAGCGGTACGTCGCAGGCTGAGATCGCTCGGCTCACCACCGCTGCGTTGGATATGCTGGTGCGTGACAATGATTTTTCCGGTTGCGTGACGGTGACCGACGGCACCAAAACGATGCTCGAAGAATGCCGCGGCCTGGCCGAGCGTCGTTTCAACGTCCCGGTGGATCGCCAGACCAAATTCCACATCGGCTCGATGAACAAGATGTTCACTGCTGTCGCCATTGCGCAACTGGTCGAGGCCGGGAAGCTGTCATGGGACGATACCCTGGCATTGCGTGTTCCGGAATATCCGGACCAGGCGGCGGCGGAGAAAATCACCGTGTGGCAACTCCTGCACCACACATCGGGTCTGGGCGATATTCTTGTCCCTGAACTTTACGAGCGCCGCGAGAATTTCGTCAATCCTGAAGACTATCTTGGTCTGATCGCGCGCCAGCCTAAAGTTGGTGAGCCGGGCGGAGAGTGGAGCTACAGCAATGCCGGCTTCATGCTGCTGGGCCGGATCATTGAGAACGTTTCGGGCGAAGGTTATTCAGATTACATCCAGAGCCATGTCTTTATCCCTGCCGGCATGACGGCCAGCGGATACGACCGGGTGGACGATATCGTGCCGGGTCTCGCCGTCGGATATTACCGCGAAGGGCCGTTCTCCACCGTCTGGAAGTCGGACTGGCTCAAGGTCCCTTATGCAAGCGGCCCTGCGGGTGGCGGCTATTCCACCAATGTCGATCTGGTCCGATTTGCGGCGGCATTGCGCACGGGAAAGCTGGTTCAACCTGCAACGCTCGCTAAAATGTTTGCAGATCCCGTGCCCGCCGGGCCTGGTGGCTATGCTACAGGATTTGGTGATCGCCTTTCGCACGGGCGTCATATTCGCGGCCACGCCGGCGGGCTCGAGGGCACGGATGCCAATTTGGCAATTGTCTGGGAAACCGGAGCGACTGTTGTACTGACCAGCAATCAAGGACCGGGGCAATATTGGCTCTTCTCCGAACGCATAGCCGATCTGCTCGCCTCCTAAGAGCAAAAGCGCTAATCTTCGGCATTTTTAGGAGTAAGACTGATGGACCTTGTAATGCTGTTTATCCCTGGCGTGATAATGCTCACACCTGTTGCGATCCTGCTGATCTTCATGCGTTACCGCACCGACCAGACGAAGGAGCGCTATCGTACACTGCTGCAGCTCGCGGAGAAGGGGGTGGAATTGCCGCATGAGCTTTTGGCCGACCCGCACACCTCCAATTCCGATCGGCGCCGGGCTCTGGTGCTGATAGGCGGCGGACTTGGTCTGATGGCGATGTTTCTTGCACTGCCGATTGAGTTTCATGACGGACAGCGCATCGCCAGCCTTTGGGGACTCGGTTTGTTGCCGCTCATGACTGGCCTGGGCTACTTTGCTAGTTGGTGGCTTAACAGGCGTGATGATATGCGTGATTGATAATCTTGCCGATGCGCGAGTCGATGATGCGTTGGTAGCACGCGTACTAATGACCGATGATCGGCGCGCGTTTGAACAACTGGTGAGACGTCACCAGGGCATGGTGCGCGCGCAGTTGCGCCGCCTTGTTCATGGAGACAATGCCAAAGCTGATGATCTCGCACAGGAGACCTTCCTGCTGGCATGGCGCAAATTGCATCAGTTTCGCGGCGAGGCGCGCTTTTCCACTTGGATCTACCGCATCGCCTACTCATGCTTTCTTCAAGCCCGCCGCAAGCGGTCATCGGCTAAGGAAGACATTGATGGCGACGCGCTCGACCGGCGAACATCGCCGCATGGCGCCGCCGAACTAAGAATCGATGTAAATCGCGCGATGCGCTGCTTGTCCGCTCCCGAGCAAAATGTGCTCCTGCATGTTGTACAGCTCGGCTTGAGCCACGATGAGGCAGCCTATGTGCTGGCAATGCCGCTCGGCACCGTGAAATCTCACGCAAAACGCGGCAAGGCCAAGCTGCGGGCTTTGCTGGCGGACTGGCAAGAGACATCTGAGGAGGAGCGTGCGCGATGAACAACGAGATGGAAGACGCTATTGACCACTTGCTGCGTGAACAATTCGAAGGGCCGGTTCCGGACGATGGCTTTTGCGATCACGTTATGACAAGGCTATCCGCTAGGCGGCGTCGCAATACATGGCCCTTGGCTGCGGGCACCTTTGCCGGATTGACGACATGCTGGTTCAGCCTGTGGTTTTCTCCGATCACTTACGCCGGCTGGCGGGACTGGTCTACCGGAGAGTTGTCTGCACCAGCCATGGTACTCGCCATCTCGACGATAAGCATGTCGATTTTGGCATTAGTCTGGACAATCACCGAAGCGGATGATCGATACGATCTGGCGTCTCGGCGGATGATCCGATGAAAGCGATTTATCAAACAAGGGTACGCCCCCCGCTTCAATTGCTAACTTCTGTTGGTGACTCAGAGCATTCGTCTGGGCATCAGCTTTCAGCGCTTTTGCCTTGAAAGCTACCCTTCAGGAAACGACAGAAAACCAGAAGTAAACCCAAAGAAAGCTCTTTCCCGAATCCGGCCGATCCGCTAAATTGGGACGAAAGGCGGTTATGCCGATTAAAGCTCTCGACCATGTTCAACTTGCAATGCCGGCCGGCGAAGAGGAACTCGCGCGCCGCTTCTATTCTGGTCTACTTGGAATACCTGAATTGCCAAAACCACCACACTTGGCCAAGCGTGGCGGATGCTGGTTCGAACGAGGTTCATTGAAAGTGCATCTAGGGGTCGAGCTTGAATTTCGCCCTGCCCGCAAAGCCCACCCGGCATTCACGGTGTCAGACTTGGCCTCATTGGTCGCAAGACTGAAGGGCGCAAATGTTACTGTCGACCAAGATGAGCCGCTTCCTGGCTTTAGTCGCTGCTACGTCTATGATCCGTTTGGAAATCGAATTGAACTTCTCGAACCTATTGTGATGCCGTTCTCGGAATAAGCTGGCGTTCCGTTGCCGTTTAGGATCGGGCCAGCGAATGACCGCTCTGTTGGCGAGATCGGCCTCGAGCTTCATTCTCTGCGCAACGGCCGCTGCCTACAACTTTACGGACGATGCTGTTCATACTCTTAACCCCCGTGATGGACGTTTTGGATGGAGCCGTGGCAAGAGTTCGGGGGATAACGCTGAGAATAGATTTCAGGCCGATAGATTTCCATGAAACTTTTAGGCGATCCTAGTGACTGGAAACCGAATGGAGCATAGATTGTGTGCGCATCTTTAGTGGCCAAAAATATACGCCTGAGTTGGGCCGTAAATGGCTGCTCCAGTAGAGTAGCGGTGAGGCTTTTGCCTATCCCCATTCCGCGCCATTGTTCAGCCACAACGACATCGCATAAATAGCCAAATGTAGCCAGGTCGGTGACCAGCCGGGCGAATCCGATCTGCTCCCCGTTTGATGAATATGCTCCGCAGCATATTGAGTTGGCAATCGCAAGCCCTACGAGTTCCTCGCTGATCCCTTTGGCCCAGTAGGTTTGATTCAACAGGGTGTGAATCGCCTTCGCGTCCAACTTTGTTTTTTCCGTCGAAATGACAAACATTGGTTGCACCTTCAGACTCCTGTAACTGCGGGGCGAAAAAGGTGGACCGCGCTTTTCTGGCGGGGGGAATCCTGAAAAGTCGCGGTCCCGCCGGCTTGGAGGGTGTGGTGGAAATAGCCGGCAAATGTGTCTTCGTTTGTCTGTTCAACTCAGCTTTCAGGCGACCAACGGCGCCCGGCAAATGCATCGTCGACTTCAGTGTGGAAAATGTGATTGCTGTAGTTCGAAATCACCTTCGCGCTGATCGCAAGGATGATACCGAGAATGTGCTGCTCGCTGTAGCCGACTGCCAGAAATGCCCGGGCCTGTTCGGCTGTCGGGTTACCCCGGCTTTCGGTCATTACATGCGCAAATGCCCGCAATGCCTCCAGTTTGGCATCTCCGATTGCCCGGCCGTCGCGGATCGCATCGGTAATCTCGGTCGGCACTTTCGACATCATATCGGCAACGAAACTATGTGCAGCTACGCAATAATGACAGCCATTGAAGCGACTGATGGCCAGCAACACGACTTCCTGCTCGACCGGAGTGAATCCCACGCTTCAAAGCGAGTTCGCCGCCTTTGTCAGCGTCTACAAACAGATGCAGCTCGGTGATGCTTTCGGGTATAGCGACTATGCCGAACCGCTCATTGCCAAGTGTGGCCCAACACGGAATGCCAAACAGAGTTTGCGCAGAAAGTGCGCTTTCCGATCCTTCAGCAAGACCCAGCCTGCCTTCGATCGGCTCCGAAAGACGGACAGCACCCGCGCCCAATTGCCCGAGCGCGCGCTTGGGCTTGAAAAAACCGGCCTTGGAGGCTGTGGCGCGGTCAATAAATGTACGTTGGATAGCAACTATGCCGATATCCATTCGTACAGCTGCAATGAGCGCGGGAAGGAACCGGACGTCTGGTTTGCACCCCAAAGGCGTTCGATCCAGAAACCGCAATTCGGATGACCGAAGTGGTATCGATCGATTAGCAAGATAGCGCTCGCCAACCGTGCCTGCGAGCGGAACAGCCTGCTGCCACAGTCTCAAAGCATTGACGTCGGGTCCAAATGGCTTTGGAATGGAGGCAATCTTTCCGCCCTTCCCGTCGAAAAGGTCGCTGGGCCGGATGCCGCAGCACTTGAAGCCTGCAAGCACTTCCTCACTCGTGCAGCCGGCAAAACAATGGAACAAAATTGCCGATTCTGCGACACCTATAGACAGCGATGGCGTTCTGTCATCATGCGCTGGGCAGCAGCACATGCCTGATTTGCGCGACCATTGGCCACCAAGGGCTTTGACGATTTGACGCGCCCGGGTCTCAAGAGAAGATTGGAGAATAGAATTGCTGCTGGGCATGCTGAAGTCCTGCTGTTGCTACCTGCAACTGAGCGCCGCCTCCGCTCTCAAATAAGCCACAGCTATTCCGTCCCGTCAATGTTCCTTGTATGTTCTTTTTTCTGTTTTGGGAAAGGAATGCAAAATGAAAATCTTACTCTTGGCGCTATTGGGCCCGGGTCTGATTTACACAGCGTCCATTAGGGCTGAGGCACCTTCAGCACAATATGTCGGGACGTCAGAGCAGCAATCATCGTCCAATATCAGTATTGAACCGGGATATCGAATCAGTGAGCAAGGTAATTTTCAGATCGTCGAGCATGGTCACTGGTCACCGCCAAATAGCCCGCGACCGACGCAGTTGTCGACCAGCGATGCCGCATCATCCGCCCTGCACTACCGCTCGTACAAGAATTCTACTAAGTTCCGATCAAACTTTCAGCGGACAAGTTATCTGGGCGAGGTACATGCAGCTGAAGCGCGATACGGAATCCCTCATGGCCTGCTTGATGCATTGATCTGGACGGAATCTCGTTACAATCCCCGTGCGGTAAGCAGTGCCGGTGCAGCCGGGCTTGGTCAACTGATGCCCGCCACGGCAAAAGACCTAGGCGTAAAAAATCGCTTCGACCCGCGATCCAATATCCATGGTGCCGCAAGTTATTTGCGGCAGATGCTTGATCGTTTTGGCATGGTGCATTTAGCGCTTGCCGCCTATAATGCGGGGCCCGGTGCAGTCGGACGTGCGCAGGGAATCCCGTTGAACCGAGAAACACCAAGCTATGTGCGAAGTGTGATGGAACGATGGAGATCAAGCTAACAGGGGGCTTTAGTGACGAAGAATCTTAGAGTTCGGCTTGCTGGAACACGGCATAATGGGCCTCGCGGACCAATGATCGCAACTGAAGACGGGAAGATGTGGGTGCTTGATTTGGGAACGCGTTGTAGTTTGCCTGGCAGCAGCAGTATCGTCGTAGAGGGCATTCAGACTGGCTTCGACAGGCTTAATGTCGAATGGGCTGGAGATCAGACCACCGAATAACCGCTATGCGTTCTTGCAACTCAAGGGTTCGAGATTGCCGCAGTCTGGCAACTCAGCGGGCCCGCTCAGAGTACATATGGTCAGGCTGCAAATTTGATTGGTAGTTTGGCTGGCTGTCCCGCGCAGTCCTTAAGCTCAGAAGATACAAGCGGTGCGTCAGTCAATTTCGCAACAATGCCTGCAAGACTATCAAGTGCCTCAGCTTTTTCCGCATCGTAAGAATACCGATCATAGATGCCTTCTACACCTTCCATCACGTGCCCAAGTACCCGTTCACTGACTTCAGGTCTCACCCCGGCGCGGGCCATCAATGATTTTGCAGTCCGCCTCAAATCATGGACAGTCCAATTCTTTATTTCTGCTCCGTTTATCTTCTGCATTAATTTATCAATCTGGCGTTTGGATTTACCAGTGCCATTTATGGCCACACCTCCCCTGCCTGCAAAAACGAACGGGTTGTCGAATACTTTATGTTGGGCATGTATGATTTGAAGCGCTTTGGGTGGCAGAAGAAGAGAGTTTGCGTTGGTTTTCTCTCGTGCTTCTGACGGAATGGACCAAAGACCATTGTCATCAATGTCGTCCCAACGAAGTAAGCGAACCTTCGTCTTGCGCTGAGAAGTCAGAAGACAAATTTGAAGGAACGCTCCGAAAGTGCCGCACTGACTACTGGCTTCCCAAAATATTCTGATTTCCTCATCATTCAGCACACGATCTCTTGCGCGTTGCCGGGGTTTGGTGCGCCGCATCCCTCGAACAATTGGAGAGACATAATCGTCATTTCTCGCCATGTACCAGTTACATATCTTCGAAATCACTGCGAGAACATAGTCCGCAAGTACGGGTGCCCGTTCCTCGATATCATCTAAAAGCTTTGCAACATCAGCGCGTCGAATTGATACAAATTCTCGGGTCCGCCATTTCGGCATCATTTCGCGATTTATGAGCCTTTCAATCTCACCCGCCGACCTCAATTTATTGCGACACACGTGCAGTTTCAAAAACTGCGTTGCAATATCTTCAAACGTTTGAGGATTTTTCACTTCCACATCCGGATCAGCTATCACATTCAATGATGGATCGACTCCACGCAGGAGCATGCCGAGCCAATCACGGGCGACCGTTCGTGCATCAGCCAGTTCAATTGACCCCACTTTACCAATCGTCCGCCGCGTTGGGTTTTGGCTACCGGGAAATCTAGATGTGACAACGTAGGACTTTGATCCTTTATCGGTCACCCGGACTCCAAACCCCGGCACGATGGCATCAGCTACGTTGTAGCGACAACCTCGCGGAGCAGGCTTCAATGCATCTATGGCTTTAACCGTTAGGACTTTTGGCACGCTCAATGCTACTCTCGGGGCAACATCGGGGCAACAAAAATCTTAAGCTAGGGCGGGACATAGATGAACAGCTGTGAACAACATGCAATAATTTTATGTTATAATTCTGTTGCTTATGAGATATTTGGAACAAAAGTGAACACAGCGAAACAAGAAGCCTCCTGATTTGTAATCAGGGGGTCACGAGTTCGAACCTTGTAGCCGGCACCATTTTTCTCAACGCGATGCCCTTAATAGGTTTTATACCTAAGCTGGTTCGGCATCAATGACCAACAGCCCAAGCTCGACGCCCAGCGTTACCATATGGGTACGGTTTCGGGCACGTATCTTCAGACGCACATTTTCAATATGCCTTTCGACCGTTCTCGGGGCGATATCTATTTCTTGCGCGACCTCTTTTGCTGATAGGCCTTGCGCGACAAGCTCAAGCACCTGATGCTCACGCGCGGTCAATAACGGCACGCCGTTAGCTGGATCTAATTGCAACACAGTTTACACTCCCTCGAAAGTCCAAAGACCCGAATTTTTTTACCGTTTGCAACCCGGTTTGAATGTCCGCTGTTTAAGATGCGGGCTCAGTCTATTCATATGCCGGGGATATAAATCCCGGTATTTTCTAGCTTCCCCAAGTCTGACGAGCCGCCCTGTATCGACTCATGAAATGTCAAACTTCATACATTTTGTATCATATATCCTAAGTCATACCCAATTGTAAAATACCCTTAGTAAAACTCCCCACGAAAATGTCCGGTGCGAAACTCCCACGGATTTCAACCAATGGCTATGTCCAAGCCGCGGGCATATCTTCCGCCACATAATAATAATGAGAATCGGGCCGCGTCGACCAAGGGAGATACCAAATGCTCAGGCTACGCGGCCACACTGAAACCGGACCTAAAGCGGCTCCGGGTACCATCTTGAAATTCCGCAAAGGCGAAATCGTCTATGCGCAGGGCGATCCGGCAACTGACTGGTTCGAAGTCATATCTGGAACTGTACGCACCTGCTTTCTTTACAGCGACGGGCATCGGCAACTCACCGGATTTTTCTATCCCGGCGATGTATTCGGGATCGACAGTGAACATTATGCATCCTCAGCAGAGGCTGTTACTGCCGTTACTTTACGCCGTTGCGGACGCGGCTTTGGTGAAGACGCCCAGCCCAGCGAAACGCCGCCAGTGCATGGCGCGCTTCGTAGTGCGCTCGACAATGCACAGGCGTGCATTTTTCTGCTTGGACGGCGCACCGCGGCCGAACGGATGGCGGCATTCCTGCTCGCAACCGCAAAGCGCTTTTCGGCTAACAAGCCATTTGCCCTTCCAATGTCGCGTTCGGATATTGCCGATCATCTCGGCCTCACCATCCATACCGTCAGCCGTACGCTCTCGGAATTTGTCCGCCGCAATCTTATCAGCCTCGACGGGCCGCAATCGCTCATGATCGAAGATTATCAAGCCCTGCGTAATCTTGCCAACGGTGACGAAGATCTGGATTTCGGAGCGAAGCGGCTACCCCCGCATGCCAATGTGAACAGCACCGATTTCACACCCCGGTTCGGGAGTTGAACGATGGCTATTCACAGATTAGATCAGCGCGTGCTGGGTGCGCTGGGTTGCGCGGTATCCCTGTCCGCACTTGCCATATCGTCCCAAGCGCATGCCACCGACGGTCACCCGAAAACAGTCGCCGATGCGAAGGACGCGCTGAAGCCATTTGATCTGGCATATATCGACACCGATGACGAGAGGCATTCTGACCGCAACGGCCCTCCACAAAAATCGCCGCGCATGGACAGCACAGCGGAGCAACTGGCGATTATCGCCGCCGAGCTAAAGGCCCAGCGCGAACTGATCGCAAAGCAGAATGAAATCATTGCACGGCAGCAACTCGCAATCGACATGCTATCGCAGCGCCAGATGGCAGGCTCGGACTTGAACGAGCTGCGCGGTGCCGGTTTGGGCGGTATGATGCAGTCTATCGGACCGGTGTCGCAAGAAACGACCCAGATGATGCCCGACGCACCGGTAGGAGAGGCACCTCCGCCAGAGCCGACTGTCCAGAGCAAAGTCGAAGCCGTGCCTGAAGGTCAAGGGGTACTTACGCCTGCGGGTAGAATGGTGATCGATTCATCGTTTGAATACACAAGTAGCTCGACCAATCGGCTGGTATTTCGCGGTATCGAACTGGTTCCGGGTATCCAGATCGGTCTCATCGAAGCATCCGATGCAGACCGCACCACGTTGGTCACCACCTTGGGTGCGCGTTACGGCATCACCAACCGCCTGGAAATCGAGGCGCGGGTTCCCGCCCTCTATCGGTGGGACCGCATCGAAGTGGCGCAACAGCGGGATGAGGGCATCGTCCGCACAATTGCGTTAAAGGAACGCGATATTGGCGATATTGAATTTGCCCTGCGGTATCAGCTGAACCGGCCACGCGGGCAGAATCCAATCTGGGTCGCCAATCTCAGGGTTAAATCGGACACCGGCAAAAGCCCGTTTGAGGTCGGAT
Source organism: Sphingorhabdus sp. (assembly GCA_041738665.1). Taxonomy (GTDB): domain Bacteria; phylum Pseudomonadota; class Alphaproteobacteria; order Sphingomonadales; family Sphingomonadaceae; genus Sphingorhabdus_B. The sequence goes on along the minus strand of JBGSPK010000199.1, from coordinate 3,805 downwards.
ACGACCAATTCGGTGTTGCCACCGGCCTGTCGACCGGATCGGGATTCTGGGCAGTGCAGCCAGGCATAAACTTCCTGCTGCCATCCGATCCCGCAGTGATATTCGGCAGCGTGGGCTATCTCTATCACATTCCCCGCAATGTTAATCGCACCGTTGGCGGCGCATTTATCGGCCGCGTAGATCCCGGCGATGCGATCAGCGGCAATCTGGGTTTCGGCTTTGCTCTCAACCCGCGCTTCTCATTCTCGATGGGGTATCGCCACAGCTACATCTTTCCGTCCACAACCGAGATTGGCGGCGCTGTTGAGCGCTCCAACCGTGCGCAAGTCGGCAGCTTCACCTTTGGCATGTCCTATCGTCTGTCACCGCGCCAGTCGGTCAATTTCGGTTTTGAATTCGGAGCGACCGCCGATGCGCCGGATGTTTCTGTCTCAGTCCGGTTTCCCTTCGGCCTGAATTTGCGGAAATGATACTGCAGCGAACCTCGGGTCCGTTTAACGGTCAATCAATTGAAGCTCGGATTAGATGGCAATCGGTCACGATTACATGGCGGCCTCTTTGTTTAAGACCACGTCATAGATGATTCAGCTAACTACCACTGGAAATATTGCAAGGCAGCAGATGTGCGGTTCGAACTTTATCGGCCAAACGCCCCTGAGATCGAGCGCGTCACATCATCGCCCACACTGCGTCCCAGTTGATCTGCGGTCACTGTAGCGGCGAAGCCATCATAGCCCGATAGATCCAGTGTTGCCGTGACATCCTGGCTTGCAGTGATGTTGCTCGCGGTGTTGACGAGGATATTCTGCAGCGCGCCTTGGTCATTGCCGTGGATAATGGCGGTCTGCCCCTGATTGGCGAGAAAGACCTGATTGTCGCCGATATTCATCCGGATCGCGCCGTTCGACAGCGCGGAATTGCGCAAGGCATCGGCATCGGCCAGCGTCAGGCCTGCGCCAACCGTTTGCACTCTGCTATAGCCATTATCATCCATCGTGATGACGGTGTGCAGAACAAGTTCGCTATTGAGGAAGGTTCTGATGTCAGCCCCGAGCTTAATCTCCATTCCGGCAAAAGCAAAACCGCCGCGTTGTTGGTCCAGCTCTGCATCGGTAATGGTCGGCTGGCGGAACATTGCGTCGTCGCCGTCCATCGGCGGCTCGGCCATTGCCGTTGAAAAGGGCAATATAGCCAGCGATGCAAGAACTGCGCGTTTCAGCGATGGGCGGTACATATGTATTTCCTCATCTTACAGTGCCGACGCGGACGTCGAGCAATATGGTAGGGGTCAGTTGATATTCGGGCGGCAAATGGCTGGTCAGGTCGCCAATCGACACCGCAAGCGCATCATTGCCTTCTTCTAACGGGGCTTGGGACCAAGGCCCCCAGTCACCGGCAAGATTATATTTCGGCAGTTGCGGCACAGGTGTTTTGACGACCGCCAGAGCAATGCCGTTCCACATTTTCTCAAAGTCCTGCAGCGAATATTGAGTGAGGCCCAAGACCGAATCGCCGGTCAGCACGCGATCACCATTGACCCCTTTGATGACAACAAAATGCTTGAACCCGTTGAGGTTGAGCAAAACGATCATCGGTCGCTTCACCTTTTTCAAATCCTCTATTTTCAACCGGAATCCTTCGGTGGTGTAGCCAAGGTCGGTCAGGTAATTTTTCATGTCGAACATCGAAAATCCGACCTTGCGTATTAACTCCTTGTCGCCTTTGGCCCACATTGCCTTAAACGGTTCTTGTTCACCCGTAGGGCGACCATAATGGTGGGTCAGGATCGTGGCGACCGCTGCCGATCCGCAGCTGAAATCATAGCGTTGGCGCACCACCGACCGAAAGGGGATTTCCCACCAGCTCATCACACCGACGCTGAAATCGCCTCCGCTCTCGCGGCTCAGCTGGACCTCGGCCTGTGTGGACGTGCTCTGGGTGGCAAGGCTTAGGGCGATAACACCCAACACCCAGCCGCTGATCCTTGACCGGATCATAGCTCTCCTCCTTCGCTGTCGGTTATTCGCCGATATTGATCGTCAGGTTCATGCCGGTCTGGAGGCTGACCTGTGCACCGGTGTTGATCAGGATATTCCCGACACCGTTGAAACCAGATAGCGCACTGTCCGACAGGTTGACATCGCCTGCAAGGAAATCGCCATTTAGGACATTGCCTTGTGTAATTGCGGTCAGCGTCTGGTTGGTAACAATCAGTTGCTCACCACCGCGCTGTTCATTCAGCTCTGCATTGCTAAGCATATGCTGCGAACGCGGCTTGGATATCTGCGCCGGCATTTTCGCGGAGACACGTATCATGTCATCGTGCTGCGCCGTTGGTGCCATCGCCGCGTGATCAACCTCGATAGTCTGGGCAGCAAGTGGCGCGGTGCAAAATGCAAAGCCAGCGCAGGATGCCGCTGTCAAAATCCGTTTATGCATGGAACTTACTCCATTGAAATCTTATGGCCGGTTGGCCGGGCGGGTTTCGGGTATGGGGGACCGCCCGGCCTCCGGGGGAGAGACTTGTTAGTCGCCGCCGCCAGAGCCAGCATCAGCGCCGGAGTTCACACCGAAATTGACGGTGCCCTGTGCGGCGATGTTGGTTGCTGCCTGAGTGTTGGCATTGATGCCAGTGTTCCAGGCCTGGTTGGCGATACCGGCAAAGGCTGCGAACGCATTGCCATTCACCGAGTTGTTCCCACTGTTATAGCCAACATTGGACGGTGTGCCGTCTTCCCCATCGAGATCCACCACTTCATCGAGATGATGGTTCGTATTCTCGGCCGTCAACGTCTGGTAAGCCGCTATCTTGGTGTTACCGTTATGTTGATAGCTTTCGCTATAGGTTTCGGACAGCGACAGAGGGCCGTTTTCCTGATAAAACTCATCGATCTTGTCGTTAATGACAAAGGTCGATGAAAACAGGCCGGAACTGCTGTTGTTGTTCGCGGTGTTGTTCTGATTCTGGTCATTCGCAAAAGCCGGAGCCGCTAAGGCAAGGGCAAAGGCAGGGACCATGAGGGTCGCAATTTTCTTCATTTCAAATCTCCTAGTGGCGGTATCGGCCATTAAAGAATGATCCGCCCATTGATTGGGTTACGCTTGGCTCAATCGCCGCCAGCACCACCGCCGCCGCCTGCACCGTCGCCCGAGTTCACACCGAAGTTAACGGTGCCCTGAGCTGCAATATTCGTGGCTGCCTGGGTGTTGGCATTGATGCCGGTATTCCAAGCCTGATTGAGGATACCTGCATAAGCGGCAAAGGCATTTCCGTTTACCGAGTTGTCGCCGCTGTTATAGCCAACGTTCGAAGGCGTATCATCTTCGCCGTCGAGATCGACAACTTCATCCAGATAGCTATTGCTGTTCGTGGCGGTCAGCGTCTGATAGGCAACGATCTTGGTGTTGCCGTTATGCTGGCTGCTGCTCGTCGATGACAGTGACAGCGAATCTGCGGCATTGTCCTGATAATAATAATCGATCAGGTCATTCCACACCGTCGTGGTTCCGCCAGTTGCGCTGGTGTTGTTGTTGGCCGTATTGCCCTGATTCTGGTCGTTGGCCATGGCTGCGCTCGACAGGCCAAAGCCAATAACCAGAGCAGAAGCGGTCATGAGTTTCTTCATATTCATCATTCTTCTCCATCCTAATGATAGTCCCGCTGTGGCCCCTGTTCGCGGGCCCGAGAATATCGTCTGCCCGCCGGGGTGCGGACATTCACTGGATAGCGTGATGAAAAATCGACGAGTTGCGATAAGGCAATATCGGGGCGTGGGAATCTACGTGCGGCAATTTACGTAGTTGC
>JBGSPK010000165.1:0-1888 GCA_041738665.1 Sphingorhabdus sp. | reverse complement strand
TGCGTCCTGACGCGGCTTCGGTTCTGGACAACGCTGTTGCCCAGTATACCAATTGCGGTAATGCGAAGGTTATGCTTGCTGGTCACGCCGATAAGTCGGGTACTGCAACTTATAACGTTGGCCTTTCGCAGCGTCGTAACTCGACCGTGCGTTCGTACCTTGAGTCCAAGGGCGTTGCCGGTGGTGCGATTACTTCTGAAGCGTTCGGTGAAACTGCACCGCTGGTTCAGACCGCTGATGGTGAGCGTGAACCGCAAAACCGTCGCGTGGAAGTTACCTACGGTCCAGGTTCGGGCATGTAATGTAGATATTTGGCTTTGCCAGATATTGAAGGGGCCGGTCGCAAGACTGGCCCCTTTTCATTTGGAGAAGCAAGTTTCTGAAATGGGCGACGTCGCCCGCAATTTCGTTATGCTGCAACTTTCGTTCTGGCTCTACTTGTTCCGGTAGCCGCTTCAAGCAATCGGGTTTCAAGTGATTTCAAACGGGCCTTATTTTCTATTTTGCTGCCGAAAAGATCCGTCACGTAAAAGGTATCAACCGCTCGCTCGCCATAAGTCGCGATATGTGCGCTGTGCAATGTGACCTTGGATTCAAATAATGCTTGCGCCAAATTGTTGAGAAGTGCCGGACGATCCAGCGCGTTGACCTCAATCACTGTAAACCGGTTCGATGCCTGATTCTCCACCAGCACGGACGGAGCTATTTTAAACGCATCGGCGCGGCGCAGTGCCTTCGGCTTGGCATCGAGTTGAATCATGAGTTTGGCGCGGTTTGTCAGGGCATCTTGGATATTGCGCGACAACCTATCCAATTGGCTATGCTCTCTGAACGGGCGACCCAACGGATCCTGGATCAGGAAATTATCGACCGCCATGCCATCGCTGCTGGTATGAATCCGGGCATCAATGATGTTACCACCTGCGAGATGGATAGCGCCAGCAATCCGGTAGAATAGCCCGGGATGATCTGCGGCAAAAACTGTTACCAGCGTTGCCCCCCGTTCCGAATAATAACAGGCATCAATTGCAAAATCGGTGTCCTTGTTTGCCAACATGTGACGGGCGTTGCGTTCGACGATGTCATCGGGCTCTGCAATCCAGTACGCATCAGGCAGACGTCTTGCCAGTGTAGCAAAAGCGTCCGGTGGCAGATTAAGCACCTTTGCCAGCTGCGCTTTCTTGGCAATGATGCGCTCGTCGCGGCCGCGCTGCTTATGTCCCAGACGCAGCACTTCTTCGGTCGCTTCATAGATGTCGGACAGCAGCTGGCGTTTCCAGCTGTTCCAAACACCTGGCCCGACCGCGCGGATGTCGACAACCGTCAGAACCAGCAATAACCTTAGACGCTCCGGCGACTGAACTGCCTGTGCAAAATCCAGGATAGTTTTGAAATCGGCCAAATCGCGTTTAAATGCCGTTGCAGACATCAAAAGATGGTGCCGCACCAGCCATGCGACTGTTTCGGTTTCAGCCGGATTCAGGCCAACTCGAGGGCACAGGCTTTTAGCCACCTCCGCACCTAATATGCTATGATCGCCGCCCCGTCCCTTCGCAATGTCATGTAATAATGTGGCCACAAAAAGTACCCGCCGACTGACAATTTGGCGCATGATTGCGGTTGATAAAGGATGATCGGTTTTGAGGTCGCCGCGCTCGATTTCAGCTAACAAACCAATCGCGCGTATCGAATGCTCGTCCACGGTGTAATGGTGGTACATATCGAACTGCATCTGCGCGACAACACGGCGAAAATCGGGAACGAAACGTCCAAATACGGTAGATTCATTCATCCAGCGTAATACGGTTTCCGGATCGCGCGGTGAAGTCAGAACGTCCAGAAACAGTGCATTGGCCCTTGCGTCGCGCCGAACATTTTTATCAATCAT
>JBGSPK010000164.1:0-21550 GCA_041738665.1 Sphingorhabdus sp. | reverse complement strand
CAACTGTGATTTGCGGGGCCACGAGTATATTATCTGTAAGCGTGCGAAACATGCTGCATCCCTAATGTAAAATCGATGGGGCCGGAGCCTTCCCGTTTGCCTTATTTTAATCCGCAATCGATAACAAGGACGGACAAATGGCGGCGCACGTGCCATCATTGGGAGCAATCGAGGCATATGAACAGGACACCGCGCGTCAGCATGGTTATGCCCGTGTTCAACGGCGCGCGGTATCTCGCCGCCGCACTCGATTCGGTTTTGGCGCAGGATTTTCAGGATTTCGAACTGATTTGCCTGAATGATGGTTCGAACGATGCCACGCCAGACATATTGGCCGAATACGCCGCCAAAGACCGCCGTATTGCTTATCGGGACAATCCGGCGAATGTCGGTTTGCCTGCAACGCTAAATGCTGGGTTCGCGGTTGCCACAGGCGATTTTCATAGCTGGACGAGCCACGATAACCTGCTGCGTCCGGATATGCTTTCAACATTGGTTGAAGTGTTGAACGCCGACACGTCGGTTGGAGTCGCATATGCCGGTTACAGCGTGATCGATAGCGACGGCGAGATTTTGCGTTACCACGCGCCACGCCCAGCCGAAGCGCGGTGGTTCAGCAATCCAGTAGGCGCGGCATTCCTGTACCGGCGCGAAGTCACCGAAGCGCTTGGTGGCTATGACGAAAGCCTTTTCGAGGCGGAGGATTATGACTTCTGGTTGCGTGCTGCAAGGGCATTCAAGCTCCAGCCGATTGACCGCGATCTTTATCTATACCGCCGCCATGACGCCAGTTTGACGAGTCAAAAATCCATGCAGATCAAGGATTTGGTAGCAGAGGTAATATTACGTGAGTTGCGTGATATGCCCGATGGCAAATTGCGGGCAGAGGCGCTGCTCAATCTCGTTCTTACCGACAATGTCAAATTCCGGGCAGGGCTGGTAGGCAAAGCGATTGAAGCCAGTCCGATTATGGCGATGACCAAACTTCCGGCTCTGGGCTATCACTTCGCCAAAGTCACTCTGGCTCCATTGCGCGCCTAGTGCTGCTGAATCACAGTCAGAAATGCTGTGCCATAAGCGTCCAGCTTGCGCGATCCTACCCCACTGATTTGTGATAATGCATTGAGCGTAGCCGGCCGCGTAGTTGCCATTTCGCGCAACGTTGCATCGTGAAAGATCACATAAGGCGGGACACTGGCCTCTTCCGCCAATTCGCGCCGTTTTGCCCGTAAGGCTTCGAATAAGGGATCGCCCACAGGATTTGCCGCGCCGCGCTCGCGCTTTTTGCGACCTTGCGGGACGAGCGCGATTTCAACCTTTTGCTCGCCGCGCATGATTGCGCGCGCATCGCCGGACAGTTTGAGGCCACCATGCTCGTTTGCAATCAGCGCACCACGCGCTTGCAACGCGCGCGCCAGCGGCTTGATGACCCGCGCCTCATCAGCATCGACTATGCCGAAAACCGATAATTGGTCATGCCCGAACTTGAATATTCGCTCATCGCCGCTGCCGGTCAGAACTTTTTCCAAATGCCCGACGCCAAACATTTGCCCGGTACGGTAAGCGGCCGAGAGCAGCTTGCGCGATAGCTCAGTGGCGTCATGGACGCCGGGGGCTTCGAGGCAATTGTCGCAATTTCCGCACTTTTCGGATGGATGCTCACCGAAATGCTGGAGCAATATGGCGCGTCGGCACCCCGGCGTTTCAACCAGCCTCGATAGTGCCGCGATCCGTCCCTGCTCGGCCTCGCGTCGTTCGGGTGGCAATTCGGCCAATCGTTCGCGCGCGCGCGTAAAGTCACCCGGCGACCATAGCATATGTGCCACGGCAGGATCGCCATCGCGGCCCGCGCGGCCACTGTCCTGATAATAGGATTCGATGGATTTGGTGAGGCCTGCATGGACGACGAAACGGACATCGGGCTTGTCGATCCCCATGCCGAACGCGACGGTGGCGACCATCACCATATCTTCAGAAGCGACAAATTCGGACTGCGCTTTGGCGCGCGCGCGCGGGTTCATACCGGCATGGTAGAAACGCGCGGTGCGTCCGGTTGCAGCGATCTGCGCGGCAATTTTCTCCGTACGATCACGGGTCTGGGCGTAGACAATACCCGCGCCGCTCAACGTCCGAACCAGCCCCGCGACGCCGCTCTTGTTGCCGCCGGTCATCGCATAACGGATATTGGGCCGGTCGAAACCGGAGACGATCATCCCATCCGCGGGAATCCCCAACTGCCCCGCAATGTCGTCGCGGGTATGTGCGTCGGCGGTCGCGGTCAGCGCGAGCCGCGGCACCGCAGCGAAATCATCCATAAGCGGACGCAACAGACGATAATCGGGCCGGAAGTCATGCCCCCATTCGGACACGCAATGCGCTTCATCTATTGCGAATAGCGATATCTTCGCTTCACGCAGCAGTCCGCGGAACTCATTTCCGGAGGCCCGCTCGGGCGCGACATATAGCAGGTCGAGCGCACCAGCACGGAACCGCTCTATGGTTTCGGCGCGATTGTCGTCAGCGCTCGTAAGCGTCGCTGCGCGGATACCAACCGCATCTGCCGCACGCATCTGGTCATGCATCAGCGCAATCAACGGCGAAATAACGATGCAGGTGCCATCCATCATCACCGCAGGAAGCTGATAGCAAAGAGATTTGCCCGCACCCGTCGGCATTACGGCGAGGGTGCGTTCACCCGCCAGAACGCGCCGCACGACCTGTTCCTGCACCCCGCGGAATTCGGGAAAGCCGAACACGCGGTGCAGTATATCGGCAGGGGCAAGGGTAGTCGCAGCAGAAGCCATCGCCTCCGGCCCTAGGTTGGAAAGTTCCTCAAGAATAGAGCGCTCTTGCAACACGCGCGACTCCGTTGTGGATGAGTCGGATTGAATAAGAACATATTAAGAACAAAAGCGATTGACAATCTTTATTCCGCCGCAACCGTTTCGTCTTCGCCTTCACTTTGCTGGCGTGCCCACATGTCGGCATAAAGCCCATTTTTACGCAGCAATTGGGCGTGCGTGCCCTGCTCGGCAACTTGGCCTGCCTCAAGCACCAATATCTGGTCGGCATCGACCACGGTCGAAAGCCGATGCGCGATGATGATCGTGGTGCGCTTTTCCGAAATCCGGTCAAGCGTGGCCTGAATTTCGGATTCGGTGCGGCTATCGAGCGCGCTGGTGGCCTCGTCTAAAATCAGGATCGGCGGGTTTTTGAGCAAGGTGCGTGCAATGGCGACGCGCTGCTTCTCGCCCCCAGACAGCTTCAGCCCGCGTTCGCCGACCTTGGCCTCATATTGCTCGGGTAATGATGCAATGAACCCGTGGATGGACGCGCCGCGTGCGGCTTCTTCAACCTCGTCTTGGCTCGCGCCTTCGCGGCCGTAGCCGATATTATATCCGATGGTGTCATTGAACAGCACGGTGTCCTGAGGAACAATGCCGATCGAACTCCGCAGGCTCGACTGCGTGACATCGCGCACATCCTGCCCGTCGATGGTGATGCGTCCGCCGGTTACATCGTAGAAACGGTATAGCAACCGCGCGATTGTCGACTTGCCCGCGCCCGAGGGACCAACTACCGCAAGTGTGTGGCCGGGCTCGATTTTGAAGCTCACACCGTTCAGGATTTGACGGTCGGCATCATAACCGAACCGCACATCCTCGAACGCCAGCGCACCGCCGCTGACCGCCAGCGCCGGCGCATCGGGCTTATCGACGATTTCGGCAGGCGTATCGATCAGTGCAAACATTGCGGCCATGTCGGTCAGGCCTTGGCGGATGGTGCGGTAGACCATGCCGAGCATGTCGAGCGGGCGGAAAAGCTGTGCGAGCAAGGTGTTGACCGTCACGACGTCGCCGGTGGTAAACTGCCCCTTTGACCAGCCCCAGACCACATAGCCCATCGCGCCTGCCATCATCAGGTTGGTGATAAGCGACTGACCGATATTGAGCGCAGCAAGCGAGTTTTCCGATTTAACCGCAGCATTGGCATAATGATGCACCACCTCGGCATAACGCCGCGTCTCGCGCTTTTCGGCATTGAAATATTTGACCGTCTCATAGTTCAACAGGCTGTCGACCGACTTGGCGACGGTCTGTGTATCGAGCTCGTTCATCTCTTCACGCAATTTATTGCGCCAGTTGGTGATGACCGTTGTGAAGGTGATGTAGCTGACTACCATCAGCAAAGTCGCGGCGACCATGCCCCAGCCGAATTGGATCTTGAAATAGGTCGATACCAAAACCAGCTCAAGCAAGGTCGGCGCAATGTTAAACAACAGGAAATAGAGCATGATGTCGATGCTCTTGGTGCCACGCTCGATGACCTTGGTGACCGCGCCGGTGCGGCGGTTCATGTGGAAACGCATTGACAGATTGTGGAGGTGACTGAAGACATTCTCGGCCAGCCGCCGTGTTGCCTCTTGGCCGACGCGTTCGAACACCACGTTGCGCAGATTGTCGAACAACACCCCGCCAAAGCGCGCACCGGCATAAGCGGCAACCAGCGCAATCGCGATAGCAACGCCATCTTCCATGCCAGGCACCATGCGGTCAATCGCCGCGCCATAGAGCCATGCCATGCTGAGCTGGATGAGCTTGGAGATAACGACAAGGATCAACGCAAACACAATGCGCACGCGCAGTCCGGTTTGCCCCCTCGGCCACAAATAGGGCAGGAACCGCTTCATCACGGCGAAGTCTGGCTTGGTTTTGGCGGTGGAATCTATCGGCGGCACACGCGCCATATAGGGTGGCTTTGACTAATCACAAAGCTTTAGGCTTTGCCGGAGAGCAGCAGCCACGTCGCGATGCCGTTAATCCCGGTGTAGGCCCAGTAGAATAACGAGATGAGCAGCGAGCCTTCATTGGCGAACCACATTGCGGCGATGAGCAACACCAGCTCAATGCCGTAGCTGCCATAAGGGCTGAAATGCTTCCCGAAATAGCGCTTGGTATCTTCAACGAACGGATGGCCCGATTCTGCCACTGCCTTGTGCATCGCGAAATTGGCGATGCCCATCAGGAAGCAGAAGACCAATAACATTATGGCCCTTGCCGAATGGCCCGGGCCTCATTGCGTTCGGATTGGCGTTCCAGTGCAACCTTAATCATCGCGATAATCGGATCGGCGAGTGCGAGGCCCAATATGCCGAACAATGCGCCAAACAATATCTGTGCACCCAGCACCAACGCTGGGGCAAGATCGACCGCCCGCTTCGCAACCATTGGCACGATCAGATAACCGTCGACCATCTGGACCACGAAATAGACGAATACCGCATAAAGCCCGACATCGACGCCTGCCGAAAATCCGACGAGGATGATCAGCGCGCCAGAAATTATCGCGCCTATATTGGGCAGGAACGCGAGCAGTCCGGTAAGCAGCCCAAGCAACGCCGCCATTGGCACGCCGCCAAGGCTGAGCAATATCCAAGTGCCGAAGCCTTCGACAGCCATGCCGAGCAGGCGGCCCGCCATGAGTCGACGCAGCGTATACCCGATTTTCTCGGCGGTACCGTAGAAATGGCTGCGCTCGGCCAAAGGCAACATCCAGGCAACGCCGCGTTCGTACATCCGGGGCTCGGCGGCGATGAAAATTGCGAGGACAAGCATCATCGCCATATTGGTGACGGTGCCGACAACAGAGGAGACTGCCGCGGTTACCCTTCCTACCGAGTTCAGGATTTGCGAGCCAAAGCCTTTGACGTCTTCTGCCGAGATGTTGAAGCCTGCCGCCTCGATCCTGCTGCCAATAGTCTCGATTTGAGCCTCGACAATGGCCTGCAGACTGGCTGCCTGTGCCGCCAGCTCGGAACCGGTGAAGGCAAAGGTCCAGTAAATCATGCCGAACACCGCCAGCACCACTATGGCAAGCCGAAAGCCGCGTGGAATTGGCAAGACCCGGCCCAAAAGGCGGGCGCCACCATCGAACATTGCCGCGAGTACAAGCCCGCCAATGATGAGGAGGATCGGTTGAGCAAGCCAGACCAAAGCCACAACCAGCGATGCCATCCCTATCCATACCACCGCCTTTTTTAATTCGGTGCGGATGATGGGATCATAAAGCTCGGTCGGACCAATCTCTTCGCGAAAGGGTTCATCCGGTACCGCTACTTTCGGGCGCGGGGCACGCGATTTGCGTGGCTTGGGTGCGGCAACCTCATTCATTAGGCTTCACTTTCGCAGGACGAAGGCTGGTGCCTGCGCGGTCGCCGCGCAGGGAGCTAATCCAGGTCGCTGGATTAAGGCCGGTGCTGCCATCTACGGAGAATGTAATAATCTCTGCGCGCCCGCCCAGGCGGTCCCACGACACCGGGCCGCCAAGTCCACCCAATTCGGATGACACGCGGCTGTCCGAACTGTTGTCGCGATTGTCGCCCATCAGGAATACATGCCCGGCCGGGATTTTAACGGGTTCCATATCGTCGGTTTCGCGGCGGCGCGCGTCGATTGTGTCATATTGGACGCCATTAGGCAGGGTTTCGCGAATGACCGACAGGTTACAGGTCAGCTTGCCGTCGCCACCCCGCGCCAGCGCGCCGGGAAAGTCATAGTCATTGCACGGATTGTTGATATCTACCGGCAAGACGAGATTAGGCTGGGTTTCCTGCTTCACCGGCTTGCCGTTGAGGAACACCTGCCCCTCGCGCAATGCGATAGTGTCGCCCGGCAGACCGATGACACGCTTGATCCAGTCCTGATATTTGCCCTTCGGCGTTAGGATAACGATGTCACCGCGTTCGGGGAGCTTACCCCAGACGCGTGTATTGCTCTCAGGAAGCGGGACAGCGAGGGCATCGACCTCCTCGCGCAACACCAGCCAGCGGAAAATCGCGACAGGATTGGGAATAGTTGGCGAAACATGGCTCCAGCCATAGGGATATTTGCTGACAAACAAACGGTCCCCGACCAGCAGCGTTGGCATCATCGAAATAGATGGAATATAAAATGGTTTGGCAATGAAGCTGTGAAAGGCGAGGACTGCCAGCAAGAGCCAGAACATGCCCTTGATTTCTGCCCATGTCGCGGCGGCCCAACTGCGTTTTTCAGGCGTCGATGCAGGCGGGGTGGCGTTGTTATTGTCGGTGGTCAAGCTGGTCATACCTTTTGCGCTGGTAACGCCTCTATAATTACAAAAGCCTGTGCCCAAGGATGGTCGTCAGTGAGCGTCAGGTGGATATGCGCCTCATAGCCCGAAGGAATCATCGCGTCGAGCCGCGCTTTTGCACCGCCAGTTAGCGCCAGCGTAGGCGCACCCGACGGCGCGTTAACTACGCCGATATCCTTCATAAACACGCCGCGCTTGAAACCGGTTCCAACGGCTTTCGAAAACGCTTCCTTGGCGGCGAAACGCTTGGCATAGGTACCGGCGCGGGTGAACGGCCGCCGCGACGCTTTGGCACGCTCGACATCGGTGAACACGCGGCGTTCGAATCTTTCACCGAAACGGTCAAGCGAATGGGCGATACGTTCAATATTGCACAGGTCGGACCCTAGGCCGATGATCACCGGGCCAGATCCATCAACGTCCGCATCTTCCGCACGCTTTCTTCAAGTCCGATGAAAATAGCCTCACCAATCAGATAATGGCCGATGTTAAGTTCGGCGATTTGCGGGATGGCGGCGATGGGCTGGACATTCTCGAATGTCAGTCCGTGTCCGGCATGCGGCTCGATACCGTTTTTCGCGGCCAAGGCAGCAGCATCGGCGATGCGGCGCAATTCGTTCTCGCGCTCTTCACCTTCGGCATGGGCGTATTTGCCAGTGTGAAACTCAACCACTGGCGCGCGCAGGCGGATGGCGGCTTCGATCTGGCGTGGGTCGGGTTCGATAAACAGGCTGACGCGGATATTGGCTTCTGAAAGCCGCGTGACGATAGGCGCAAGATGATTGTGCTGGCCTGCGGCGTCCAGACCGCCTTCGGTCGTTCTTTCCTCGCGGCGTTCGGGCACAATGCAGGCCGCATGCGGTTGGTGGCGTAATGCTATTTCTAGCATTTCCTCGGTCGACGCCATTTCCAGGTTCACCGGCAGGCGTATCTCACGCATGATGGCATCAAGATCGGTATCGCGGATATGGCGGCGGTCCTCACGCAGATGCACCGTTATTCCATCGCCCCCTGCGGCTTCGACAACATGGGCAGCGCGCATCGGATCGGGATGCACACCACCGCGCGCATTGCGGATGGTAGCAACATGATCGATATTGACCCCGAGGCGCAGCGGAGCAGTCATATCAGTCCTTTCTGCTTCCGGGCTTGACCGCTTCTGTTGCGGCCAGCTCGGGCGGCAACTCGTCCGCTGCATAAGTCGGGAAATTAAGCTGGATCAGCGGAAAGAATGGAACGCCGAGCTCAGCCGTTCCGGCAGACCGATCGACTACCGCGCCAGCCGCAATCACAACGCCGCCTGCATCTTCGATGGCTTTAATAGCTTCGCGCGATGATAAGCCAGTCGTGACAACATCCTCCATCATCAGCACCTTGGTACCTTCGGCCAAATTAAAGCCGCGCCGCAGTCCAAAGACTCCTTCGGGTCGTTCGACGAACATCGCATCGACACCCAGCGCACGGCCCATTTCATGGCCAATGATAATGCCACCCATCGCGGGTGATACAACTGCCTGAATCTCGCTGCGGATTTCACGAGGCATTTTTTGTGCGATTGCAAGGGCGATGCGGCCTGCGCGTTCGGGGTTCATCAGCAACCTTGCGCATTGCAGATAATGCGCGCTGTGGCGGCCCGATGAAAGCAGGAAATGCCCTTCAAGCAGCGCCTCGACGTTACGGAATTCTGACAGGATTTCATCTTCAGTCATGGAAATGGGAGAGTCCCTCGTGAACGGTTGTTATTTTTTGCATGTCCCGCTTAGCGGATTGCAACGCAAATAGGTGGAAAAGTGCCGCAAATAAATGCAAAAAATCTTTAATCGACCGCTTGAGGCTTCTGACAAGCGCGCCTATAGGTCGCGCGAGTCCGGTAGGCTACAGCCAAGTCGGACCTGCGCACACTCCCTGCGCCGCACCAAGATTACGGGGCCAAGTTGATGAATATGTTGAAGAAATTTCTGGTTGTCCTTGCCGCAGTGACAATGCCGTCACTGGCGATGGCGCAAACGGCGAATCCCGCACCCGCACCGGTTGCAAAGGAAGTGGCTGCACCGGTCGTAGCAACGCCCGCCGCGGCGACGCCGACTGAAGCAGCGGCACCTGCCGAAAAGGCCGCTGCGCCGAAATCGATGGATGGCTCGCTTCCCGGTTACACGCCGATGCGCCCCGACTATGAAAATAGCGTTGGCATGCCAAAGCCCAAGGAAATCGACTTTCAGGAACAGTTCAGCGACAATGGTCAATATGCCAAATGGATCAACAACGCGATCCTGCTGCCGATCATCACGATTATCTCGCTGTTCGTGCTCGGCTTGCTGCTTTGGGTGATTGTCCGTTTCAATCGTCGCGCCAATCCAGTGCCTTCGAAAACGACGCACAATACATTCATCGAGATTGTCTGGACGCTGGTTCCGGTGCTTATTCTTCTGGGCATTGCCTACCCGTCGCTTGACCTTCTCGCAAAGCAGTTCAAGCCTGCGCCAGCCGATGCAGTGACCGTTAAGGTGACTGGCTATCAATGGTATTGGGGTTACACTTATCCCGATCATGGCGGCTTTGAAGTTGTTTCAAATATGCTCAAGGAAAAGGGCGACGTTGCCGCAGGCGAGCGTTTCCGCACGGATAATGATGGTCCGGGACAGTTGGCTGTCGATAACCGGATGGTTGTCCCTGCAGGCGTTCCAATCCGCATACAGACCACCGCTTCAGATGTGATCCACGCTTTTGCTGTACCGTCTTTGTGGTTCAAGCTCGATGCCGTACCCGGCCGTCTCAACGAGAAATCGCTGACGATTACCAAGCCCGGTGTATATTTCGGCCAGTGTTCAGAGCTTTGCGGTGCGCGTCACGGATTTATGCCAATCGCGGTCGAAGCATTGCCGCCTGCGCAATTCGCTGCCTGGGTAAAGGCACAGGGCGGCGCGATGCCGGGTGAGAAAGCGGCTGCAGCTGCTGATCCAGCCGTGCACCTGCTGCCGCTGCCACTCCAACAATTGCTGCACCTGTTGCAGCCGTAACCAAGTAAAAAGGCCAGACTGATGACTACCATTGCTGCCACAGGTACCGACCTCCACGCGCATGACCATCATGACGCGGACCACAAGCCAGGCTTTTTCGCCCGGTGGTTCATGTCGACCAACCATAAAGACATTGGCACGCTCTATCTGATTTTTGCAATTTTTGCAGGGGTCGTCGGCGGAGCGATTTCGGGCCTTATGCGGCTTGAGCTGGCCGAGCCGGGCATTCAGTATCTGCAAGGCTGGGCATCGATGATGGCTGGCAAGGAAGCTTCGATGGACGAAGCCTATCATATGTGGAACGTGCTGATCACCGCGCACGGCCTCATCATGGTGTTCTTCATGGTAATGCCTGCAATTATCGGTGGTTTCGGTAACTGGTTCGTACCGCTGATGATCGGTGCGCCGGATATGGCGTTCCCGCGCATGAACAACATTTCGTTCTGGCTGACCGTTGTAGCCTTCATCATGCTGTTGGGCTCAAGCTTTGTGCCGGGTGGTACCGGTCTGGGCGCAGGTACAGGCTGGACAGTCTATGCGCCGCTCTCAACTTCAGGCTCAGTCGGGCCTGCCGTAGATATGGCGATTTTCTCGCTCCATTTGGCTGGCGCCGCTTCTATTCTGGGCGCGATTAACTTCATCACCACCATTTTCAACATGCGTGCACCGGGCATGACCATCCACAAAATGCCATTGTTCGTATGGTCGGTTTTGGTCACCGCATTCCTCCTGCTGTTGGCTTTGCCAGTGCTGGCAGCTGCTATCACGATGTTGCTGGTTGACCGCAACTTCGGTGGCGCTTTCTTCGATGCTGCTGCTGGCGGCGACCCTGTTCTTTATCAGCATCTGTTCTGGTTCTTCGGTCACCCTGAAGTGTATATCATGATCTTGCCGGGCTTCGGCATCATCAGCCAGATCGTCGCAACGTTCAGCCGCAAGCCAGTCTTTGGCTATCTGGGCATGGCCTACGCCATGGTCGCAATCGGTGTCGTCGGCTTCGTCGTCTGGGCGCACCATATGTTCACTACGGGCATGAGCGTCGATATGAAGATGTACTTCACCGCAGCGACAATGGTGATTGCGGTGCCGACTGGCATCAAGATCTTCAGCTGGATCGCAACGATGTGGGGCGGTTCGGTTAGCTTCAAAACCCCGATGGTCTGGGCGATGGGCTTCATCTTCATGTTTACCGTTGGCGGCGTGACCGGCGTTGTGCTGGCCAATGGCGGCCTCGATGACAACCTGCACGACACTTATTATGTGGTTGCCCACTTCCATTATGTGCTGTCGCTGGGCGCGGTGTTCTCACTCTTTGCGGGATTCTATTACTGGTTCGGCAAGATGTCAGGTCGGATGCTCAATGAGTTTCTGGGTCACCTGCATTTCTGGATATTCTTTATCGGCGTGAACGTTCTGTTCTTCCCGATGCACTTCTTGGGTAACTCGGGCATGCCGCGTCGTTATCCCGATTATCCTGAAGCTTTTGCTTACTGGAACGGTGTTGCATCGACAGGCTATGCGATCATGGGCGTCGGCGTAATCATCTTCTTCATCAACGTTTTCTGGTCACTGGCCGCGGGCCGTCGTGCTGAAGAAAATTATTGGGGTGAAGGTGCGACAACGGTCGAGTGGACGTTGACCAGCCCGCCACCTTATCACCAGTTCGAAACGCTGCCGGTTATCAAGTAACCGGCGGCACTTCGCCGCTCCGCCCGAGATGGGCGGCTTGGGAATGAATATGACAACCGCAACACGCGATATGATAATGCCTGCCGAATGGCGCGATTTTTGGGCTTTGACCAAGCCTCGGGTCATGAGCCTTGTGGTTTTTACGGCATTGTGCGGTTTGCTGGCTGCTCCGGGTAGCATTCACCCTGTCATTGGCTTTACCGCGATATTGTGTCTGGCGTTGGGAGCGGGAGCCTGCGGTGCGCTGAACCAATGGTATGAGGCCGACGTCGATGCCAAAATGGCCCGCACGTCGCGGCGGCCCTTACCCGCCGGTCGCATGGATCGCGACGCGGCGTTGCATTTCGGGATTGGCCTCGCGGCATTTTCTGTCGGCATCATGGGGGTTGCCGTCAATTGGCTGTCCGCCGGGATATTGGCGTTTTCAATCTTCTTCTACGCGGTGGTATATACGATCTGGCTAAAGCCCAATACGCCGCAGAATATCGTTATCGGCGGCGCAGCCGGGGCGTTTCCGCCCGTTATCGGCTGGACTGCGGTGACGGGTGACGTAACGATGCTTCCAATCATCCTGTTCGCGATTATTTTCCTTTGGACGCCGCCGCATTTCTGGTCGCTCGCGCTGTTTATGAAGACCGATTACGGCGCTGCGGGTATCCCCATGCTGCCGAATGTCTCAGGACAGAAGGTCACGCGTAACCAGATATTTGCCTATAGTTTCCCGATGGCGGCGGCAGCGCTTGCGCCGGTTGCCTTGGGCCAATCGGGTTGGCTCTACGCAGCTTGTGCAACAATCCTGAACGCAGTTTTTCTTGGTCTCGCTTATGCCGTGTGGCGTAATGATGCCGTCGAGGCTTCGGCGATGAAACCTGAAAAGCGCCTCTTTGCCTTCTCGATACTTTATCTGTTTATCCTTTTTGCGCTGTTTGCAGCGGACCGGATGTTGGTGTCATGAGCGAGATAGAACAGCGCCCTTATACCGCCGAAGAAACTCTGGTGATACGTAAGCGTCAGGCTGCACGGTCGCGAATCATGGGAATCGTCCTCATCGGCCTCTGCATCCTGTTTTTCCTCATCACGGTTGCGAAAATCGGGGTCTGGGGCTAATGGCGCGCTCCAATGCCAAAACTGCGTTTCTTGCCGGCGGCCTTGCGGTGTCGATGGTTGGCGTCGGTTTTGCGGCAGTCCCTTTATACCGCATATTCTGTCAGGTCACCGGGTTCGGCGGAACCACGATGCGCGTCGATGCGGCGCAGGCGGCCACTGTGGTCGCTACGCAAAAGCCGATCGTTATTCGCTTCGATGCCAATCACCGGAGTGATCTGCCTTGGGAATTCAAACCCGAGCGCCCCACCGATACGGTCAGCATTGGCGCGAAGGACATGTCGATCTTCATCGCCAAGAATCTGTCCGACCAACCGGTCACCGGCACTGCGACATTCAATGTCACGCCCGAACTGGCAGGCAAATATTTCAACAAGATTCAGTGCTTCTGCTTTACCGAGCAGACCTTGAAACCGGGAGAGCAGGTCCGCATGCCGGTGCTTTATTATGTCGACCCAAAGATCATGACCGATCCCGATACCAGGGACATCGAAGAAATTACGCTTAGCTATACATTCTATCCGGTGGAGAACCCGAAGACGGTGGACCCGGCGGAAAAGGGAAGCTAAGAGCCAAAAAACGCATTTAGACTACAGGGAATAAACCATGGCCGGTGCCAAGAACCACGATTACCATATCCTGCCACCCAGCATCACACCGTTGATGGGGTCATTCTCTGCCCTCACCATGTTCTTCGGTCTGGTGATGTGGATGCACCCGGAACAATTCGGTTATGGCAGCCTTGTGTTCGGCCTCGGTTTAATCGGCGTGCTGTACACTTTCGTGGCTTGGTGGACAGATGTCGTGAACGAAGCACAAGCGGGCGATCATACGCCGGTCGTGCAGCTTCATCTGCGCTACGGTATGATCCTGTTCATCGCTTCCGAAGTCATGTTCTTCGTTGGCTGGTTCTGGGCATGGTTTGATTTCTCGCTGTTTCCCGCCCCGCTTGAGATTGTTAAGGACGCCGAAACGCACGCATTTACGGTAACAAACCTGATCGGTCAGGATGGCGCAGCAGCGTTGCTGCAATGGCCGCCAAAGGGCCTTGAAGTTCTGGATGCGATGAAGCTTCCGCTTCTCAACACGCTCATCCTGCTGTGCTCGGGCACGACGGTTACCTGGGCGCATCATTCGCTAATCCATGGTGACCGCGAAGGCCTCAAGAAGGGTCTTTGGTTGACCATATTGCTGGGCCTGCTGTTCAGCTCGATTCAAGCCTATGAATATCTGGAAGCGCCCTTCCCGTTCGCTGGTTTGAACTATGGCACGACTTTTTTCATGGCGACTGGTTTCCACGGTTTCCACGTCATCGTCGGCACCATTTTCCTGAGCGTCTGTCTCTTCCGGACATATAAGGGGCACTTCACTCCCCAACAGCATTTCGGTTTTGAAGCTGCGGCCTGGTATTGGCACTTTGTCGACGTAGTGTGGTTGTTCCTATTCATCGTCATCTATGTGTGGGGTGGCTGGGGTGCGCCAATCCACGCTTAAGGCATATTGATGCCCGAACCGAAAATCCATGAAGGGCAGCCGGGCATCGCCAAGGCTGCCCTTTTTGGTTTGTGCCCGCAATGCGGCGCCAAAACATTGTTTGCCGGACCAGCGCGCTTTGCTGACCGATGCGGCAATTGCGGGCTGGACTATGCCGGGTTTAATGTCGGCGATGGTCCGGCTGCGTTGCTGACATTGGGCATCGGCGCGCTGATTATCGTTTTGGCGCTCATGCTCGATACCGCTGTCCGTCCGCCATTCTGGGTACATGTCATTATTTGGGTGCCGGTTACTGCGGCTATGACGGTGTATTCGCTGCGGGTATCTAAGGCCGCTCTGCTGGCGGCAGAACATTACAACCGCGCGAAGGAAGCCGGGCGGGATGACATCACATGAAGTGGCCATTAATCCCTACGATATTGGTCAGCCTCGCCGTCGCGACGATGGTCGGACTTGGCATCTGGCAATTGCAGCGCAAGGGGGAAAAAGAAGCGTTGCTTGCACGTTACGAGGCAGCGACCGGTTTGGAGGCTGTGACATGGCCTGCTGTTCCTTACGAAAAGGCGCTGCCGCTGTTTCGCAAGTCGTCGTTGATGTGTATTAACGTCCTGAGCGTCAAATCGGTATCGGGCATCAATTCTGCCGGTAAAGCCGGCTTTGCGCATATCGCCTCATGTCAAACAGGCGGCGCTGAAGGTCCCGGCGCCAAGGTCGCAATTGGCTGGTCCGAGCGGCCAGTATCGCCGACGTGGAAGGGCGGAGAAATTAGCGGCATCATTGCGCCGGATAATGTGCAGCTGATCAAGCTGGTGGCAACCGACAAGGTCGAGGGGCTGCAATTGTTGGCAAAGCCGTCGCCGGAACAAATTCCCAATAACCATCTGCTTTACGCCATCCAATGGTTCATCTTCGCGGCCGCCGCCGCGATTATCTACGTGCTTGCTTTGCGTAAGCGCCAATCTGCCGGTTGAGTTTGCCGACCGACATAATTTTCTACATCGTAGCCGGAGCCGCCATCATTCTGGTCGGGCTGGCCAAGGGAGGTTTTGCGGGGCTGGGTGCAGCGGCGATACCATTGCTCGCGCTTGTCATGGATCCAGTGGCTGCCGCCGGCATGTTGCTGCCGATATTAATGGCGCAGGATATCGTCAGCGTCTGGGCGTTCAGGAAAAGTTTTGACCGAAGAACGTTGTTCCTCACCGTACCCGGCGCTGCAATTGGCATCTGTCTGGGCTGGTGGTTCGCAGCGGTAGTCGACACCGACGCTATCAGGGGGCTGGTCGGGATTATCGCACTGGCCTTTGGCATGTACCGGATGATGCCGTTGATAGGCAGGCAGATCCGCGTGACTGGGCCCGTACCCGAATGGATTGGCACCATCATGGGCGGCGTTTCGGGTTTTACCAGCCAGATTGCGCATGCGGGCGGGCCGCCATTTCAGATTTGGGCGTTGTCGCGCAACTTCCCTCATCTGGTATTCGTAGGCACCTCGTCTATCTTCTTTGCGATCATCAACTGGATGAAGGTGCCGGCTTATGCCGCGCTAGGACAGTTCAACTCGCAGAATATGACTTTGACCGCATTGTTCATGCCACTCGCCATCGCCAGCACATTTGCTGGCGTATGGCTCGTCAAGCGCGTGTCGGCAGCGCGGTTCAACCTGATCATCAACGGATTGATGATAGCAATCGGGTTGGAGCTTATCAGACAGGCTGTCTGGTAACGCCGTGCTTATTTCGGCGACAGCACCATCAGCATCTGGCGGCCTTCCATGCGCGGATGCGCTTCGACCTTTGCAGTTTCAGCCGTATCGGCCTGAACACGCTGTAACAGATGCATACCCAATTGCTGGTGCGCGAGCTCGCGGCCACGGAAGCGCAGGGTTATCTTGACCTTGTCACCTTCCTCGATGAACTCGGCAACCTTCTTCATCTTCACCATATAATCATGGTCGTCGATGTTCGGACGCATCTTGATCTCCTTGATCTCCTGCGTCTTCTGGCTCTTGCGGGCTAGGTTTGCCTTTTTCTGGGCTTCATATTTGAACTTGCCGATGTCGAGGAATTTGCAAACGGGGGGATCGGCGTTCGGGGACACTTCTACCAAATCGAGGCCGACTTCGGCTGCTTGCGCTATCGCTTCGCGGGTGTACAAAACCCCCAGATTTTCGCCATCATCATCGATGACACGGACTTTTTCCGCGGTGATAAGATTATTGTAGCGCGGTCCACTTTTAACAGGTGGGGTCATTGCGCGCCGGGTCGGCGGGGTTGCGATAGTCGATACTCCTGAAGTTGTTGTGATGCGCCATTACAGCCAAATGGCGCGCAAATAAAGACCTTAGGCCTTTGTAGTGCCGATTTGTCGCATATAGTGGCCTGTCCGCAACGTTCAATGGTGACGAGGTCGGGCCAATCCGGATCGCGACGTGTGATTCGTCACGCACTTCGCAATCATATCGGGACGAGTTGGAAACCCGCATACGTATCATCGTTCTTGTCTTGGGAGCGAGCTACAGTTTATCGTTAGTACATGTTCCGCATGTCAGCGCTTAACTGCCCTCTCGCTCAGCCGGGAGCGAAAACGGCACCTCCTAAAAAGGCCGCCGCCAAGAAACCTGCGCCGCGGAAGCGGGCATAAAAATGGCTGTCGATCCGCTCGACCTGTATAATGCCAAACGCGACTTCAAGAAGACAGCGGAACCGTCTGGCAAGCGAGCGAAGGGCAACGGTAATAGTTTCGTTGTGCAGAAACATGACGCGACTCGGCTGCATTGGGATTTCCGGCTGGAGATCGATGGTGTGCTGAAAAGCTGGGCGGTCACACGCGGGCCGAGCCTGAATCCTGACGACAAAAGACTGGCGGTTCGTACCGAAGATCATCCTCTGGATTATGGCAGCTTCGAAGGAACAATCCCCAAAGGTCAATATGGCGGCGGCACAGTAATGCTGTGGGATAGTGGCACCTGGGCGCCGATTGCGGGGAAGAGTGCGAAGGATCTGGAAAATGGTCATCTGCATTTCACGCTCGATGGCGAGCGAATGCGCGGGGAATGGCTGCTGGTGCGGATCAAGGGGAAGCCGAACGTAAAGCGGGAAAACTGGCTGCTGAGAAAGATCGACGACGCCTTTGCCGGGTCAAGCGACGAGCTGGTCGAACGCGGGTTGACCAGCGTCATGACGAGGCGGACAATGCAGGATATCGCGGTGGGAAAAGCAGCGCCGAAGGCCAAGACCGCAGCGAAGGCAAAGCCACTGCCCAAGTTCGAAACCCCGCAACTGGCGACGCTAGTCGATCATGTGCCCGACGGGGGCGAATGGCTGCATGAGACCAAATATGACGGCTATCGCGGGCTGATTTCTGTCGGCGGCGGCAAGGCAAAATTATACACGCGCTCTGGGCTGGACTGGTCGGACAAGTTTCCGCGGCTGGTAGAAGCGGCGGCCGCGCTGGATGTCGGCAGCGCCTTGATCGATGGCGAGCTCGTCGTGCTCGACAAGGCTGGCAATCCAAGTTTTGGGGCATTGCAGGACGCGATCAAGACAGGCCATCCCGACACATTGTTTTTCGCTTTCGATCTGCTCGCGCTGGACGGTACGGACATCAAACAATTGCCGAATATCGAGCGCAAGGAAAAGCTTCGACCGATTATCCCAGCGGACGGGCCATTCCGGTTTGCCGAGCATATATTGGGGAGTGGCGAACAATTACTCGCGGCGATGTGCGACGCGGGGCTGGAGGGTATAGTCTCGAAACGCGCCGACGCATCTTACAGCGGCAAGCGCACTCAGGCGTGGCTTAAAGTCAAATGCACGTTGCGTAGCGAATATGTGATCGTTGGCTGGACCGACAGCACCGCGACGAAGCGTGGGTTCGGTGCGCTGTTGATGGCGGCGAAAGATGGCGAAGCACTGCGCTATGTTGGCAAGGTAGGCACCGGGTTTAACGACTTGGCGATATCGTCGCTGCGCAAGAAACTGGACGCGATTGCGACCGACAAGGCAGTGGTCGAAATACCCGGCACGGCCCGGCGCGGGGCACATTATGTGAAACCAAAGCTGGTCGCCGAAATCGCTTATGGGTCACTTACCGGCGACGGCATATTGCGCCATGCGAGCTATATCGGCCTGCGCAGCGACAAAAGGGCAAAGGATGTGAAGGTCGAACGCGCCGTGCCGGTGCCGGAAACGCGGACGGTCAAAATCTCCAACGCTGACCGGGTTATTTTTCCCGAAGCCGACATCACCAAGGGCGAGCTGGCAGAGTATTATGAGACGATGGCGGCGCTGATACTGTCAACCACCGCGGGGCGTCCGCTTAGCCTCGTGCGCTGTCCGCAGGGCAGAGCAAAGCAATGCTTCTTCCAGCGCCACGGCGCGGACAATCTGGGCGATGCGATCCGCACCATCGACGTGCTCGGCAAGGACGGAACGACCCGTGCCTATATGTATATCGAGGACAAGACCGGCCTGCTCGAATGTGTCCAGATGGGTTCGATCGAGCTGCATGGCTGGGGCGCGAAGGCCGATGATATTGAGCTGCCCGACCGGATGATCTTCGATCTCGATCCCGACGAGGGGCTGGATTTCAATGACGTGCGCAAAGGCGCCATAGACCTGAAGCAACAGCTTTCCGACTTGGGATTGGTGAGTTTCCCGATGCTGTCGGGTGGTAAGGGCATCCATGTCGTGGTGCCATTGACACCGCAAGCCGAGTGGCCCGAAGTGACCGATTTCGCTCACCGTTTCGCTAGCGCGCTGGCTGGAGCACAGCCTGATCGCTGTACTGCAACGATGTCCAAGGCAAAGCGAAAGGGCCGGATTTTTATCGACTGGCTCCGGAACCAGCGCGGATCGACAGCGATTCTGCCCTATAGTGTGCGTGCCCGATCCGGTGCGCCGGTGGCTGCGCCAATCGCATGGAGCGAGGTCAGCGAGGTCAAAGGCGGCGGACATTTCAATCTGGAAGATCGAACCGAGTTGCTGGCAAGGGCGTCGGGAAGCTTGCTCAAGGGCTGGGGAGTGGCCGACCAGCCACTGCCGGGATATTAATGCTGAAAACCGGTCTGCCGCCAGTAGCCCGCCGCGATGCGAGGGTTCTGATATTAGGCAGTTTGCCTGGCGACGCGTCGCTTGCAGCTCAAGAATATTACGCTCATCCGCGCAATCATTTCTGGCGATTGTTGAGCAGCATAATCGGCCGCAATCTTGTCTCTATGGAATATCGCGAGCGAATTGAAGCGCTCAATTCTGCGCAAATAGCCTTGTGGGATGTCATCGGAGAAGCGCATCGAACTGGCAGCCTTGATAGCCAAATCCGTTTTGCTCAGGTCAATGATTTGCGCGAGTTTGTAATGGGGCTGCCGGACCTTCAGGCCGTTGCTTTCAACGGTAAGAAATCAGCAGCGCTGGCAGCGAACGCATTTGACGGCGCATCATTGGATGTCGTGGGTCTGCCTTCAAGCAGTCCGGCGAATACGTTTGATTTTGAAGCGAAACGAGCGATTTGGGCTGTGCTAACCAAGTATCTGGCCGTTGGAAATAATAATGGTGATGCTCATATCATGCAACATCAGAGCAGATAGCAGGAGCATCAACATGGCGCTGGCTGGACGGGCGCGCGACACGCGCATTTCTCATTCGAATTTCAACCGTAACCATGCCCATCCCATTGGCTTTGGCTAACCCAACAAAATAGATTGCGGCAGCTATCGTTGACCAAGACGGTTTTTTGGAGGCCCGAGCCGGAATCGAACCGGCGTGCAAGGATTTGCAGTCCTCTGCGTCACCACTCCGCCATCGGGCCTCTCGTGCGGTGGAGGCGCCATCTAGCGGGTCGGGCAAGCCAATGCAACGGCCAATGTGTCATCCTATATTGCTGGATATCGATGTTGCAAAAAAGTTGCTGTTTGCCACCTAAAATCAGGCGTTTGTCTGAATCCTGCTTGGCGTTTTCGGCAACGCTGGCTAGAACCAGAATCAAGAGCTGTATTGTCTTTGCAATACAGTTGTGCCACATGGCTATGAAGTTAATGGAAATATCCCGATGGAATCAGTCAATTTTGAAGATATGCGACGCGCGATGGTCGATAGCCAGCTGCGTACCAGCGGTGTTACCGAGGCGTGGGTACTGGCTGAAATGGGTCGTCTGCCACGCGAGGACTATGTCACCGCATCGCACCGCACGACCGCCTATATGGACCGCGCAATCATGTTGGCAGAACATCGGTTTCTGAACCCGCCAGTGTCCACAGCTCTGCTCCTGCAAGCCGCCGATGTGGTGCCTGATGATAATGTCCTGTTGGTGGGAATGGGCAATGGTTATGTCGCTGCTTTGCTTGACCGGCGCGTTGCAAAGGTCACGACCGTCGATGCGGCAGACATGGCCAGCGCAAACAAGGCTGCTCCTTACTCGTTGATTATCATCGACGGCGCTGTCGAGGAGTTGCCGACTAGCCTGATGGCACTCGCTGCCGATGGTGCGCGGCTGGTAACCGGCATATTAGAGGGCGCGGTGACGCGGCTTGCAAAAGGATATGTGCATGGGGGCAGGGTTGCGTTGAAGCCATTTATCGATAGCGAAATTGCACCCCTTGCGGAATTTGCGCGTAAACCGGAGTTCGTGTTTTGAGCGCGCGCCGTCTGGTTATTGTCGGTCTGCTCAGCTCCGCGATGTTAACTGCGCCTGCCGCTGCAGATACGCTGCGCGAGGCACTGGTATCGGCATATGAAACCAACCCGAACCTGACAGCCGCTCGCGAAGGGCAGAAGGCGATTGATGAAGGTGTGCCGCTAGCCAAGTCCGCCGGACGGCCAAGCGCTGATGCCAGCGTGAGCTATACCGAAAATTTTCCGCGCTCCAATGGAACCGGCACGAGCTTCTCTCCAGATCGCGTTCTGAGCATTGGTCCCAGCGCATCCGTTCCGCTTTACGCAGGTGGCGGCATCCGTAATTCGGTGCGCGCTGCCGAGAACCGGGTCGAAGCTGGATTTGCATCGCTTCGCGGAACCGAAAGTGCGATTTTTTCTGCTGTGGTCAGCGCCTATATGGATGTCATCCGCGACGAGGCGATTGTTGAACTGAATCGTGCCCAGGTTGGTGTCCTTTCGGTCAATCTGGAGGCGACGCGAGACCGA
>JBGSPK010000127.1:0-1869 GCA_041738665.1 Sphingorhabdus sp. | reverse complement strand
AACCACGCCGGTAGTCAGCCCGAGGAAGCCGTATATCCTACCCATCCATTCGGCGTCGCGCCGGGCGAGATAGTCGTTCACGGTAACAACATGCACGCCCTTGCCCTCAAGTGCATTAAGGTAGCAGGCAAGCGTTTCGGTGAGGGTCTTTCCCTCGCCCGTCCGCATCTCAGCGATTTCGCCGCGATGAAGAACGATGCCACCGACCATCTGCACGTCGAAATGCCGCATGCCCATGACCCGTTTCGATGCTTCGCGTACCGTTGCGAATGCTTCAGGCAGGATGTCATCCAACGTCTCGCCCGCCAACAACCGGTCGCGAAAAAGCTGAGTCTGCTGCTTTAAACGTTCATCATCCATCCCCGAAATTGTGTCTTCGAGATCGTTTATTTTGGCGACGATCTTCATGATCGATTTTACGTAACGGTCGTTCGAAGACCCGAATATGGCTTTGGCAACTCCGCCGAGCATAGGAAAATCCTTTAAGTATATTTGGTGTAAGGCGCGGCTCTATCCCGCGTAGTCGTGGCAAGTAGGCAAGCGCCTGAAGATGACGCGGCGCGGCTTAGCCGAGAATGACGTCGTGCCGAAGCACCGGAGTGCTTGCTGCAACCGATAAAAACAGAGGCACCGATAGGCGCCGTACAATGGGAGCAGCTAGAAACTGAGCATTTGCTGCAGGGCTAACCTGAATTTGCTTGGCAGCCTTTACGGCAACCGTCGCGAGCGTTTGGCCCACGGCAGCACCGACGGATGCTGGCATTGCCGAAAGCGGACGCGCTGCTTCTGCCGCGGAAAATCCGGTCAACATCGCCAAAAGGTAAATCAGTAAACGCATATGCAGCCCTGTATCGTGCTTTTGGGCATATAGGGACGAGGGGCAGTGAAGTCTATCCCGAACAACTCACTCTGCTGCGGCAGGATCTTGCGGCGATTTTGGGATCGGACTTTGGTGATCTATCCCCATATGAAGTATATAATCCGCTTTGCCTCCGGCTGCCCGTTCGCATTAAGAAACGGCTTGATATCGCGCCCGAAACCGTCCTTGCACGCGCGGTTGCTGAAGATGTTTTGTCCGCCGAATAATGGAAACTCGCCCTTGCTCTCTAGTGCGCAGTCGACAAGCTTTCCCTTATCATCGAATTCCAGGTTGAGCGTTATCGAACCCTCCTTCTCGAACGGATTTGTAGTCGGGCGGCCTGGTGATGCGGAGACGCGCGGTGCGCCTTTTGGCAACCGCCAGTTCAGCGTATGCCGGCTTTTGCCAAAAGTCGGTTTGCCATCGATATTTCGCGCTGGCTCAAAACTCCATTTTTTGGCGACCACGCACGACTGCTGATCAAGTAAAACCGAACCGCTGCTCGTTACGACATCGCAACCGTTCACTTTACCCTGAGGATCGATGTCCAGGGCGAACGTGGTTACGCCCTGTTCACCGGCGGCAAGTGCGCCTGACGGATAGTCATCTTTTTCAATGCGCAGTTCCGCTGCCTTCAGAATCTGAGGCGGTCGGGGCAAGCTATCGCGCAATATCGGAAAGGATGCATTGCTGGCCATGACCGGAATTTGCCAACGGACGCGATTGGCGTAGCTCCCTTCGACTGGTCGGCCCTTTTTATCCTGTGCCGGATAGAATGTCGCACGCTTCGACACATTCGAACACGTGACATCGTCAAGATCGGCATGCCCACTGGATTCGGTCACCGTGCAATTCGTGACCACGCCACCCTTCGACACCAAAACGCGAAATGCCGTTATTCCCTCCCTTTCCTCCTGTAATGCCTTGGATGGATAATCATTCGTGGTCGCCCATCCGCCCGGGAAGTTTTTCGGAGTAGCTGGGCTTTCCACGCCCTTCTTAGGTGGCGG
>JBGSPK010000105.1:0-4132 GCA_041738665.1 Sphingorhabdus sp. | reverse complement strand
GATATGGCCGTCGTCGATATTGAGCGGTGGCAAAACGCGGAATGTATTGTCGCCTGCCGCCACGGTCAGCAGCCCGTGATTGTCGCGCAAATGAGCGACAAATGCGCGTGCTTCATGCGTCATCATCACGCCAAGCATCAGGCCCTTGCCGCGTACACCGGTGAACAGGTCGGGATAATTGCCGATGAATTGTTCAAGCGCCGCGCGCAGCTTGTCGCCGGTTGACCGCACATTTGCGAGAAACTCGTCATTGGCAACGACGTCCCAGACCGCCTGACATGCCGCCATTGCGAAGGGGTTGCCGCCATAAGTCGAGCCGTGCGTACCGACAACCATGCCGCGCGCCGCCTTTTCGGTGGCGAGACACGCACCAACGGGGAAGCCGCCGCCAAGGCCTTTTGCCGTCGCCATGATGTCAGGCTTTATGCCATATTGTTCATGACAATAGAGCGTGCCTGACCGAGCGACGCCGCACTGGACTTCATCGAGGATCAGCATCAGGTCATGCTCATCAGCCAACGCACGCAGGCCCTTCATGAAGGCATCGGACGCGGGACGGACACCGCCCTCGCCTTGGATGGGTTCGACCAAGAACCCGGCGGTGTTCGGACCGATTGCGGCCTTGGCGCCTTCCAAATCGTCGAAGTCGACATATTTGAAACCTTCGAGCAACGGCAGGAAGCCCTTATGCATCTTCTCTTGGTTCGATGCCGAAATCGTTGCCATAGTCCGGCCATGGAATGCATTTTTGAACGTAATGATTTCGAACCGTTCGCTGCCCTGCGACTGATGATAGGCACGCGCAGTCTTAATCGCGCACTCGACTGCCTCGGCACCCGAATTGGTGAAGAAGACCGTGTCGGCAAATGTCGTGTCAACAAGACGCTGGGCGAAGGCCTCGCCTTGCGGGCTGCCATACAGGTTCGACACGTGCATCAAAGTCGCTGCCTGATCCTGAATGGCTTTGGTCAGATGCGGGTGCCCGTGGCCCAGAAGATTGACCGCAATGCCCGCCGCAAAATCCAGCGCACGGCTGCCATCTTCGCTAATCAGCCAAGCGCCCTCACCTCGCACCGGCCGGAACCCGCAACGGGGATAGACGGGCATCAGGGGAGTGATCGACATGGCTTTTCCTTTCTGTTTCGCCAAAAGGCAAAAAGCGGCCCCGCAGGACCGCTTACTTATGGAGCACCGCTATAAGCCTGCCAAAAAGGCAAATCAACCCACCGTAAATTAGGCAAATCCGTGCCTATATAAGCATTTCCAGCGCTGGCCCCTGCCCTAGGAAATTAGCAGGGCTGGCGCTGGCTCCATACGCTCCAGCGCAAAAAATGGCGACGAGATCGCCCACGTCGGCGCGCGGCAGATGGGCTTGGTCGGATAGTTTGTCGAGCGGTGTGCATAGGCAGCCAACAATTGAGGCAACTTCCTCCGACGCCGCATCAAACTTCGTCGCAATCGCCACAGGATAATTGCGGCGGATGACGGTGCCGAAATTGCCACTGGCGGCGAGTTGATGATGGAGGCCGCCGTCGGTGATGAGGAAGACCTCCCCTTGGCTGATTGTGCGGTCGACGATGCGGGTCAGGTAGACGCCTGCTTCGCCGACCAGATAGCGGCCGAGTTCGATGCAGAAATGGGTGTCGGATAAACTAGTAGGGAGCGCATCGAACGCATGACCCAGTGCGGCGCCGACCGCCTTGATATCGACGGGTTCGTCGCCTGGAAAATAGGGAATTCCGAAGCCGCCACCCAGATTAACGTGCGGCGGCGATACGCCAATCACAGCAGTGAGTTCGGCGACCAAAGCCAAGGTCTGCGCCTGCATGTCGATGATTGCGTCGGCTTTTAAAGCTTGGCTTCCAGCATAGATATGGAACCCATGCCATTCGGCGCCCGCCCCGATGATGCGCTTGGTCAGAGCAGGCACGCGGTCGGCGTCAACGCCAAATTGCTTGGCACCGCCGCCCATCTTCATGCCCGAGCCTTTGAGATCGAAACTCGGGTTTACGCGGACCGCCAAACGCGGCGTGACGCCGATCCTAGCGCCGATAGATATTGCGCGATCAACTTCGCCCTCGCTCTCGCTGTTGAGCGTGACACCCAGCGCAATCGCACGCTCAAGTTCCCGATCGCGCTTGCCGGGTCCGGCAAAGCTGATCCGGCCTGCGTTCACCCCTGAGGCCAGAGCCAACTCCAACTCCCCACCCGACGCCACATCGAAACCATCGACCAACCCGTTCATCAGTTCCAGCAAGGGTGGAAAGGGGTTACCCTTCATCGCATAATGGATAGCCAGCCGATTTGGCATCACGGCGCGCAAACCCGTCACACGCTGCCGCAAATGCTGGGACGAGTAGACGAACAACGGCGTGTCTCCGGCTCGCTCGACCAGCGCAGATGCCGTCACCCCGCCGATAGCGAGTTCGCCATCAACGGCGCTGTAGCCAGAGGGGATTGGTCCGTTTGCCTTCATAAAGCCCTCCCATAGCGGACAGGCGTAAAAGTTTCGATAAGCTCGCGAAGACGAAAGCATTCTGTCGCCCTCAGCGGATAGGGTATTCTATGCAATTGCAGCCCAGCTTTACAGATTTTATAATCCAAGCACCTTATACTGAGCCCGCAATAGTTCTTGCACTTTTCAATCACATATTTTTTGTCGCAAGTATGACCCGAAATTGTGTGCCCAAGCTGGGTAAATAGAAGCCTGCCTTCTCGCCGAATACGATGTCCCCCACTTGGGGCTTTTTGAAATAGTCAGAGCTGAGATAATATTGGGTTTGCGGTAAATCGGCTTGAATCTCGCCACCACGGCTTGACAGCGATGCCAAAAATTGAGTGGAGGGCGACTTGAATTTTACCGCCACATTTTGCAATGCCCAACGGCAAAGGCCCAAGCCGAAATAATCTTCATCACGTAACGCATCTTGATGAAAGACCGCCGAATAGTGGCCATCGTCGACCTTTTTGACCGCTAATTTAATGCTATGCTCAGGAGGCAGTACAGCTCCACTAAGAGGCTCTGGTGGAGTACAATAATCACCGACGCGATAATGTGCTGTGACATCAATTTCTTTAAAGGGTCCCGGATTTTCTACAAACCGTACGTCAAGGCCATAAGATTTTTTGGGGTTCACATTAAGCTGAATGTTTGGAACAGGCTTAACGTTGTTGCTATCGACGCAACTGCAAACCAGTAATGCAACAGCCAAGCTAACCCACTGTTTCTTCATTCGCTCTCTCCCAGCAAGAGTTTTGGCCAACGCTGATACTACACAACAAAACTTACCGATATGACATTTGGCTAGTCCATATCATTAGGCTTTTGCCCGTCCAAGACATTCCGGTCCAACTTCCCGTTAGCACTCTTCGGAAACGCCTCCAGCCACACCACTTCAGCGGGCTGCATGAAGTTGGGTAGCGTCGCTTTCAAATGCGCCTTCAGCCCTTCATCATCGCCGCTGCCGCGTACGAACAATATGATGGCCGCGCCCAGTCGCTCGTCCTTGCGGCCTAACGCGCAGGCTTCAGTGACCAGCCCGCTTTCGACGGCGGCTTCCTCGATTTCAGTAGGGCTCACTCGGTTGCCGCTGGTTTTGATCATCGCATCGTCCCGGCCGACAAAGTATAAGAGCCCGTCGGCGTCGCGGCGGACAGTGTCGCCAGACCAGACCGCCATGCCGCCAAAGCGCGAGAACTCCGGTGCCGGTTTGAAGCGCTCGGCGGTGCGGGCTTCGTCTTGCCAGTAACCTTGCGCGACCAATGGCCCTGCGTGAACCAGTTCGCCGGGCTCGCCTGGCGCGGCTTCGCTGCCGTCCGGGGCAACTACCATGATTTCGGCAAAGGGAATGGCTCGGCCCATGCTGGTTGGGTTGCCATCGATGAGCGTTGGGTCGAGATAGGTTGAGCGAAAAGCTTCGGTCAGGCCGTACATCGCGAAAATATCGGTGCGCTCCCCAAAAATGCTGCGCAGATTTTTTACAAGGCTTGGGGTCAACGCGCCGCCCGAATTGGTCAGGCGACGCATGGTTTCTGTCGCCTCGGTGGGCCAGTCCTGTTCGGCGAGTTGCACCCATAACGGCGGCACTGCGGCCAGCGTGGTGATGCCGTGTTTGGCGCACGCCTTGATGAC
>JBGSPK010000033.1:0-5979 GCA_041738665.1 Sphingorhabdus sp. | reverse complement strand
GATGGTGATGGCAAGATCACCGATGCCGAGGCGAAAGCGGAAATGTCGGCTGGCGGCGCGATGGCGATGAAGCCTGGTCTTTGGGAAGTGAAGATCGGCTTTGACAAGATCGATGCACCCGGCGTCCCGGCCAATGTCCAGGGCAAGATGAAAGAACAGATGGGCAAGGGCATGACCGAGAAAAGCTGCCTGACACAGGCGCAGGTTGACAAGCCCGGTGGCGATTTCTTTGGCGCACCACCCGAAGCCAACTGCACCTTTGAAGAACTCAGCCGGTCAGGTGACACAATGAAAGTCGCAATGACCTGCAAGCCCGGTGGCAATATGACCATCAAGAGCAAGATGGACGGTAAGTTTGCCGCTGAAACCTACACGATGAATATCGAGCAAAGCACCGAAGGCACACCGATGGGTGCGGTCAAGATGACCGGCAAGATCGAAGGCAAGCGTGTTGGGGATTGCCCGGCATGATAAAGCTCAGGGTCGCAGCTGGAGCTTTTATGGCGTGTATCATACTCGCATCTTGCTCGGACAATAGTTCCGACAAGGACGGCAATGGTATGGTCGATAGCGAGGAGCGCGCCGCCGAAATGGACTATGATGCCTTCATTCCGATGAAATCGGGGCTGTGGGAGACCAAGTTCGTTTTCACCGACATCAACGTGCCGACGCTGGGCAAGGCGCAAAAGCAGCAGATCATGGACGAGATCGCAGCGGGGGCTTCGAACCGCAGTTGCCTGTCCGAAGCCGACGCCAAAAAGCCCGGTGCCGATTTCTTCGGCGGCGATGGCGCGGAGAAATGCGTCTACAAGGCGTTCGATGTGTCGGGCCAGAATGTTCGCATGAAGCTTTCTTGCGGTATGGATGGAATGGGGAGCGTCGATATGGAGCTGGCAGGGGTCATGGGCGAGACCGAGTTCAACTATGAAAGCGAAGTCGCAGTGCGGCTGCCGATGATTGGCAAGGTCAAGATGACCGGCAATGCGATTGGCAAGCATGTCGGGGCATGTCCCGCGGCATGAAGTGGGGCGGCGCATTGCTCGCAAGCATCTGGCTAGCGGGATGCGCTGTACCATCACCGGTCAGCTCTTCGGGGACCGCGACAATCCAGCCGGCACGGGTCAAATTAGACTTTACTGCGAACCATATCACAACCGACTTCGCCGAGGGTAACGCCGGTGTAGCGGGGCGACTCGTGACCATCGACGATCCAACGCGCGTTGCCTCGATTTCCAAGCTCGTGGTCGCGCTGGGCGTGATGCGGCTTGTGGAGCAGGGCAAAATCGACCTCGACCGCGATGTCAGCGCCTATCTCGGCTGGCAGGTGCGCAACCCGGCCTTCCCCGATGCGCCAATCACGATGCGGCACCTGCTATCGCACCGCAGCGGCTTGCGTGACACTATCGACTATATCGTGCCATTGGATGGCGACCTGTCGCAAGTGCTGGTGCAGAATAAGGCGTGGGAGCTGCGCTATCCGCCCGGCGACTATTTCAGCTATGCGAATATAAACTCACCGCTGATCGCCGCTGTCATGGAGTCTGCTACCGGAGAACGCTTTGACAGGCTGATGGCGCAATTGGTGCTTCGGCCATTAGAGCTCGATGCCTGCTATAATTGGGGTGATGGATGCAGCGACGGGCGGCGCGCTCAGGCGGTGACGCTTTTACGTCCCAATGGCGATTTGGCGAGGGACGCAGCGATTACCGGCAAGGATCCATGTCCGGTCTATGCCGCGACCAACGGTAGTTGCGATGTCGAGAAGCTGTACAGGCTTGGCCGCAACGGTTCCGCTTTCAGCCCGCAAGGCGGACTGCGCATTTCGGCGCGCGATCTGGCGAAGGTCGGGCAGGTGCTGCTTAAAGGTGGTAAGCCTTTGCTGTTGCGAAAAAACTTTGCCGAAATGATTGGTCCGGTGTGGATATTCGACGGCAGCAATGGCGATGACAACAAGGGATATTTCAAGGCATATGGCCTTGGCGTCCACTGGCTCGACGCTGGAAAAGGTGAGCAATGGATTGGCCATGTCGGTGAAGCCTATAGCTTGCGCGCTGGCTTTTGGGTGAACCCCAAACAGCGCCGGGGTTTTGTCCGCTATGTGACGATGGTCGACGAATTTGCACCCGTTGGACATTGCTTCGAGCAGTGTCCCTGATTAGTTGCAAGTCGAGGAGAATATTATGCTGGGTTACGTCACGATGGGAACCAATGACTTGCCCCGAGCCCGCGCCTTTTACGGCAATTTGCTCGGCACCATCGGCATGAAAAAAGTGATGGAGTTCGGCGAGGATCGGGGTGGCTTCACGCTCTATGCCGGCGGGATGGAGCAGCTTGGGGTTGCGGTGACCTTACCCTATAATCAGGAACCGGCGACCGTCGGCAATGGCAATATGGCGGCGATGGACTTGAAGGACCGGGCGCAGGTCGATGCCTTTCATGCTAAAGCGCTCGAACTGGGTGGGTTGTGTGAGGGTCCTCCCGGCGTACGCGGTGACGACGGCCCACAGGCATTTTACGGCGCCTATTTCCGCGACCCTCATGGCAACAAGCTTTGCGCCTACCGCATTGGTCCTGCGTAATTGGCCAGAAAAAACCGTGATTGGGAAGACGAGGAGGCGGAGATCCCGCCTGTCCTGACCTGTTGGTTATGCGGACGCCCAATGGGCGAGGTGACCGTTTGGCATCATCCGGTCCCCAAAAGCCGGGGTGGGCGCGAGCAACAGCCGGTGCATCCAATATGCAATAAGACTATCCACGCCAATTTTACCAACAGCGATCTTGAAAAGCGCTATTCGACGGCTGAGGCGCTACTTGCACATGAGGAAATCGCGCGGTTTGTGGCGTGGATTGCCAACAAACCGCCCGACTTTAACGCCCCGACCAAGGGCCGACGCTAGGCTAGCTTGGGGTCATTCCGCGTTTTCCAAAGCGAGAACAGAATCCCGCCAAGGATCAGCGCGAAGGTGACGCCAAGGCTCAGCACCGGCGGGAATTTGTCGCCTGCCATCAGGAAGTCGGAGACGAAGATCTTTGAGCCGATAAACACCAGAACCAGCGCGAGCGCATATTTCAGATAATGGAATCGGTGCACCATGGCTGCCAACGCGAAATACAGCGCACGCAGACCCAAAATCGCCATGATGTTCGACGTGTAGACAATGAACGTATCGGTCGTAATTGCAAAGATCGCTGGTACCGAATCCACCGCGAAAACGAGGTCGGCCAGGTTGATGACGACCAGCGCCAAGAACAATGGCGTCGCTGCGCGCACCATTTTGCCGGTTTTCTCGTCTTGTACCTTTACAAAGAACTTCTCGTTATGAAGCTCTTTCGTCACGCGCATATGGGTCGAAATATATTTGACCACCGGATTTTTGGCGACGTCCATTTCCTGGTCGCCGGTAAACAGCATTTTCACGCCGGTCGCGATCAGAAATGCAGCGAATATATAGAGCGTCCAGTAATATTCCTGAACGATCGCCGCGCCCGCCGCGATCATTAATCCTCGCAAGACGATAACTGCGATGATACCCCAGAGGAGCGCCCGATATTGATATTTGCGGGGGATGGCGAAGAAGGTGAAAATCAGGCTGATCACAAAGACATTGTCAATCGACAGCGCCTTTTCGATGAAGAAGCCGGTATAATATTTCATCCCGAGATCGGCGCCTTTCTGGAACCAGACCCACGCGCCAAAGGCGAGCGCGATGCTGATATAGAAAGCGGACAGCTTCAGGCTTTCGCCGATACCCATTTCCTTGTCTTCCTTGTGCAGGAAGCCAAGGTCAAATGCGGTCAGAGCGACGACGATGCCGATAAAGCTCATCCAGAACCAGGCCGGCGTTCCCAGCCAGTCCATCATTAGAAATTCCATGGATTTATTCCCTGTTGGCGCAACTCAAATGGCGCTGCACAGACTGTCCGTGCAGCGCCGTCAGAGAGCGTCTGAAATTAGATTTTTTGGAGACGCAGGCGTTTGCCAAAGGTTTTGGTTGCACTCGCCGACAGCCGGTCCTTGACCGCCAGTTTAAGCCGCTTCAGTTTCTGGATGCGGAATATATCGGGCCAGCGCTGCGCCCGTTCGGCACGCAGTTCGGAGTCGAGTTTCTGGTGATATTGCATCAAACGAAATGACGAAAAGTTCATATAAATATCCTCTTGAACAGTGTTAAGTTCAATCGGATGTTCCGGCCACCGGAAGGCGTATTTCGGGGGTTTGAAGGACCGCCTGACCAGTGCACCGGAATCATCCGATGCGGCCGACATCACGTTCCTTCCGAAGAAGCGAAGCGCCAGAGGGGCCCGGTCCGCATTTTTGTTATGGAGCGATTCGCTCCGATTTGCAACTATTAGATTAGGGATTCAGTTCGATTGGTCGACCTAATCCCTCAACAGATCGTTGATCGCGGTCTTAGCCCGCGTTTGCGCATCGACCCTTTTTACGATGACCGCGCATGATAAGCTTGGTCCGGGGCTGCCGTCAGGCAACGGCTTTCCGGGCAGCGAACCGGGAACGACAACCGAATAAGCGGGTACGCGGCCAACGAATATCTCACCCGTGGTCCGGTCAACGATTTTGCTGGTCGAGCTGATGAACACGCCCATTGAAAGTACCGCGCCTTCCTCGACGATCACGCCTTCAACGACTTCGGAACGCGCTCCAATAAAGCAATTGTCCTCGATAATGACTGGTCCTGCCTGCAACGGTTCAAGAACGCCACCAATGCCAACACCGCCCGATAGATGGACATTTTTGCCAATTTGCGCACAGCTTCCGACGGTGGCCCATGTGTCGACCATAGTCCCTTCGTCGACCCGCGCGCCAATGTTTACGAAGCTTGGCATCAGCACGACATTTTTACCTATGTGGCTGCCATGCCGCGCAACCGCACCGGGAACCACGCGGAACCCTGCTTCACGGAAACGGTTTGCGCCCCAACCGGCAAATTTCGACGGAACCTTGTCATAGGCAGGCGCTCCGCTTGCTCCGCCATCGACCACGACATTGTCGTTGAGACGGAAAGACAGTAGGACCGCTTTCTTCAGCCATTGATTGACCTGCCATTCGCCATCGTTTTTTTCGGCGACACGCAAAGAGCCATCATCAAGGCCGGCGAGCGCGGTCCGCACCGCGTCGCGGACTTCGCCCTGGGTGGCGCTGTTCATGCTGTCGCGTGCATCCCACGCGGCGTCGACAATGGCGGAAAGTTGCTCGTTCATATCGCCCTTTCAAGGCAATGAATTGACGACAGCCATTCGGTGCCGTCGGCAATCTGGTGGTCAATATGCTCTTCGTGGCCGCTGCTATCAGCTTCGCCCGCATGTTTCACCCAAATTGTTCGCATGCCAAGCGCTTTGGCCGGAGCGAGATTTTGCGCGGAATCCTCAACGAAAAGCGCGCGTTGGGGCGCTATGTCGAGTTGCGTACATAAAGCGGCGTAACTGTTAGGGTTCGGCTTGGGCGCATGATCCATGCGGTGGATATCAAATATATCCTCGAATATGTCCGTCAGCCCGCGTGCAGCAAGTACCCGGTCGGCATAAGGCGCATCGGCGTTCGTAAAAATCAGCTTGCGACCTGGCAACGCGTCAATATGCGCGCGCAATGTGGGTGCTGGCGTCAACAATGACATGTCGACATCATGCACAAAATCAAGATATCCATGAGGCTCGACATCGTGCTCCGCCATCAGCCCGCCAAGCGTGGTCCCATATTTCTGCCAGTAATTGTATCGGATGCCGTGTGCCGTTTCTGAGTCGACTTTGAAATAATCCTGCACGAACAACGCAATCCGGTCACGAACCTGTACCATGATATTGGCCTCAGGCGGATATAGCGTCAGGTCGAGATCAAAAATCCATGTATCGATATCAGAAAAAGCTGTGTCCATTAGCGCCGCGTAACGACCTGTTAGCATTATCTCAACAGCCCAAATTAATGTTAAGTTTTGGGAAAGCGAACTCCGGCTATATGGCTTG
>JBGSPK010000393.1:0-3932 GCA_041738665.1 Sphingorhabdus sp. | reverse complement strand
AACAGGATATTTTCGGGCGCCATGTCCTTGCCTTGCAGCACAATCAGCCGCGCCAACGCCGTGACCGCGATGAAAATCGGATAGACAAAGGGCGAGCCGCGCCCAGTGTAGAAAACCGCGATCATGCCCATCACTTCAGTGTAAAGAAAGATCAGCAATATGTCGGCCAACGTTATCGTCTGCGCGCGGTAGACGCCAACAATCTCGATGCCTGCTGCGCCGATGGTCATCGCGGCGGCGACCATCAGAAGCGCGCGTTCGATGAAGTGAAAACCGATGAGCGCGCGCCGGCCGCCTTGGTCATCGAGGCCATGTCGGACCAGCGGATTCAGGTCGGCAGGGTCTGGCTCGGGCGTTGTCATGAGGCCGCTACCAGCGGCTGGTGAGACACCAGCAAGGTGTTGAGCGCTGCCACGTCGATGGGCGGGAATGGATGATCCAAATCGGCGCGTACGCCTGCTGCGCCGCCGAACTGTTCGTGCAAAGTATAGAGCGACGGCGTGGCGAGCACGGCAATCCCGCAGGCGGCGGCAGCGAGCAGGCCGTTGCGCGAATCCTCAATGGCGACGCAGGCTTCGGGAGGGAGGCCCAGTGCCAATAATGTGCGCGTATAGACTTCAGGGTCGGGCTTTTTATGGGCAACATCTTCACCGGTTACCACCGCATCGAAATCGGCAATCGACCCGGTCCCAAACTGACAGTCGAGTAGCGCGACGAGATTCGCCCTGCTCGTCGTCGTCGCAATTGCGGCTCGCATCTTGCAGCTGCGCGCTTCGCCGATCAGGCGGGCTATCCCGGGCCGCAATGCGACCGTGCCGCTCGCCACTAGCGCCGCATATATTTCATTCTTACGCGCGTGGACATCGGCGATGAACTGGTCGGTGGCGGTTTCGCCAATCAGCTTGAGAAAATGCCGGATGCGCTCCTTACCGCCAGTGACT
This sequence comes from Sphingorhabdus sp., assembly GCA_041738665.1. GTDB lineage: Bacteria > Pseudomonadota > Alphaproteobacteria > Sphingomonadales > Sphingomonadaceae > Sphingorhabdus_B. The sequence goes on along the minus strand of JBGSPK010000393.1, from coordinate 2,991 downwards.
TTCAGCAGCTCGCGATAGTCATCGACACTCCATTTCCACTCTCGGCCTGCCTCGGCGAAGACCCTATTGAACGCCGTCCGGTGTGCTTCTTCTGTTTCGGCAAGCGTGCCGTCGACGTCGAAAATGATCGCCTTAAGTCTCATTCGCCAGCGTCCTTCGCATCGAACACCCGGCTGGCAAGGATGTCGGGCGCGTCAATGATCGACAGATCCTCGATAGCGACCGGCTGCGGGCCGGCGAACATGCGGTTCGCCTGACGCAATCGCGCGCGGTCGAGCGCGTTGCGGATCGAGCGCGCGTTGGCGAACAGGGGCTGGGCTTTGCGCGCGGCGACATATTCGATCAGCGCTTCGCGGCCAGCGGCGCTCAGGCCGTAGTTCTGCTTTTCGAGCATCAGTTCGGCGATCTGGACCAGCTCGTCATCGCCATAATCAGGGAAGTCGATATGGTGCGCGATGCGGCTCCGAAAGCCGGGATTGGAGGCGAAGAAGGTTTCCATTCGTTCGCCATAACCCGCCAATATCACCACCAGATCGTCGCGCTGGTTCTCCATCACCTGAAGCAGTATCTCGATCGCTTCCTGCCCGTAATCGCGCTCGTTTTCGGGGCGGTAGAGATAATAAGCTTCGTCGATGAACAGCACGCCGCCCATCGCTTTTTTCAGGATTTCCTTCGTCTTGGGCGCGGTGTGACCGATATATTGGCCGACCAGATCATCGCGGGTGACCGAAACCAGATGGCCTTTTCTGACAAGTCCCAGCCGATGGAGAATACCCGCCATCCGTTCGGCCACGGTGGTCTTGCCCGTTCCCGGGTTGCCGGTGAAGCTCATGTGCAACGTCGGCGCTTCGGTGGCGAGTTCAAGCCGCTTGCGCGCCGCATCGACCAGCAGCAACGCCGATATATCGCGCAGCCGCTGCTTGACCGGCGCAAGGCCGATCAGCTCGCGGTCAAGCTGCCCGAACTCGTCGGACAGCCCGCTTTCCGCAAAATCGCGCTGGAGATCGACGGTGTCGGTCATCAGCCGGTGTAACGCTCGCCCTCTGGCTTGTCGGCGATATAAGCGCGCGTCGTGTACGCCATATTGCGCCCGCCGCGTTCCTGCCGCTCGATCATGAAGCCGGGTTCATTTATGGGCCGGTCGGTGATGAACGAGAGCCGGATCGATTCCCAGCCGTGGGTAGCGTCGAACGCGGTCAGGCGGATATATTTCGACCCGGCGTGAATCTTGCGACACGCCGCCAGTTCCATCATCACGCCCGCCGCATCGGGAATGTCGAACATCGGAATCCCCCACATTTCCCAATAAGTGTTTCGCGGGTGCGGATCGTCGGTATATTCAAGATTCACCGCCCATTTGTTGTCGAGGCAGTACTGGGCTTGGGCCGTAATCTGCTCGTCGGTGAAGTCGGGCAGGAACGAAAATGTGCCTTGGGTAACGCGCATGATGGTTCTCCTTACGCGGCAGTTGCGGTGGGGACGAAGTCGGCGGTGTCGGTCGATTCATAGTTGAACGATATGTCCTTCCATGTTTCGAGCGCCGCACGCAGGGGGCCGCACCAGCGCGCTGCGGCTTGCAAGATCTCCGGCCCTTCATTCAGGTAATCGCGGCCCTCGTTGCGTGCCTGGATCATACATTCAAGCGCAACGCGGTTGGCAGTCGCGCCAGCCTGAATACCCTGCGGATGGCCGATCGTGCCACCACCGAATTGCAGCACGCAGTCTTCGCCGAGATAATGGATCAGCTGGTGCATCTGCCCGGCGTGGATGCCGCCCGATGCCACGGGCATGACCTTGTTGAGGCTTGCCCAGTCCTGTTCGAAGAATATCCCGGTTTCCAAGGACTGCGGAACATGGTCCTCGCGCAGCGTATCATAGAAGCCCTTGATCATCAGCGGATCGCCTTCGAGCTTGCCGACGACGGTGCCAGCATGCAGATGATCAACGCCCGCCATCCGCATCCATTTGCAGATCACGCGGAAGTTCATCCCGTGGTTCTTCTGGCGGCTATAGGTCGAGTTGCCCGCACGGTGGAGGTGAAGGATCATGTCGTTCTTCCGCGCCCAGATCGCCATCGACTGGATCGCTGTGTAGCCGATAACCAAATCGATCATGATGATGATGGAACCAAGCTCCTTGGCGAATTCGGCGCGCGCGTACATTTCCTCCATCGTGCCAGCGGTGACGTTCAGATAATGCCCCTTGACCTCGCCGGTCGCGGCCTGCGCCTTGTTGACCGCCTCCATCACGTAGAGGAACCGGTCGCGCGCGTGCATGAAGGGCTGCGAGTTGATATTCTCGTCATCCTTCATGAAATCGAGCCCGCCCTTCAGGCCTTCATAAACCACGCGGCCATAGTTGCGGCCCGAGAGGCCAAGCTTTGGCTTGGTCGTCGCACCCAATAAAGGCCGTCCGAACTTGTCCATCCGTTCACGCTCGACGACGATGCCGGTGGCGGGGCCCTGGAAGGTTTTGAGATAGGCGACAGGGATGTGCATGTCCTCGAGCCGCAAAGCTTTCACCGCCTTGAAGCCGAAGACATTGCCGATAATCGACGCCGTTAGATTGGCAATAGAGCCGCCCTCGAACAGGTCGATGTCATACGCGATCCAAGCGAAATACTGGTTCTCGGCATTCGGTACCGGATCGACGCGGTAACATTTTGCGCGGTATTTGTCGCACGCGGTGAGCCGGTCAGTCCACACGACGGTCCAGGTTGCGGTCGAACTTTCGCCGGCGATGGCGGCTGATGCTTCTTCGGGATCGACACCTTCTTGCGGCGTCACGCGGAACAAGGCGATCACGTCCGTAGGTTTGGGCTGATAATCGGGCTCCCAATAGCCCATTTTTTTATATTCCATCACACCAGCAGAGTAGCGCTCTTTGGCGTTAATCGGGGTTGCGTCGTTCATTGCACCTTCTCCTTCATTCTGCTGCTGCCAGCACCAAGCCTTGCGGGTCGAGCGAACCGCTGGCGTAACGCTTGGCCAT
>JBGSPK010000378.1:0-7680 GCA_041738665.1 Sphingorhabdus sp. | reverse complement strand
TCAGGCGACGCAAAGCGAAAAGCTTGTCATCGCCGCGTCGTCGCTTGGGACGGTTTTTGAATGGTATGATTTTTACCTGTACGGCCTGTTGGCCAGTATCATTTCGGCCCAGTTCTTTTCGGGCGTCAACGAAACCACTGGCTTTATTTTCGCATTGGCCGCCTTTGCCGCAGGTTTTGCGGTACGGCCGTTTGGGGCGATATTCTTCGGCCGGATTGGCGATATGGTTGGCCGCAAGAATACCTTCCTCGTCACGATGGGGCTGATGGGTCTGTCGACATTCGTCGTCGGATTGTTGCCATCTTATGCGTCAATCGGCGTTGCGGCGCCCATTATGCTGGTGGTGATGCGCCTGATCCAGGGGCTTGCCCTCGGCGGTGAATATGGTGGTGCGGCCACTTATGTTGCCGAACACGCACCGAACAACAAACGCGGGCTCTATACCAGCTTCATCCAGACAACCGCGACACTCGGCCTGTTTGCGGCCTTGCTTGTGGTGATTGGCACCCGCACATATATCGGCGAAGAAGCATTCAAGGAATGGGGCTGGCGCGTGCCGTTCCTTGTTTCCATCGTGCTGCTTGCCGTGTCGATGTGGATCCGCATGCAATTGGCTGAAAGCCCTGTTTTCCAGAAAATGAAAGATGAAGGAACCACCTCAAAGGCACCGCTGACCGAAGCATTTGGTCAATGGAAAAACGCTAAATGGGTGCTTATCGCTTTGCTCGGTGCAGTCGCCGGACAGGCTGTGGTCTGGTACACTGGCCAATTCTATGCGCTGTTCTTCCTTGAGAAGATGCTGTTGGTCGATGGCGCAACCACGAACATTATGATCGCCATCGCATTGGCAATCGGCACGCCGTTCTTCGTCTTTTTCGGCTGGTTGTCGGACAAGATTGGACGCAAGCCGATCATCCTGACAGGCTGCGCCTTGGCCGCGTTGTCATACTTCCCCGCGTTCACAGCGCTGTCCAACGCTGCCAATCCGCAATTAATGCAGGCACAGGCTTCGTCGCCGGTATCTGTCATCGCCCATGATGATGAGTGCTCGTTGCAGTTCGATCCGATTGGCAAGAACAAGTTCGACAGCAAAAGCTGCGATATCGCCAAGTCGTTCCTCGCAAAAAGCGCGGTCAGCTATACCAAGACCGAAGCTCCGGCTGGTACCATCGCCCAGATCAAAATCGGCGGCGAAACCTTCACCGCGCCTGACCCATCAAAGGTCAGCGGCGATGAACGCAAGGCGGCCATTACCGCATATCAGGATCAGCTGAAGGCCGCGTTGGTCAAGGCAGGTTATCCGGCCAAGGCCAAACCGGATGAAATCAACAAGCCGCTTGTGATCTTGATTTTGACCTATCTCGTATTGCTGGTGACGGCGGTCTATGGCCCGATTGCGGCTCTGTTGGTCGAGCTGTTTCCCAGCCGGATCCGCTACACCTCGATGTCGCTGCCTTATCATATCGGCAATGGCTGGTTCGGCGGTTTCCTGCCGACCACCGCCTTTGCCATGGTGGCCGCGACCGGGGATATCTATTACGGCCTCTGGTATCCAATCGTGATCGCAGCGTTGACCTTTGTGGTTGGCCTGTTGTTCCTGCCGGAGACGTTCAGGAGAAATATCGAACAGTAAATTTGGTTTGAAAACAATACTGATAGGGCGGCTGAAAGGCCGCCCTTTTTTTGCGCTACAAGCTTGGCATGCACCGCTTGTGCTGTCTATTCGAAAAACTGCGCGCTTACCTCCATTGCGTTATGCAGCGATGACTGAGCCTCAATCAAATGACCTGAAAGGTGAATGCGACACCGTTGCCGAGCGTGCCGAAATCTGAGCGAGGCTGCTCGTCGTTGCGGCTGAGGAATCGGCCTCTCCCGCTGAACCATGTGCCGCAAGATTGCAGAGGGCACGTTCCCCTCCCAAGTTAAGATCAGCATTTATGGCGCTGGCTGGCGCGAGTCCGCTATTAGCCGCTGGATCGCCGTTCCGGTCGGCGTCCGAAACGAGAGCGCCGTGCCATGATCGCGCCGGCGTCGCCTGAACCAATTTGCGTGAAGATAAACAAGGCTGCCCGAATGATCGGAGTGGGTCGCACCAAGCTATACGAGATGATTGCAACAAAACAGCTCGAAGTCGTGAAATCCGGCAATCGACGCGTGTGTCGCACACCCGGCGGCGCAAGTCGCTGCCGCCGTTCAGGCATCGGTTAACGATACGTTATACGCTGACACCAGACCATAGTCGCGGCGTTGGCCGTTCAGTTGCATTCGCAAGAGCCATGTCCGCGCGCCACTCGGTTTGACAACTAGGCACAAGCCCCTGCCATCGACATGACGACCGGGCTTCGCGTTTTTTAGGTTCAACACAGTTAGCACCATCAAGTTCGATGCCTGACAGGGAACCATACCCCCGAAAGCAGAGCCATTTCGGTCCCACAATCCTTCCCGCACTTTAGCGGAAATTCAGGTAAATCAGGGCGACCGACCGCGAACGGCTTACAAAATAAATCACTGTATTTACAGTGTAGTTGGAGACACCTTGATACTGCCTGACACAGAAGTTATAGCGCCTCAGCGTCTAACATTTTTTATTATTAATCATATACTTAGTAAGCGATATTGAGTGATTCCCTTGGCCAATGAGGGAAGAGTGTTCGATTGTTAATTTCTATTATATTGAATTAAATGAGCATCTTTTCCCACATTTTTTCCGGCTCCAATTTCGGATCCGCGCCATGACAGCCACCGAAATCTTGGATGTCCCAACTGTCCCGGTTACTTGCTAAGATCATAGCGGTTTTTACCCAACAGAAGGATGGGATGACCCAGTGCGCCGGAAACCCTTGATCTGGCCGTCACGGTAAGCTTCAATTCATGCGAGTGGCGCAATTTGGCGTCCAATTCGATTATCAGTATAAATGTCGAAGGACGCAATTATGCTATCCCCAAGGACTAGCAGGAAATGCCTAAGGCTAATCACACTCGCTTTACTGTCGATACCAACTGCATCACTTGCGCAAGTTCCTGCCCCTCCAGCGCCGCCCGACCCGCGCAAAGCAAGCGACGAGATTAGTTCCAGACTTGTCAATAACCGCATGCTGGAGTTCGGTTCCTGGAAAATCAATGCGTTGGGACAGGGCGAGATCAAGATCACTAACTATCTGGGCCTTGCGTTCGACAATCGCGATACCGGTGTGGGCGACATCCGATTTGCAGAAGGCGTTCACCGGTTCGACATCGGCGCTTGGGGGTATGACCTGCTGAAATATGAGTTGGGCAATATCATCATGGGCAGGCTCGATCCATTCAAGGGCGTTGCTACCGATTGCGGCATCCAGCATCCAGGGTTCAGTGAAGTGGCGTGGACCCTGAATCGAGAAGCCGGGCGCTTCCGAATGGATGCGCTCTGCACTCTCCCGTCTGAAATCGAAGCTTTGCGTGAGCGCAATGTTAACGCCTGGCGTATTCTTGGGCGGTTCGTAATGCGCTATGGATGGGCGGGGGTCAGCGAAACACAGCAAGGCGGTCGGTCGCTTAAGCGCAAGCCTTTGAAGCTTGGGATGAATCACAGCAATGTGTGGAGCGGGAACAATATCAACTGGGAGTTGGGTCCCGATGGCAAAGGCTGGCTCGAATCCCGCAAGACGGTCACGCTTCGCTCGTGGACGCCCAATGGCATGCCGATGATGACCATCCTTCCGGGCAAAGCCAAGTTCGACATCGGTAAAGATGGTTATACGCGCGTGCGCGGCGAACTTGATCCTTACATCCTTGGTCCTGCTGGCAAGACAGAATGCCTGGGTTCGACGGAAGATCAGGCCTCGGCGACGTTGCGTTGGCAAGTAAAAAACAAATGGGTCAGGGGATTGAACAAAGATACGGGCTGCGCCGACTATGGCGGACGGGTCCACTGGGTAATTGCTTTTCTGGGTGCTCGCGTTGCGGCTCGACCAGTGACCATATCATCGCCATGAGTTTAAGTCTGAGGATGAGTTTTGGATCATCGATCATTAAAGGAAGCGCGGAGAACCCTCGTGAAAGCCTTGGGGGATATTAAGTCTTAGTGCTCTTGAAGAAACTTGGCTCAATTATCCCGATTTTTTTAGCCGCGAAAGTTGGGATATTGTGATTATCGATCTGGACGGAAAAATGCGATGGTATATCGGTATTGTGGATGGCTTGCAAAGCCAGGCTGTCATTATCTTTGCTCCAGGGCACGTTGAAAAAGGCTCAATGCTCGCCACGCTCAAGCTGACGACAAGGAGTTCATGTTTTTATGAAAGATTTCGCGTCAATGATATTCCGGGTCACGGCAGTATCGCTACTTGCGTTCGTTGCGATGACCTTTGACTTACGGGCGGAGGGTGGGGTCTGTCTATCCTATTAGTTCGCCTGGCTTCACGAACTGTGCGCCGATACCGGGAGGCGGAAACTCGGGATCAAGGCCTGGGCCGCACGACGAACCAGTTTGGAAAACCCGGTGGATGTCGATAGCGTTCGGGATGAATGCATTCGGCGCCGCAACTGACATGCCGAGCAAACAAAAGGCTGAAAAAGCGGCATTAGCCCAGTGTCGAGACATGGGCGCAAAGAATTGTTACATCAACATGACGACCCACAATCAATGCATCGCTGTCGCCCGAGGCGGAGTCACTGCGCCAAGCGCGAGCGCTTATGAACTCAAAGAAGCAGAAGGCATTGCATTAGCAGAGTGCGCGAAAGATAAGAGAAACAGCAATTGCGAGTTATATTATTCGGCGTGCAGCTACCCCGTCCGTGTTCGCTAACGTCGGCCGCTGTTTTACAAGTTTTCCGGAAGGACTTGGTGTGTTGGTCAAGAGCGTTCGCACGAACCTCCTTACTCTGTTCGGCGTAAGGACATTACTTAAGGCCCGGTGCCCTCAGTCAAAGGCTGATAATCGTCAGGCTCGACCGGTTTCTCGAGGACCAACTGCACCGGTACACCGCTTTTGTTGGGTTTCGTACAACTATCACTTATCGCGAAGACATGCGTATTAAGCGGGCAATGGCGTTGTCCGGCGGTCGGGCGATTTAGCAAGACCTTGGTCGAGCTGTCCTATGTGTGTGCGAACTACGTCGACAAACCCGCTTTCCGAAGATTGAGGATGTTCGATAAATGTCAGTTTTCCTGAACTTGAAAAGCGCTTCGGCGCAGCGCCGCCAGATCATATGGGGCACAATTATCATAGTTGCTGCTCTGGTGCTGTTTTGGGTCGCGCCTGCCAAAGCCGAAGGCAATTGTCCTCCGGGGTATTTCCCAATTGGGGGCGGATCAGCCGGATGGGAGGGCTGCGCGCCAATGGGTCCCTCAAATGGCGGGAATAGCAGCTCATCAGATTCGGGTCCAAGTTATCAGATCACGTCTGTTCCGCGACGCCCGACAGAGCTCGGGTTTATGGCGGCTGCATATCATACTGATACAGGCGCATATTGGGTATCAATCAAGGTTAAAACGCTCGAAGCCGCGAAGGCGCGTGTGCTAGATGCATGCAACAAGGCAACCGGTGGTGGTTGTCATATCGCCGCACAGTTGGGCGGTAGCGCTCAGATCTATATTTCCGAAGACGGCATGGGCCAACGTTATATAGAAGGAGCGGTTGGCAATGAGATGTTATTAGACCCGAACGTGTCGATGAGAAGTTGTTTGAAAAACTCGTTCGGCTGTGATTTTTATACCTTGTACAATGCTGATACTTTTTTCCTCGACGTCGACCCGGATATTGATCAAGCGCAGGACTTCTTCCCCATAATAAAGTTGATTCAAAGCAAGTGGGCTATGGTTGTCCAGCCGACGAAACCAACAGCGGCGCATAAGAAAAGCTGGTTGATTAGCGGCAGCGAAGATTCTGAGGCCACCGTCAACAAAATCCTTGATCGCTGCACAGCCGATACGGGAGTATCCTGTACGGTATCGGCTTATGCCCGGACCGGCCAAAAGACGACAGATAATGGCCGTGTCGAAATGAATGGTGTGTTGGTGCATTACGTGGACTCACAGGGCAACAACTACTGGACGTCCGCATTGCCAGCTCCAATCAAGCGAAAGAAGCAAAAATCTAATTTCGGCGGATTCATGCCCAGACATCCCGATCCCGAGACGGTCAAGGAGCGCGTAGACCGGTTTTGCCCCTCGAAATGCAGGATCATCGCAACCTACGATGCGCTGACCCCACGCCTCCAGGTTATTGAAGATGCCCCCTAAGCGTTAAAAATCGCTCATTGTGCGCGACACCTGTTTGAGTGCAATTCCATTTTGGCGTCCGTATGTCCCCCATTTCCAGCGTGGCTGAGATAAGCTGAACAGTTGCGGACATTGCTATCCGCGCTACCCCCCTTCCTTATCGCTTGATTTTAGCCGCAGTCCATGCAATCTCGGATATGAGAACGTTCACAAATAAGGGCGAGGAACTGATGCTTTTGAAGAGATCGACGGTCGGACTTGCCCTTTTTTTGATGGGATGCGCGCCAGCGGTCACGCAGGCGGATGATCTCGATTCATCGCCACCGTCGGCCACGGCAACTCCGTCAAAATGGCCGACCGCGGCAAGTCCTTCGGCAATTTCAGACTATAATGTAGAGCGCCAAATCGACGTACTTATTGCGCGAATGAGCATCGAACAAAAGGTCGGGCAGCTTATCCAAGCAGACATTAGCGCGATCAAGCCAGAGGACCTCTTGCGCTATCCTCTCGGATCGATACTGGCGGGTGGTAATTCGGGACCATATGGCGATGAACGCGCCGACGCCGCAAAATGGAGTCAGCTGGTTAGCGCATTCCGCGCGACATCACGCAAATCGGGTGCCGGTATACCCATATTGTTCGGCGTCGACGCGGTCCACGGTCACTCGAACCTGCCCGAGGCAACGATTTTTCCGCATAATATCGGCCTTGGTGCTGCGCGCGACGCCGACTTGATTAAGCGCATCGGTGCCGCGACTGCAGCCGAGATTTCCGGCAGCGGCATCGAGTGGACTTTTGCACCGACCCTCGCGGTTCCGCAGGATCTTCGCTGGGGGCGGACCTATGAGGGCTATTCATCGGACCCGGCATTAATTGCAATCTATGCACGCGCAATGACGATCGGGCTTCAGGGCGAGCTGGTCGCGGGCCAACCGCTCGATGCCAATCGCGTCGCGGCCACAGCGAAGCATTTTCTGGCCGATGGCGGCACCGCCGATGGCCGCGATCAGGGTGATGCGCAGATCGATGAAGCCGAACTCATTGCGAAGCACGCACAGGGTTATCCGGCGTCCATCGACTCGGGCGCGTTGACCGTAATGGCCAGTTTCTCGAGCTGGAATGGCGTGAAGCATCATGGCAATGCCTCGCTCCTGACCGATGTGTTGAAGGGCCGGATGGGTTTCGCCGGTTTGGTGGTGGGTGACTGGAATGGTCACGGTCAGGTCGCGGGCTGTTCTGCGACCGATTGCCCAGCTGCGATCAATGCGGGGCTTGATCTGTTTATGGCCCCCGATAGCTGGAAGGGCCTTTTTGACTCGACGCTAGCCGCTGCCCGTGATGGTCGAATTCCTGCGGCGCGTATTGACGACGCGGTGCGGCGCATCTTGCGCGTGAAATATAAACTGGGCCTGATGGGCGATGTCCAGACCGTGCGCGGCGATGTGTCATTGGTCGGCAAAAAGGAGCATCTTGAACTTGCG
>JBGSPK010000342.1:0-2416 GCA_041738665.1 Sphingorhabdus sp. | reverse complement strand
ATCATCCCCATCCGGTCGCGTTCCGCAGCCGATAGAACTGGCGACGGTGCTTCTTCCAGAACCTTTTGGTGACGACGCTGCAACGAACAATCGCGCTCACCCAGATGGATAGCCTTGCCATTACCGTCGCCGAATATCTGGAACTCTATATGGCGCGGATTGCCGAGATATTTTTCGAGATAGACAGTGGCATCGCCGAAGGCCGCTTTGGCTTCGCTGCCCGCCTGCTGCATCTGCGTTTCCAACTCCTCTTCGGAATTGACCACCTTCATCCCGCGACCACCGCCGCCAGATGCCGCTTTGATGATGACCGGATAGCCGATGTCGCGGGCGATTGCCTTTGCCTCCTCGACGTCTTCGATTGCGCCGTCCGAGCCCGGAACTAGGGGAAGACCTAACCTACCCGCCGAGCGCTTGGCCTCGACCTTGTCACCCATCGTTCGAATATGTTCGGGCTTCGGGCCAATCCAGGTGATGTCATGGCTTTCGACGATTTCCGCGAACTGGGCATTTTCCGAGAGGAAGCCGTATCCTGGGTGGATCGCATCGGCGTGGCTGATTTCAGCCGCGGAAATAATTGCAGGGATGTTGAGATAGCTGTCGGTCGCGGATGGCGGTCCAATGCAAATGGCTTCGTCGGCAAGCCGAACGTGCATTGCATCGGCGTCGGCCGTTGAATGCACCGCCACCGTCTTGATCCCCATCTCATGTGCCGCCCGGTGAATGCGAAGCGCAATTTCACCGCGATTGGCGATTAAGATTTTTTCGATTCCCATGATTTACGCGATGACCATCAGCGGTTGGTCAAATTCGACAGGCTGGCCGCTCTCGACATATATGTCGGTGACGGTGCCGCTGTTTGGCGCGATAATCGGGTTCATGACCTTCATCGCTTCAATAATCATAACCGTATCCCCCGCCTTTACCTGCTGGCCGACAGTGACGAATGCCGCAGCATCGGGTTCAGGGGTGAGATATGCGGTACCGACCATTGGTGATTTCAGCGCGTTGGCAGCAGTGGCTGGAGCTGTTTCTGCAGCATGCGCCGCTGCAGTTGATGCAGGGGCGGATGCCGCTACCGGTACTGGCGCCACAGTTGTTGCAACTGCCGTCATGGTTCGCGATACGCGGATCTTGCGTTCGCCATCCTCGACCTCGATTTCGCTGAGACCTGTTTCGTTTAACATGGCCGCCAACTCACGGACTAGCGCCGTATCGACCTGCATTCCGCCGTTGTTCCCCGATTTTACCGCCATTTTATACTCCTTGCGCCCTTTTTTGGCTTTGCAGGGCCTAATGTCAAAGTTGTAACGCCGCGTCCAGCGCCAGTTCATAGGACTTCGCACCATGTCCCGCAAAACAGGACACTGCCGCCATACCCACATAACTCAAATGCCTAAATTCTTCTCGGCTGTGCGGGTCTGACAGGTGGACCTCGATTACTGGTACCTTGATCGATTTCATTGCATCATGAATGGCAATCGATGTGTGCGTGTAGCCACCGGCATTGAGTAGCACCGCTTTGGCCCCTACCGCCTGCGCTTCGTGTAGCCAATCGATCAGATGTCCTTCGTGATTGGACTGGCGAAAATCGATGTCGACATTTGCTGCACCTGCCAAATCATCCAGCCGTCCGGCGATGTCATCCAAGGTGTCAGTTCCGTAGATCGCCGGTTCTCGCGTTCCGAGCAAATTGAGGTTAGGACCGTTCAGAACAAAAATAATGGGCCGGTCAGCCAAAATACTTCCCCCGATATTATGATGGCGGTGGTTGCGGATAGCGCGCATCGGACCCTATATGGCGAGCAGGTAAAAAGCGAGACGAAATGACCCTTCCGACAATGACCGATTCTATCTCCATTACGCTCAACGGCGAGCCACGTCGTCTTCTGACGGGTGGAAGTGTCGCTGACTTGGTGCGCGATATCGGGCTTGATCCGGCCAAAGTAGCGGTCGAGCGAAACCTCGAAATTGTCGCGCGTTCCACGCTGGCCGACGTTAGTCTTGCCGAGGGCGACGTATTGGAAATCGTGCACTTTGTTGGCGGCGGGCAATCGGACGAACGAATGGGCGATAGCTGGTCCGTGGCCGGTCGGAAGTTTCACTCACGACTTATTGTAGGGACCGGCAAGTATAAGGATTTTGAACAGAACGCCGCTGCGCTGGTCGCCTCAGGTGCAGAGATCATCACCGTTGCTGTGCGGCGCGTGAATGTATCGGACCCGAAAGCCCCGATGCTGACCGATTACATCGACCCCAAGAAATACACCTATTTGCCCAACACCGCCGGTTGCTTCGACGCCGATAGCGCGGTTCGAACGCTGCGGCTGGCGCGCGAGGCGGGCGGCTGGGATCTCGTGAAACTTGAGGTCCTAGGTGAAGCTAAAACACTTTATCCCGATATGCGGGAGACGCT
>JBGSPK010000296.1:0-1821 GCA_041738665.1 Sphingorhabdus sp. | reverse complement strand
GCGCTTGGCGTGTCGGGTATGACCGTGACCGAGGTGAAGGGATTTGGTCGCCAAAAAGGCCAGACCGAAATCTACCGCGGCGCCGAATATGAAACCAACATGGTGCCAAAAGTCAAAATCGAGATCGCGTGCGCTTCCGATCAGGCAGCAGCCGTCATTGAAGCCATTCAGCATGCCGCCGAAACCGGCGCGATTGGTGATGGCAAAATCTTTGAATTCGAACTCGCTGGTGCGCTGCGCATCCGCACCGGCGACACCAACGAAACCGCGCTTTGACGCGGGACTATCAAGCTAGGGGAACCATAAAATGTCCAAAACACTGAAATTTCTAGGCGCGGCGGGGGCGACATTGTTCGCAGCCCTTCCTGCCTTTGCGCAGGAGGCTGTCGAAAAGGCCGCCGAAGGCGCTGCTGCTGCAACAACCGCAGTCGCCGAGGCGGCTCCTGCCGCCGCTGTCGCTTTCACGCCAACCGCCGAAATGGTGAACAAGGGCGATACCGCATGGATGCTGGTGTCGTCGGTTCTCGTTTTGATGATGTCGGTACCTGCACTTGCGTTGTTCTACGGCGGCCTTGTCCGCACGAAGAATATGCTCAGTGTATTGATGCAGGTTTTCATGATTGTCAGCGTCGCCGCCCTCGTCTGGGTGGGCTGGGGCTATTCGATGGCCTTCACCAGCGGCAGCCCTTATGTCGGCAGCTTCGACAAGGTGCTGTTGATGGGGGTTGATGCAACCACGCTGGCTGCGACCTTCTCTAACGGCGTTTATCTACCCGAATATGTGTTCATCATATTCCAGATGACCTTTGCCTGCATTACCCCGGCACTGATTGTCGGTGCCTTTGCAGAGCGCGTGAAATTCTCGGCTTTGATGGTGTTCACGGTGCTTTGGCTCACCGTCGTCTACTTCCCGATTGCCCATATGGTGTGGTATTGGGCTGGACCTGACTTCCTCAACGCGGCACCCGACGACATGGGTCTGCTCTGGGGTTGGGGCGCGCTTGATTTTGCGGGCGGCACCGTTGTCCACATCAACGCAGGTATCGCTGGCCTCGTCGGCTGCCTGATGATCGGCAAGCGCATCGGCTTCGGAAAGGAAGCTACACCGCCGCACAGCATGACCATGACAATGATCGGCGCTTCGCTCCTCTGGGTGGGCTGGTTCGGCTTTAACGCTGGCTCCAATCTTGAAGCCAATGGCATTACAGCGGTTGCCTTCATCAACACCTTTGTCTGCACCGCAGCAGCAGCAGTTGCTTGGGCCATCGTCGAGCAACTCAAGCATGGACGTCCGTCGCTCCTGGGCGGTGTGTCGGGCGCGGTTGCAGGGTTGGTCGCGATTACGCCTGCATCGGGCTTCGCCCATCCGGGTACCGCAATTATCCTGGGCTTTGTTGTCTCGCCAATTTGCTACTTCTTTGTTTCTTATGTGAAGAACAAGTTCAAATATGACGACACGCTCGACGTTTTTGGCATCCACTGCATAGGCGGAATCGTGGGAGCGATTGCGACCGGTATCGTGGCCGACCCAGCCCTCGGTGGCCAAGGCTGGATCGACTATACCGCAGCGGTTGCCGTTGCTGGTGAATATGACATGGGCGGCCAAGTCATCACCCAGATCAAAGCGGTTGCGGTAACGTTGCTGTGGTCCGGAATCGGCTCGGCAATTCTGTTCTTTATCATCGACAAGACCATGGGTCTTCGTCCGACCGAAGATGCAGAGCGCGAAGGTCTCGACCTCTCCTCACATGGAGAACGCGCCTACAACTATTGAGTTTCAAGACTTGGCGGCGGGGCGTTCTCTCTCCTCTCCTTATACGC
>JBGSPK010000293.1:0-2953 GCA_041738665.1 Sphingorhabdus sp. | reverse complement strand
GCAATCCGGCAATTGCTGAACAACGACACGCTGGCCGTGATGATCGACGAGGCAGAGGCGGCGGACAATCCAGAGCGCCAGCGCGCGATGATGAACCTTGCCAAGAAATCATCGTCGGGCGGCAAGATATTGCGAGGCGGTGCGGACCATAAGGGGCAGGAATTTACCGCGCAGTCGGCTTTCCTGTTTTCCTCCGTGCTGCATACGCCGATGCTGGGCGAGGATCGCAACCGTTTCGCCATATTGGACATGCGCCAGGTGCCCGCGACGATCGAGCCGTTCGAGGTTGGGCCGCTGTTGCCATTGTGGCGGATGGTTGGCCGCAAGATGCACCGCCGGATGCTGGAGCAATGGCCGCGATTCGAAGCGACGCTGGCGACATACAAGCGCGAAATCCACAGTCACGGCTATGAAGGGCGCTGGCAGGACACTTATGGCACGTTGCTGGCCTGTGCCGATATGCTGTTGTTCGACGAAGCGCCCGCGCATCGTGAGGTTACGGACGACAGCGACATAACCGAAAAGACATGGGTGCGGATGGTGTTGCCGTTGATGGTTCGCGGCAAGGTCGAGGCGCGCAGCGACGACGAAAGGGTCATCGCTTATCTGTTGTCGTTGACGATACCGGGATCCAATGGCGCGGCGGCGGAAACAATCGGGCAGTGGATCATTCGTGCACTCGAACCGCGTGTGACCGAAACTGAAGATGGCGAACGGCGCGAAGCGGTAACCGATCCGGTAAACAATGTGGCGCGCAACCGGCTGAAATCGGTCGGGCTTCGGCTTGTGACGCTGGACAAGGATTCAAGCGGCAAAATCCGCAGCGGCGATCCGCTAATCAACCAGTGGGAAGGCGCATATCTGGCCGTCGCTTTCCCGACGTGCAAGCCGTTGTCCGACCTGTTCGCGCGCACCGAATGGCAGAATGGCGCGTGGGTGCAGTCCATGTCCAAGATCAACGGCGCGCAAAAGGGCCTGAAAATGCGCTTTTCCGGCCCCAACGCCGACAATGCAATCGCCATCCCGTTGATGGCTTTGAAGGAGAAAGAGTGATGGAAACAGCGGACGTTAAACCGACAACCATTGCAGGCGTGAAGAGGTTGGCAAAGACAATCAAAAGGGAGCGGTCAATTACTCATACCGCCGCGCTAACTGCTGCGTCGCGCCAAGCTGGCTGGCTGTCATGGAATGAAGCATTGCGGAACATGCCGTCGTGACCGCGCAAAGCCAGAAACGTCTCGACGATATGAAAGTGACGGTACTGCGCGGTGGTCAATCAGGTGCACCACAAATCGTCCGTACAACAGTCGGTGAACAACGTCGCCGCATTATTTGCAGCGCCAAGGATATTCCGAGCTCAATGGAAATGCTCGCAGCGAGTTGGAAAAAATGAGCCATCCGCCGTTACGCACCGTTTATGGCGAACGCGACTTGCTCGATTTGCTGGAAGCGATGGTCGAGAAGGTCAAAGCCGGTGAAGTCGATGCCATTGCCATCGCCACGGTCGAGCAAGGCCAGCTTGGCATGGGCTATGCCTATCGTGACGATCTGGAACATGCGTGGAGCCGTATCAGTTCGTCGGTGTCTTCGATGCATCATTGCATGATGGCGAACGGTCTATGAGCACCCTTAGCCGCGCCACGGGGACGACGCGGGAACGGCGCAAGAATGATTTTTATGCCACGGTCGATCCGCGCGCGGTGGTGCCGTTGTTGCCGTTTCTCGAACCCGAATCCTATTATCTCGAACCTTGCGCGGGTGACGGGTCGCTGATCGGTTTGCTCGATGCCCACGGCCATCAATGCTATGGCCGGTTCGACCTGGAGCCACAATGCCCCTATATCCCCCGCAGGGACGCGCTGACATTGCGCGACCGTGAATTGAGGGTGATTACCAACCCGCCGTGGCTGCGCGCATCGCTGCACCCCTTGATCGAACATTTTGCGGCGGTCGCCGATGAAGTCTGGTTGCTGTTCGATAGCAGCTGGCCGCACAACAAAGGCTCGACCTCGATCGGGGAACGGCTTTGCACCGATGTCGTCAGCGTCGGGCGGCTCAAATGGATATTGAACAGCAAGCACGACGCGACCGACGATTGCAGCTGGTATCGGTTCAGCAAAGACAAGGCCGCGCCGACTCGGTTTCATTGGCCCAGCGGGACAAGGGGCCAATCGGCGCGGTTGCTCTGACTATTTCATGATTGCCAGATCGGCCTCGGTCACGGGTTGCCGGTCGATTTGTTTGCACAGGATGATCGTGCGCGACACGGTGGCGTTGAAGTCGATGCATTCGTGCGCTCCACGTTGTCCTGCCATGCTGCGCGCCATTGCGGTAAGCAGCTCGGCCATGAAGGCGACGCTTTCGGGCGTCACCTGATGCGTTGGCGTGGTGGCGGTGCGGTCGGCGGCACGCAGCGGGATGATATCGGCCATCATGCTGCCTCCTCCGCCTCAACCGTCTCGAATGGCCGATGCCAAGCATAAACGAGCGCATTGCCGCGCCGGGTGCGTTTTTCTGTCCAGCCCAAAGCGGTCAAGATATCGGAAAATCGGCGTTTCAACGGCCAGTCGGGTTCGCCCAGGCCCAGACCCGCCGCCAGATCGCCATGGGTAAAACGGTCGCGGCCATCGGTCCACAGGTTGACGGCATCGGACAGGCCATCGGGCAGGGCAGGCATGGCATTTTCGGGCAGAGGCAGGCCGATATCGCGCCACACCGCGCGCGCGACACCATGGCCGAACAAGCGCCGGGCTTCACGGACGGCGGCAACGCCTGCATTAAGCCACGCGGCATCGTCGGTGCGGCGCATGTCGGGGGCCGGTTGTGCAAAGATGAATGAGCCGGTGCGGCGGATTTGCGGCAATACGGTGCCGGTCACCCAGCGGCGGAACGCCTTTGCCTCGGCACGGCGGGATTTGAAGATCGCGTTGTAGAGGCCGGATTCGGAGATGAT
>JBGSPK010000275.1:0-3736 GCA_041738665.1 Sphingorhabdus sp. | reverse complement strand
GCTTTTAGCGCGAGGGCAGCATGGTCTGAAGCAATGGCGATACGCATGGCATATCCTGTCTGAGTCGGAATATGCCCCGATTAGGAGAGGTGCCCGAAAAAGGCTATGCCGAATTTGACCGATTGCGCGGCTTATCCACGAGCATTATGCTCGCTTCATGGCTAACTTCATTCTCTCAATTGCGACATTCGCTGCCGTCCTGCTGTTATTCGGCGCATGGAAACGCTGGCGGCAGGAAGGCGCAGGCAAGCAAATGTGGCTGATGATGGCTGCGGCGGTCGTGATTTTGGCCAATATCGCGATTTGGGTTGTGCCTGATCAGCAAGGCAAGAGCCTTGTCACTGAGGCAACATAATCACTTGATCGGCGAATTGGGATCCAACCGGAAATCAAGATACGCGTTCACCGACGCCATCAGCATATCCATTTCATTTTCGTAGAAATGGTTCGCGCGGGGGATTTCGTCGTGGTGGATGGTGATGTGCCGCTGCGTGCGGAGCTTGTCGACCAGCTTCTGCACCGCGTTGGGGTTCACAACCTCGTCATTCACGCCCTGGATGATGATGCCCGATGACGGGCAGGGGGCAAGAAAGCTGAAATCATACATGTTCGCAGGAGGCGAGACGGAAATGAACCCGCGAATTTCGGGGCGGCGCATCAAAAGCTGCATGCCGATCCAAGCGCCGAAGCTGAAACCGGCGATCCAGGTGGTCGATGCTTCTGGGTGAAAACTTTGAACCCAATCAAGTGCCGACGCCGCATCGGATAATTCGCCAATGCCGTTATCGAATTCGCCTTCGCTGCGTCCGACGCCGCGAAAGTTGAAGCGCAACACGCCGAAACCGCGCGCTACAAAGGTCTTGTAAAGCTGCTGCGTGATCCGGTCATTCATCGTGCCACCGGCCTGTGGATGCGGGTGCAGGATCATGGCAATCGGCGCACGCGGACGTGGTGGCGGCGAGAAACGGGCTTCGAGACGGCCTTCGGGACCGGGAATTGCGATGGCGGGCATGTGTGTTTTTTCGATTCTAAGACTGCTGACGCGCGCTGCCCGATGGTTCGGGCTTTGCAGGATGTGGAAGCGCTATATAGAAGCAGTCACGATTTTCGCAACTGTCATGGAAAGTTCGCACAGGTTTATGCCTACGCGCCACCGCATCTATCTCGACCATGCCGCGACTACGCCGGTGCTGGGCGTGGCGCGTGCGGCAATGATGGAAGGCTTGGAATATTGGGCAAACCCGTCCTCGCCGCATAATGAGGGGCGTGCAGCGCGTGCCGCGCTTGAGGACGCGCGACAAAGGATCGCAGCGGCGCTGGGTTGGGACGGCGAGGTCATCCTGACAAGCGGCGCGAGTGAAGCGATTGCGATTGGATTACGCGGTGGCGAGGCCATTGCCGGTGCGGTTGAGCATGACGCGGTGTTGGGTGTCGCTGCGGCAGAGCGCTTGCCGGTCGATAAAAACGGATATGTAGAGTTGTCGGCCATCAGCAAGCCAGTCCGATATGCCGTCCAGTCGGTTAATAACGAAACCGGCGTAATCCAGCCATTGGATAAGGTTTATGAAGCTGTGCGCGCCGCAGGCGGGACGTTGTTCGCCGATTGCTCGCAGAGCGCAGGAAAGATCGCGTTGCCAGAAGCAGACCTCATCGCGGTATCCGCACACAAGCTCGGCGGGCCGCCGGGCATCGGCGCGCTGCTAACGCGCGATCTGGGTTTGTTGCACCCAACAGGAGGGCAAGAACAAGGGTATAGGCGCGGAACCGAAAATCTTCCCGCTGCAATTGGTTTTGCCTCTGCCTTGGAGGCAGGATTTGGGTGGCTCAACCAAGCCAAAGTTCTGCGAAAGATTTTGGACGATGCGATACTGGCAGCAAGGGGTGAAGTCGTAGCCGCTGGAAGCAACCGCTTGGCTACAATCGGCAGCTACCGCATGCCCGGCGTTGCCGCATCAAGTCAGCTGATCAATTTTGATATGGCAGGGTTCGCGGTTTCGGCGGGAAGCGCCTGTTCGTCGGGAACGCTCAAGACCAGCCATGTCTTGGGGGCGATGGGCTGGGACGCTGTTGCGGCGTCGGAAGTCATTCGCGTCAGCTTTGGGCCAGACACCCGCGAAGACGACATCATGCGTTTTATTGAAATTTGGCGTTCGATTTCGGCGCGGGCCAAGGCGGCGTGATCTATCTGGATTATCAGGCAACAACGCCAATCGCTCCAGAGGCTTTTGCTGCGATGGAGCCTTGGTTTAAAGATGGGTTCGCAAATCCGCATAGTGTTCATGCCGCAGGTAGGGCGGCTGCGGCTGCGGTGGAGTTCGCCCGTGACCAAGTTGCTGCGCTGTTACCGCGCGGTGGACGCGTCATTTTTACCAGCGGCGCGACCGAGGCAATCAATCTGGCGATTAAAGGGTGCGTCTTGCCCGTTACAGCAGCCGCGACTGAACATGCCGCAGTTTTGGATTGCGTAGAATATCTGGGTGGTTCCAGCTTCGGGGTTAGTTCGGATGGTTGTGCCGATGTATCTCATATCGGCTCAGGGCTGTCTGCGGTCATGCTGGTCAATAACGAGATAGGAACCATCCAGCCTGTCGCCGATTTCGCCGCCGCCGCCCATGCCCAAGACGGTCTTTTCCTCTGTGACGCTGTCCAGGCCTATGGCCGGATGCCTATCCCCGACGGCCCCGATATGATTGCGATTTCCGCGCATAAAATCCACGGCCCCAAAGGCATCGGCGCGTTGTGGGTGCGTGATGGCGTTAAGCTGGAGCCGCAAATGCATGGCGGTGGTCAGGAGCAAGGCTTGCGCTCGGGGACGCTGTCGCCTGCATTATGTGCAGGGTTCGGAGCAGCCGCCAAACTGGCCAGCGAGCGGATGGAGGCTGACGCTGCGCATGTTTCTGCGCTTTGGGACCGCGCAACCGCTGCATTCTTTGAATGGACTATCAACGGCTCGTCCACCCACCGCTACAAAGGCAACCTCAATATCCGTCGCGATGGCGTTGACGTCGGACGTCTTATGTCGGAATGCCGCGATATTGCATTTTCTGCAGGCTCCGCCTGCGCCAGCGGTTCTGGCCGACCAAGCCATGTCTTACGCGCAATCGGCCTGACTGAGGCGCAGGCAAAATCCTCGATACGCATTGGCTTTGGTCGCTATACGACAGCCGAAGATATTGATATTGCATCAGAGGTGATCAACCGGGCAGCAGAGGCGATGTTATGATCAAAGTCACCTTCATTGGCGCCGATGGCGATGTGCAGATCGTCGAGGCCGAAGAAGGACAGGGATTGCTCGAAGTCGCGCAAGCTGCTGGACAGCCGCTCGAAGGCACATGCGAGGGCCAGATGGCCTGTTCGACCTGTCATGTCATTATCGACAAGGACTGGTTCGAAAAATTGCCTCGCGCGGTCGAGGACGAAGAGGACATGCTCGATCTAGCCAGCAGAGCCCGCCGTACCAGCCGCCTGTCGTGCCAGATCATCCTTACGCCTGAACTGGATGGAATGGTCGTGCATATTCCCGCTGAAAGCCGGAATATGCAGGGACTTTAACCGCCTTCACTTCCCATTCACCAAAAAGCGCTTATATGGGTTCTGTCGGGTTCGCCCGACTATGGTGATAAATGGCGATGTGTAATAGATGCAGCGGACCCGGGGGCGGTACCCGGCAGCTCCACCACCCTCCTCCGTTCGAACTTCGGCGGGCGAGAATGACGGGGCTGAACTAGGATCGACG
>JBGSPK010000240.1:0-2027 GCA_041738665.1 Sphingorhabdus sp. | reverse complement strand
CGCGTCATCCATGCTAAATCCAACAAGTCGCTGCCATACGGCGAACTGGCGGCCGAAGCGGCGAGCCTGTCGCTCGATAATGATCCGAAGCTCAAAGACCCATCGCAATACCGGTTGATGCGCCAATCGATGCAACGCCTCGATATTCCCGCTAAGGTCGACGGCACTGCACAATATGGTATGGACTTCACCGTCCCAGATGTGCGCGTGGCGACGATCATGGCTGCTCCGGCGCGTGGCGGCAAGCTGACCTCGGTCGACGCCGCACCCGCAATGGCCGTCAAGGGCGTTGAGAAAGTCATTAAGCTAGACGATGCCGTAGCGGTCGTCGCCAAGGGCTATTGGGCTGCAATATCCGGCCTGCGCGCTCTGTCGCCGCAGTTTACCGACGGTGGCAACGGCGGTGTATCCACTGCTTCGATCTTCAAGGCCTATGACGACCTGATTGCCAGGGGCGAGCCTGCCGGTGAAGCTGGTGAAGGCGACGTCAAGGAAGGCCTTGGCGCAAGGCCGGTTGAGGCCAAATATCAGGTGCCATTTCTCCACCATGCGATGATGGAGCCCTTTGCCCTCACCGCGCATCACAAGGACGGTAAACTGAACATCTGGGGCGGGATGCAGGACCCGCTGGCGTCGAAAATGATGGCAATGGAAGTATCTGGTCTTGATGCCGACGTCGTGACCTTCCATCCGATGCTGATCGGCGGCAGCTTCGGTCGTCGCCTGCCAATGTACATGGAAATCGTCCAGCAAGTCACCAAATTGGCGATGCAATTGCCATATCCGGTAAAGCTGATCTGGAGCCGCGAAGAGGAAGTCGCGCAAGGCGCGTACCGACCGCAAAGCGCGGCAGTGCTCAAAGCGAATGTAAACAGCAACAAGCGCATCGCGGCTTATGCCAACGACTATGCCCAGACGGAAAGCGCGGAAGCCGAAACGACTTTCATCTACAATCTACCCGTGGTTGCAAGGCGGCATTACGAGCACGCTTCGAACCAGATTACCGGTGCCTGGCGTTCGGTCAATTCGACGCAGCAGGGCTTTTACAATGAGAGCTTCATGGACGAACTGGCGCATTCGGCAGGGGTCGATCCGGTCGAATTTCGCCGCAACCATTTGAAGGCGGACTCCCGACATTTGCGCGTGCTCGACGAATGTGCACGCCTGGCTGGTTGGGGAACGCCATTACCCGAAGGCGTCGGGCGCGGTGTCGCGATTGTCGAAAGCTTCAAAACCATAGTCGCGCACGTCATCGAGGCATCGGTAAACGACGACGGCATGCCGAAAGTGCACAAGATTACGACGGTCGTGGATGCAGGAAGCATCGTCAATCCGGATGCTGCCATGGCGCAGATCGAAGGCGGCACGATCATGGGCCTGTCTTCGGCAATCGGTGAAGCGATAACGCTCGACAAAGGCGCAGTGCAGCAAAGCAATTTTTCGGACTACCCGCTGATGAAACTGGCTGACACGCCAAAAGTGCATGACATCCACTTCATCAACAGCGGTGCCTACATGGGCGGTATCGGCGAACCGGGTGTCCCGCCCGCTGCCCCAGCGTTGGCCAATGCCCTGTTTGCGGCGACTGGCAAGCGGGTTCGAAATCTGCCGATATTGACGCAGGCGAAAGCATAAGGTTTGCCAGAAGCGAAATTACTCGCCCACACTGACAATCTGGAGATTGCCGAAACGCTTGCGCGGGCTTTTCAGAATGAGACCGGTTGGAGCTATGTCATCCCCGACGCCAAATTGCGCGCCCAGCGGCTTGCAGGTGCGTTCCATTTGTTTCTGCGGGACGATCATCGCAAAGGCGCGGTGTTCGGCACCGAGGGCTTCGAGGCGGTCACCTTATGGCGCGGCCCGGGCCAAGCACATGACAACCTGTGGGACCGCGCGCGGCTGATCGTTCCATTCGTCCAGACGCTGCGCTATTCGATTTTTCGCGGGTTGGAGGTCGCCGACCTGATCGAAAAGCACCTACCCAAAGAACCGGTCTGGTATCTGCACTATGCCGGATGCGACCCCGC
>JBGSPK010000239.1:0-2122 GCA_041738665.1 Sphingorhabdus sp. | reverse complement strand
GGCAACCGGGGGCAATGAAGGCGGTATCATCTATCTGCGGTGTTTTGCCGTGTAGGGTGATAATCGACACATCGGGGTGGCGGTGCATAATCATAAAATCTTCCAAAGCGAGAGGTGCGGCAATACGGAGGCATAATCGTCTGTCCACGCACTTTTGCTCGCAGGATCGAGTGCGAGCCACTGATCCGGGTCATGATACTTGCTTTTGCGTGCATCGACTTTGCCCGTCAGCTGCGCCAGCTTGCCAGCATCAGGACTCAGCGCGATCCATTGCGATGCCCGATCACCCTTGGCTATCAACGCTTCAGTCGGGCTGTCATGACGCAAGGCAGCATGCCAGCCATTATTGCGGACTTCTGCCGCCACGACTGGATTAAGATCGATATAGCGGTTGGAAATATGAACGAGCAAAAGTCCGTCTGGCTTGAGCGCCCGACGATAAGTCGCGAAAGCCTCTTTCGTCAGCAAATGGAGTGGAATGGAGTCAGAGGAAAAAGCATCGAGCGCCAATATGTCAAATTGACCCTGCGGCACTTTGGCTAGAGTAAGGCGCGCATCGCCCAATTTGATTGGTATATCGGGCGCGCATTTTTCCAAAAACGAAAAGATTTTTCGCTCGCGAGCAATTTCGATGACGAGTGGATCGATTTCAAAAAACTGCCAGAACTGGCCAGGCTTTCGGTAGCATGCCAAAGTGCCTGTCCCTAAACCAACAACGCCGACACTTGCGTTCGGCCCGTAAAGTTCGGGCGCTTTTGTTAACGCTATGCCTACGCCAGATGTTTCGGGGTAGTAACTAATCGGCCGCGTTGGCTCGTCGAGCAATTGCATGCCGTGCATCGTGGTGCCGTGGCTCAGCCACCGAACGCGACCGCTTTCGCTGGAGTTTACCGTATATGTGCCGAAATAGCTTCGCATACGGACGCCGTCGAGGCTTTGTTGAAGGCTGTACCAGCCGCCATTGGTGATCAAAAGGCCAGCAACTGCGATGAAGAATGGGACGCGAAACCCGGCGACGGCGACGGCAAGCGTAATCACGATAGTGGCGAGCGCTACTTTTGGCCAAGATGTGGTGGCCGGTTCAGATATACCCCCTATCAGGCCCAGAACCAACGCTATGCAACCAATTCCTAGCATGATCCATGGAAGTTTCGGGTTATCGCGAGTGATCGGTATTAGCGATATTTTTGGGAGCAGAAGTGCCGCCAGAAGGATCAGAATGGGGTGTTCCCACGTCCAATCGAATAAGAGCGGTGCGATAATCGCGCAAAACAAACCGCCGATTACGCCGCCGACCGACATCATTAGGTAGAAACTGGTCAATTCACTGGCCGCAGGGCGTGTACGGTACATTTCATTGTGTAATGCAACTGCTACGAAAAACAGAAGACTGAGGCTCGCGACAAGGCCGTTAATCGCCGCTTGTCCCCAAACCGCAAACACAAATGTTCCGCCAATTACCATCACCAAAGGGGCAAAACGGCTAATCCAATAAGCGGGCCGCTGGTTATCGGCAAAAGCGACGCTGAAGCTCAATAGATAAATTCCGAGCGGGATGACCCACAGCAAAGGCATTGCCATCAAATCGGTCGTCAAATGCGAAGTTGTCGAGAGCATGAGGCCTGAAGGAACAGCTGCCAGCGCAATCCAGTAAAGCCGGCGCTTCCAGCTTATTTTGTTTCGCTCGGTTGGAACCGTTATCGTTTCAACGGGGCTAACGTCGGTGCGCCATAGCTTAATCGCACACATGATGACGAATGCCATTAGACCCAGATAGATAATGCTCCATATCCATTTCTGGCTGTGGAGTGTCGTGAAGGGTTCGACGATCAATGGATAGGCAATCAACCCGGCAAAGCTGCCGATATTGGACGCGGCATATAGTGCATAAGGCTCACCCTTATTGCCTGACAACGCGTACCAGCGCTGCATGAGCGGCGCTTGAGCAGACACTACAAAGAACAGCGGCCCGATGGATGCAGTCAGCAGCCATGGCACCCAAAAGATGGGCGATCCATCTGCGGGCGGCTGTAGGCTTGCCAGGCCAATTGGCAACCACAACAGTGCGACCGCAAACAGTGCAATATGAATGATTGCCTGCCGTCGCGCGGGTTCCTTCGCC
>JBGSPK010000213.1:0-5435 GCA_041738665.1 Sphingorhabdus sp. | reverse complement strand
CGTTGCCGGAGACGTTGATGACCGTCTGGCACAATGTGTTCGAACGCGCTTACGCCTGCGAAGGCGAATCGATCCTGGTTCATGGCGGCACTAGCGGCATCGGCACGATGGCGATCAAGCTGGGTAAGCTGTTTGGATTGACGGTGATAGTGACCTGTGGGTCCGACGATAAATGCGCAGCCGCTAAGGCGCTGGGCGCTGATTATGCCATCAATTACAAAAGTGCAGATTTTGTCGAAGAGGTGAAGAAAATCACCGATGGGCAGGGCGTGCACATCGTCCTCGACATGGTTGCAGGCAGCTATGTGCCGCGCAATCTGCAAGCCCTACGCGAAGATGGTCGTCACGTGACCATTGCGGTGCAGGGTGGCATGGTCGCGGAAATCAATATGGCGCAAGTCATGATGCGTCGCCTGACCCTGACAGGTTCAACGCTGCGCCCGCGTTCGGCGGAATTCAAGGCACTGCTTGCGCAAGAGATTTATGGCACCGTTTGGCCCATGGTGGCGGGTGGAGAGCTACGGCCCGAAATGGACAAAAGCTTTCCGCTTGCCGAAGCCGCCGCTGCGCATGCCTATATGGAATCTGGCGAGCATGTCGGGAAAATTGTGTTGGAAATCTAAGAGGCGGGCTGCGCCAACGCGTCCAGCCACGCCTTTACGTCGGCAGCACTTTGGTCCGGCACTTCCTCCATCGGGATATGACCCACACCCGGATAGACCACCAGTTTTGCCCCCGGAATTGCTTCAGCAAACCACCGAGCCGAACTTACGGGGATGAGTTTATCCTCTTCGCCCCACATGATCATCACTGGCACCTTAATCGTCGCCAATTGTTCTTTCGTTCCCGATTTCATGCTGCCTGGCGAGGAAAAGCGTTTCATCGTCGCTTCGCGATTGCCCGGATAGCGGTTGAGTTCCCAATAACGGTCGATCAAGTCATCGTCGATTTTCGACTGAATGCTCATGGTGTTTTGGATGCTAGATTCGAATATGCTGCGCGGCGCGATCAAGCGTGCCGCTTCCTTGATGATCGGCATCCGCATCAACCGAAATCCGATGGGTAATTCGTCCGGCTTGGCTTGTGGCTGGCCACCGGCGTCGACCAGTAACAACGCTTCGGTCTTTTCGGGATGCGCCAAAGCATACATCCAGGAGACCCCGCCACCCATCGAATTGCCGCCAATTACCGCTTGGCCGACGCCCAGCTTGGTTATCAACTGATCGACCACTCCTACATAAGATGCATTATCATAGGTGCCTGCCGGATTGACACCGGTCAGGCCATGGCCGGGTAAATCGATGCTGATAATGCGGTAATCTTTGCCCAATCGTTCCACCCAAGGCTCCCAAGTATGGAGCGAGGCATTGGAACCGTGGATGAGCACCAGAACCCGCCCGTCGCGCTTGCCTTCGTCGCGGTAATGGACGTTCAAACCGGGTTGCAGTTCGACAAAACGCGATGCGCCGCCGCCATATTTGGCTTTCATCGCAGCAGCATCGGTATCCGGCGCATAGCCCCAGAAAAACAGCGTCGCGATCGCCACAAGCAAGATTATACCAAGCCATTTGAACACGCGCTTCATCGATTTCTCCCTATAATCGCGGTGAATGCACCTGTGCCATTGCGAGTGCAAGGGCCATCGCTGATTGCGGCTTGCCGACAAAGGGAACTTGGCCTAATACCGTCGCCAACACATTCAGGCCGCTCCGGTAAGGGGCGGCCCTTATTATTGGAGCAAAAGACATGGCCACCCCTTTGATGCCACATGCGACCGCCGCTTGGCTGGTTGACAACACGGCGCTCAGCTTCTCGCAAATTGCCGAGTTTTGCGGAATTCACATCCTTGAAGTGCAGGCGATGGCCGATGACATGACCGGTTCGAAATATACCGGACGTGACCCTGTCCACGCGGGCGAACTCGCGATGGAGGAAATCGAAAAGGGTCAGGCTGACGAGGATTATGTGTTGAAGATGTCGGTTGGCCCCGATCAGGTCCGCCGCACCAAAGGACCACGCTACACTCCGGTGTCGAAGCGTCAGGACAAGCCCGACGGTATCGCCTGGTTGCTGCGCAATCACCCAGAAATTTCTGACGGTGCGATCTGCAAGCTTATCGGCACGACGCGCAACACGATTGCCGCCATACGCGAGCGCAGCCACTGGAACATCGCTGAAATTCAAGCGAAGGATCCGGTCACATTGGGCCTGACATCACAGCGCGAACTCGATGCAATCGTCAACCGCATGGCAAAAAAGGCCGGCATTGACAACACCGCCGCCAACGATGCACGGCTTGGGACCGACCGTGAAGCGCTTATTGAAGAACTGCGCGCCGAACGCACCGAAGCCGCCCGCAAAGCCGAGGCCGCGCTGAATGGCGAAGAGGAAGAAGGCGCGAAGCCCGAACTGACGGCGGATACGCTATTCAAAAAGGCTGGCGAATAATCAGTCGACCTGCGAAAGCGGCAATTTATCAAAGCTGCTGAAGGTCAATTGATGCGTTTTGGTAAACTGCAAGCGCTATAGAGAATTTCGCAGTCGTTTGACGTCTCGCGGCAAAGCGCCAGTGCACGTTCGCTGGCAGTTTGCTCGTCGACCGCAGATGATGATATTCCGCCTGCAGCACCCCAGACATATACGGCACATTGATCGAAATAAGTCAGCGAGACCTTGCACTCGGCATTTTTTGTGTTGGCGCTGGCTTTACATTGGCTCAACGCTGCCTTGGCGGCGCTTTTTTCGCTGAGCATATCTGTGACGGCGCCCCATCCTCCGGCTTTTCCGCGCGCGATGGCGCCCCAACGGCTTTCCCACTCCGGACCGGCTGGGGGTGAATCCGCGTCTGATGAGTCTTCACTACCGTCTGATGCACAGATGGGGATCGCCGCAATTCCGCCCGATCCGCCGGTCATGCCGACTTGGTTCTCGCCCGGACCGGGGCCGTTCGGACATACGAAAGTTTGGGCGTCAGCGATCGTCGGCCAATATATCCCAGTCGCTACAAGGCCCAGTAACCCCAGTAAATTCCAACGAAAATGCTTCATTACGAAACTCCTCTATGTGCGGCGCTTGCACCTCGCGGCATGGCGGAAACCAGAGCTGCGATTGTCAATTGACGCGTTTTGCATGGCTACAGCCGCTGTAAAAAATCTGGCATTCCGCATGTTCGGCTTTGCATGTACCCAAACCGAGAGATGCTGCTGTAGGGAGGTCCACCGCCCTCTGAAGGAAAAACCCTGGTGCGTCCGTTGCGATGACGACTACTACACATTGGTTGTAGTAGGTGTAGGTTTTGCACTTGGCCGTATCTCTTGTCTCTGTTTTTTTGCATTGTTCCAACGCGACTTTCTTCGCCTGCCTTTCAGAACGCATATCGGTTGCCGCGCCCCAACCGTTGCCACCTGCCGCAACCGCACCCCAACGCTTTTCCCAGACCACCGGATCTTCGGCTGAACTATCTTCGCCGTTGGATGCGCAGATCGGAATAACAGCAACGCCACCCGAACCGCCGGTGGTGCCAACCTGGATCTCGCCCGGACCGGGGCCGCTCGGACATACGAAAGTTTGGGCGTCAGCTGTCGTCGGCCAATATACCAAGGTCGCGACAAGGCAAAGTAAACCCAGCAAACTCCGACGGAAATGTTTCATTGCGGAAATCCTTTATGTGCGGCGCTCGTACCTCGCGGCATGGCGGAAACCAGAGCCGCGATTGTCAATTGACCCGCTGCGCATAACTGCAGCCGTTATAGTAAACGCTGCACCCGTCAGATACCGCTTGGCATGACTGCATAGCTAAAGATTCTGCTGTTTGCAGATCTACAGCGCTTTGAATAAAGTGACGAGTTGGGCCCACGGTGCTCGCTACACATTGGTTGTAGTACGTAAAAGCTTTGCACTTGCTTGGGTCACCAGCCTTATTTCCCTTGCACTGTGCAAGTGCCAGCTTTTTGGCCTGCTTTTCAGAACGCATATCTGTAACAGCACCAAAACCACCACCACCTGTAGCAACAGCGCCCCAGCGCTTTTCCCAAACTCCCGGATCTTCGGCTGAATTTTCTTCGCCGTTGGATGCGCAGATCGGAATAACGGCAACGCCACCCGATCCGCCGGTGGTGCCAACCTGGATTTCGCCCGGACCGGGGCCGCTCGGACATACGAAAGTTTGAGCGTCAGCTGTCATTGGCCAAAAATATATCGCCGCAACAAGAGCAAAAAAGCTGAACCGGAACCACATTATGCGATCTCCCCCATTGTCGGTAATCGTCAACATTTAGAGCATCATGTTAATGAGATGATCCTTAACGCGATGATGAAAAGATGTACCGGTACGTCGATACTTGTCGCGCTGCTCCCTATCACGAGAAGACGCCCATCATCATGTTCCAGACTTCGCCGCCTTCCCTAACGTCACCATTGCCTTAATCGCGCGGTTAAGGCACGGGCGTTAGATGGCCTCAAAAGCTCCCCCTGCATATGACATGTCGCTCGTAGATCACGGGTTTGAAGCCAAGGAGCTAAGAGGCCTGACCTATCCGCTTGGCGATCATGCGCCGGGTTATGGGGAAATCTATAATCTCGCGCCAGATCTTGGTTGGACGCGGATGCCGGTGCCGGGGACCCTCAATCATATCAACCTGTGGTTATTGGATGACGATGGGGGTTACGCGATTGCCGATACCGGCTTGTTCCTGCCGGGCGTAGTCGATTACTGGAAGGCGTTGTTTGCAGGGGCTTTGTCGGACCAGCAACTCACGCGGATATTTGTCACGCACTTCCACCCCGATCATGTCGGTTGCGCTGGCTGGCTGGCGAACAAGTTCAAGGTGCCGGTGTGGATGAACCGCACCGAGTGGCTGCTCGCGCGGTTGATGAGCGCTGATGTGCGGGATCATCCGCCCGAGGAAATCCTGACCCGGCGTAAGTTCTACGGCTATGACGATGAACGCATCGAGCATATGCGTAAAGGTGGCTGGGGCAATTTTGCTCGCGCGGTCTCCCGGCTGCCGACAGCCCATCATCGGCTCGATGACGGCGCGGTGGTGCGCGTCGGTGATCGTGACTGGCACATTCTAACGGGTGGCGGGCATACTCCCGAACATGCCTGCATGGTGGATTATCAGAACGGCGTCATTATTGCTGGCGACCAGATTTTGCCGCGCATCACCTCGAACGTGTCTATCATGGACAGCGAGCCCGATGCAGACCCGTTGGCCGAGTGGCTGGCGTCGATTGCGAAGTTTCGCACGGCATTGCCCGAAGACATGCTGGTGCTGCCCGCGCACGGCTTTCCCTTCAAGGGCGTGCATGTGCGTCTCGACAAGCTTGCATCGGGGCATCACGAGCAACTCGACCGGCTGGAGGCGGCGTTGCGCGAGAAGGAAATGCGCGGCGTCGACACTTTTGGCCTGTTGTTCGGTCGGCCCATCGACGAC
>JBGSPK010000178.1:0-6035 GCA_041738665.1 Sphingorhabdus sp. | reverse complement strand
CAGCGGCAGCGGTTCGCAAACCGGTTTCAACGGCAAGACGCGCTCTTATGAATATGACCGCGTCCGGACCGACGATGGCTGGACCACCACCGGCAGCGCCACCGACAAACAAGGCCGCGCCTACGAATATGACGCTTATGGCCGCAAGACCGAAACCGGCCGCGAGAATAGCCGCACGGTAACGCGTGACGGTGCGCAAGTGTACAACCGCACCGGCAGCGTCAACCGGGTCGACAGCCAGATCCAGCGTAACGTCAACACAACGCGCGACCCCAGCTTCAAGCCGCGCAAGGCTGCGCGCCGCCGCTGAACCGACTTGCTGCGCGCCATCCCGCACTCACGGCGCGCAGCAACACCCCGGCCCACCGCATGTCACAATGCGCCGGGCATCCTATGGGGAGCGGCGGCATGGGCCTCCAATTCGCCGTTCCCCGCCCTTTCATGTAAAGTCTGATGCGCTCGTATTGCGTGCCGCAAGATAACGTGGCAGCCTCATGGACCGGAGGCATATATGGGCATTATCGAAATATTGGGTTTGGCTGGCAGCCTGAGCCTGCTGTCGGGCTGGCGCTTTTATCTGACGATATTTGCTACTGGCGTTGCGATGCATTTCGACATCGTGCCGCTTCCTGAAAATCTCCAGATGCTCGATGTACTGGCCAACCCTTGGGTATTGGGTCTCAGCGCGCTTGGCGCAGTCGCCGAGTTTTTTGCTGACAAAATCGCCTGGCTCGATTCGATCTGGGATGGTCTCCACACCCTGATCCGCCCAGTCGGCGGCGCGCTACTGGCGCTGGCGGTTGTCGATAGTTCCGACCCGACATGGCAGGTCATCGCTTTCCTGCTCGGCGGCGGCGCAGCGCTTGCCAGCCATGCGACGAAGTCCACGGCGCGCGCCGCGGTCAACACCAGCCCCGAACCATTCAGCAACGTGGTGGTCTCGACCGTCGAGGATGTCGCAACCGGAGGCTTGCTCGTTCTTGCTTTTGCCAACCCCGTTGCGGCGTTGGTTATTGCGGTGAGCCTGCTGGCGCTGGCGATATGGGGGCTGTGGGCGGGTTACCGGGCATTCCGGCGGGTGTTTCCAAAACCTGTGGTTGAAAAACGGCCTGAGTAACGCTGACACCGCGTCCGAGAGTCGCATGGCCCCCGGGAAAGATCCTGCGCTTAGTAATCCAAATATCCAGCTTTTTGCGGTTCCGCCAAGGGTCAGCCTAAAGTTGGGCGTATTTTCTCGGCCAGAATATTGATTGCGCGTTCTGGATCAAGTGCGTCATCGTCAATTACGATGTCTGGAATGACGCCCCGATTGCATCCTTTGCCGGACGGCCTGACAAACGCGATTACTGGTGTGAAGGCTCGCAACCCTGTATTTGGCATATCCATGAGTTTGATTTGGCCAGTCTGGCAAGAAAATGCCCCAGTCTCTGGCCCAGCGATTTTCGCGATCCCGAAATCTTGGGCAGCAACCAGAAACTGAATCGCCGATGAATAGGTAAAGCGACCAGCAAGCACAAAAACGGGTGCGTTCAGGCGCAATGGATTATTCGATGTGGTGACAAAGCGCCTCTGATAAACTTTGTCCTGAACCTCACCGATTATGTCACCCGGGTCGGCATTGTCCTTATTGACGCGAACCTTGTACTGACCAACATGCGCATATGGCGTATTCGTGATATACTCCATTAAGTTTTCCTGCCACAGCGGATCGTCGCCACCACCATTGTCGCGAACATCAATGATCAACGCCCGGACACCACGCGCTTTTAGTTGGGTAAACGCCTGCTGTGCAAACAAAGCGAACTCGGTCTTGTATTCGCCGTCGAAACTGGCAACGCGCAAATAGCCGATGTCGCCATCCAATATTTTCGAACTATATTGATAGCTTGCAGGTATCTGAGCCTGATCCGACACCGCTAATTTGGTTGCGCCAGAAATCCCCTGGGTGTGCACGCACCCTTCGTTGCGCCTCAGCTTAATTACATAATTACCGGTGTCTCCAAACTGCATCCAGTATAATGCCGCAAACCGGCGAGCAACATATTCGCGGCGAAAAGACAGCGTGTCACCGGGGGCCAAGGCAAGAATTGCCTCCACAACCTTCGCAACTGGCCGCCCATTTATGGCAAGAATTTCCTCACCTCTTTGAGCACCGGTGCCCGTTTCACCAACGCGCAATCTGCCATCTTGGCCCAGATGTACTTTGATTGGAAAGATCCGGCCGCCGGCGTCAAGATGCGTCTGCATCAGCTTTGCGCGATCAGGCATGGCTATACTATTATGCCCGTCAAGCAACATCGGATTCAAGCGCGCGAAAAGCAACCAGACCTCGCGTTGGGACATGGGGCGGTCGATGGCATTTCTAATCAATGCAACCGTTCGATCAAAACGTTTGCGATCAGTACGCAAAGACATGTCGGGATGCAAAGCATGCATTTGGACCAACCAGCCTTCAAAATCAGCACGAATGTCTTCAGCAGAAATTTGGGGTCCGTCCATGAATCGGGGAACGTTCATATTGTCTGTGATTGCGACTTTCGGTCCGCAGGAATTTGCCGCCAAAGCCGGAGACGGCGCCAAAATAAAGGCCACCGAACAAAGCGCCCAATTTTTCAATATCTGCATAAAATCATCCATTCCTTCAACGATGCCATCTGCATAGAGCTGAATACGAGTTAGAGCGCGCGACATAATGCAACAATTTACAATTAGTGCATGTAACATTAAGTTTGGAATTAATGCTCTCTTCTGATGACCTTCACTTTTTCATGACGTTAGCCAATACGCCATCGTTCGCTGCAGCTGCACGACAGCTTTCGGTCACCCCACCTGCCGTCACGCAAAGACTGAGAGCGATTGAAGAGCGGCTGGGTGTCCAGTTGTTCCATCGCAATCCGCGCGGTGTCAGTCTTACGGACGAAGGTGCCCTACTGGCTGAGCGGGCCGTTTCCATTCTTGCCGATCTTGGCACACTACTGGACGAGCTCGGTGACCGCCGCAACAGAGTGCGCGGGCATCTTCGTGTTGCGGCATCCAAAGCATTTGGGCGCCGTCATGTTGCGCCCGTGATTGCGAGTTACCGCCTGAGCTATCCTGACGTGCGGGTTACGCTGGATCTGTCGGACAATCCGGCTCGGTTCCGAACGGAAAGCTGGGACGTAGTTGTTCATATTGGTCAATTGCCGATCATGGATTTGCAGATGGTCACGCTTGCGCCGAATGACCGGATCATATGCTGTTCGCCGGATTATGCGACCAAGCGCGGGACGCCGGAAACACCGGATCAACTTTCCGCGCACGAATGCGTAACGCTGTTCGAAAACGATGAAGATGTGACATTGTGGCGTTTGCATAGCAACGACGGCGAGTCAGTCGCCGTGCGCGTTGAATCTGCTTTGACTTGCAACGACGGTGATGTGGTGCGCGATTGGGCACTCGCTGGACACGGTATCATATTACGCTCTGAATGGCATGTCACGGATGACATAGCTGCGGGCAGGCTAATCCGAATCTTGCCAAAATGGCGACCAGCGGACGCACCAGTTCTTGCGCTGCTTGCGTCACGCAGTGGCCGGACAGCGCGCACGCAGCACTTTATTGACCATCTGCGGCAGTCGCTGAATCCAACTCCCTGGCGGTAGCACTGCCAAGACCAGTCTGCTGTTGGTGCTCGCCTTTGCAAATCCGATCGCTGCTTTGATT
Organism: Sphingorhabdus sp.; assembly: GCA_041738665.1. GTDB lineage: Bacteria > Pseudomonadota > Alphaproteobacteria > Sphingomonadales > Sphingomonadaceae > Sphingorhabdus_B. The sequence continues at coordinate 2,333 of JBGSPK010000178.1, read as the reverse complement.
ATTGCCCTGGTGTTGCTGGGGCTCGCGATATGGGGGCTGTGGGCGGGTTACCGGGCATTCCGGAGGGTGTTTCCGAAGCCTGTTGCGGATAAGGTTGAGAGCTAGCGCCTGCCCCACGTGCAAAGGTCACATTCGCATTTGGTATAGGGATAATCGGCTTGGGTAATTCACCGCTGTAGCCCGAATAAATAAATCCGCCATTTTCGAGCGTGTCCAAGATCCATTCACGCTTGTCGGGCTCGACGACAAAACAGCCCTCGCTCGAACCCGGACGTCCCTTGTTCGAGATATATTCCGCGTTGAAATAACGCCGACGCTCGGGCTGATAGCTATGAACGACAATATCGCGATACCGCATTTGATTGTTGGAAGGCTCCAACCCGTCGAGCCGCAACGATAGCCCGTTGATCCCGATATAGCGTTCCGCCCCAATCGCCGCGCCGAGCGACGACGACAGGGTGTTGTAGACATTGCTGAACACCGTCGCGTAGCCGTCATCATCGGGGTCAGAGCCAATGCCATGCGCGACGCGGATCGGGCTGTCGAGGCCATCGCCGGTCCGCAGGTCGACGCGATAAAGCCGAGGTTCGCTGCTATGCTTGGCAAAATCGACAACGACGATAACCGCTGGGCCAGCGCTGCGACCAAAGGCACAATAATAGCCGCGATATTTGTCCATCGCCGTCGCGAAGAGTTTCCCGTCCAGCCGCTGTTTCGGGGTCACCAGCGCATCATAAAAGCCATAGCTGATGGCTCTGCTCGACAGGGCCAGTGCGTCGCAGCCGATCTCGGGCCGCGGGGGTTTGACGTAAATGGGCTGCGCAACCGCGGCATCGCCGATGCCCGATTGGAAGACGACTGGAGCCGGCGCATCTTGCGCGACTACAGGCGCAGCCAACAGGGCCATCGAGGCGATTAAGGCGAAATTTGCTTTCAAAATATATCTCATCTGTTGTTCAAACGTGCCGAAGCTATTAGTTCAACGATGCGACCCTTGTTATCGTTCCATTATGCTGCATATGCGAGATAAGGCAAGTGCGGGAAAAACCCTGCCTTGAAATTCGGCCCAAGACGGGCCACTTTGTGCCTTCACGCGCGCTCTTGCGTTTTTAGAACAAATCTGGAACAAGCCACTCCATGTCACTCACCCACATCAAGGTGCGCGGTGCGCGCGAGCATAATCTCAAGGGCGTCGACATCGACCTGCCGCGCGACAAGCTGATTGTCATCACGGGGCTGTCGGGGTCGGGCAAATCGAGCCTCGCGTTCGACACGATCTATGCCGAGGGGCAGCGGCGTTATGTGGAATCGCTGTCCGCCTATGCGCGGCAGTTCCTGGAGATGATGCAAAAGCCCGATGTCGAGCATATTGAGGGCCTCAGCCCGGCGATCTCCATCGAGCAGAAGACCACTTCGCGCAACCCGCGCTCGACCGTGGCGACAGTCACCGAAATCTACGACTATATGCGGCTGCTCTGGGCGCGCGTCGGCATCCCTTATTCGCCCGCGACCGGACTGCCGATTACCGCGCAGACGGTGAGCCAGATGGTCGACCGCGTGATGGCATTGCCCGAGGGCACCCGCGCCTTCCTGCTCGCGCCAGTGGTGCAGGGCCGCAAGGGCGAATATCGCAAGGAACTCGCCGAATGGCAGCGGTCTGGCTACACCCGCGTGCGCATCGACGGCGAGCTTTATGCCATCGAAGAGGCACCCGCGCTCGACAAGAAATACAAGCATGACATCGAGGTCGTCGTCGACCGCATCGTCGTGAAGGATGGTATTCAGCAGCGACTGGCCGAGAGTTTCGAAGCGGCGTTGAAGCTCGCCGACGGCTTGGCCTTCGTCGACCTCGCCGACACCACCGTCGCCGAACTGGTGCCCAGCGCATTTGGCGAGGCCCGCAGCACCTTCACCCCCGCACCCAACGCCACCGGCGGCAGTATGAAAGGCACCGGCCTTCCCGCCAATCGAATCGTCTTCAGCGAAAAATTCGCCTGCCCGGTCAGCGGCTTCACCATCGCCGAAATCGCGCCGCGTCTGTTCTCGTTCAACGCCCCGCAAGGCGCCTGCCCCGATTGCGACGGGCTTGGCGAGCGGCAGGAATTCGACCCGCAGCTGGTCGTCCCCAACGAACATCTGTCCCTGAAAAAAGGCGCGGTCGTGCCGTGGGCGAAATCCAACCCGCCGTCGCCTTACTATATGCAGGTGCTGTCCAGCCTCGCCAAGGCCTATGACTTCAACCTCGACACCCCGTGGGAGGACCTGCTCCCCGACCAGAAGCTCATCATCCTCCACGGCACCGGCGGCCTGCCGGTCGAGCTGACCTTCAAGGA
>JBGSPK010000137.1:0-2104 GCA_041738665.1 Sphingorhabdus sp. | reverse complement strand
GGCTTTGACATGGTTTCCGCCCCGCTGGCGACCCGTGACCTTGACCACCACTTCTGGCGCTTTGCGAACAATCCGCGCCAGCTTGGCCCGCGCCGTAAGGCCGGTGGCAATGCCGTAACTGGCATAGAGCGGAACGCGCGGCGTGCTGGTGGGGTCATGGATATAGCGCACCCGAAACGCCGGACGGGTCGCTTCCCATAAGGCGGATTCCAGGCCCATCAATCCGCTACCGTCCAGTAGCCCGCATCGCCGCGCATGGCATCGCCAACGGCTGTGACCTGTTCGGAGATTTCCATTCGCATGTCGGCGATGCGTCGCAGCTCGGGTTCGATCTGCTTGTCGCCGGTTTCGAGCATGGACGCATTAGCGGCTTTCATCGCCTGATTGAGATTGCGGCCGATACGCAGCAACTGCATTCTGATCGGCGCAAGTTCGGCAAGAAGCCCGTCATCGACCCGCGATTTCAGCGCGAGGTGGCGGCGAACCAAGGCCTTAATCCAACCGGCTCGATCGGTCGAGCGCTGCGACGCGCGGTGCGCGATCACGGCAATCTCGACATCGGTAAATCGCAGCGAAACACGATTGCGCGCGACACCATCAGGACGGTCAATGAATGGACGATCTGCGATCTCCCGCACCGTCTGTTCGATCATCTGCCGCAACACTGCACTTCGTCCGCCACGTCCGACCGCGAAGCTGTCGAACGCCGCAAGCGCATCGGCGTCAAGCCGGATGGTGAGCGTCGCGCTGCTCGATAGTGGATTTGTCGCCATCCAACATGCCCGGTGAAGCGTAAGTGAAACAGCGGCAATGTAAGACAACACGCGCCGCTAGGCATATCCTGCATTAAAGACAAATCAGACAAACCCCCTTAGACAAGCGCACCCAAAGCGGCTTTCTACTTCTGACAATAAGGAGCTTTGGGTGCGCTTGGGGGTGTGAGGTTTCAGGCTGGATGTGAAGCGCTGCTTCCCATGCGGACCGAAGATCGCCTGACGATTTCATGCTGACGGCTAGCGGTCGCGCTCCCCCATTCGGCGATCTCGCCAAGTGTGCGACCGCAGCCGGTGCAGACGCTGGCGCTTTGATCCAGCGTGCAAATAGCTATGCAAGGGGATGGCGCTCGCTCGGTCATGGTGTTCCGACCTCGCTCCGATGTTCATCGCGAGCGGCCTCCCACACCTCGCGCGCGGCATCGGCATTCATTACCGCGATGCCAAGGCCAACGATCAGATCCGGCCATGCAGAATGCCACAGCAGCGCAGTAACCAACCCGGCACCGATAATGGCGAGATTGGCAAAACCATCGTTACGCGCTGAGAGAAACGCGGCGCGCGTTAGGCTTCCACCCGAATGCCGATGCTTCGCCAGCAGGTAGGCGCAAAACAGATTCACGGCCAACGCACCCGCCCCGGTCAGGGTGAGCGCAACAGGTGCAGGTGGCACTAGAAGGTTGAACTTCGACCAGGCCATCCACAGCGTCGCGATCCCTGGGGCAAGCAGAATGGCCGCAAGGCACATGCCCAACCGCGCGCGGTGAATTGCGCTCCAGCCCAGCGCCGCAAAAATGAGAAAGTTGACCAGGGCGTCTTCGAGAAAATCCACACTATCAGCAAACAGAGAAACCGAACCGATGCTCGATGCTACGGCGAACTCGACTCCGAAATAGCCAAGGTTCAGCAGGGCAACCCAGCAAACGACGCGACGTAAAATTGCAGAAGAATCTGTGTTGACCATGCAACCGGACATACGGGCCAAGCGAATTGTGACAAGCAATTCCCGCTCACGATGGCATTACGAACGAGCGGCACCACAAAGCCCCGCCCGGCAGAGCCGGACGAGACTTTAGTGCGGTGGTCAGTTGCCGTTCGAGGTGCGGGCGCGTGACCAGATCAGGTTGAAGGTCTTGCCATTTTCGTCGGCGAACAGACTGGCGAAGATCGGTGCGTTGAAGCTGGGATCATCGAGCTTGATCGAAAGATAGTCGCGGCCTTCCTTGCTGGTCTTGGTCCATGCTGCCCCGATTTCGGCTTTCGCCACGAATACGCGGTGCGACGGAGCGTTTTCATTTTCGGTTGCCTCCTCGGCGACGATGGTGACGTTC
>JBGSPK010000124.1:0-7955 GCA_041738665.1 Sphingorhabdus sp. | reverse complement strand
TGTGTTGCTTGCGGCGATAAGTCTGGCGGCCATCGTCTGGTTCGGTCGCTTGCCGAAAGGACTCTGGCAAGTGGCCGCTTCGTCGATCCTTTTGGGGATGACTGGCTATGCGTTGCAGGGCAGGCCAGTGACGCCGTCCTCCCCCGCAAAGTCGCTTGCTGCAAAGGAAGATGCCGCTGTCCAGATGGTCGAAATGCGTGCCGATATGGATCAAAGCTTCGGCTCAGCCAAACGCTGGCTGGTCACCGCGGACTCGTTCGCAAAGCAAGGCGATTACCCTTTATCGGCGTCCTATATCCAGTCAGGATTGCGGAACGAACCTGAAAACCCTGATCTGTGGTCAGCGCTTGGCTTGCAGTTGATGCTTGCCAGCGACGGCCGGATGTCACCGCCTGCGCAATTGGCTTTTGATAAAGCGCGCTATATACGGCCTAATTATCCGGCCCCTTATTATTTCGCAGGGCTTGCGCGGCTGTTCGGCGGCGATCTGGACGGCGCGATTCTGCTCTGGGAGAAAACGCTGTCGCTGGCCACGCCCAACGCGAAGTGGAGAGTACGGCTTGAGTCGCAACTCCAGGCGGCCAAGGCTTTGCAGGCGCAAGCCGCCAGTGCGGCTGCCAAAGCACCTGCAAGCAACTGAATACTAAAAATAAATACCGTAATCGCTGCCGCCTATTGCTTTGTTGTGAAGGGTGCCACAGCATGCTATCGCCCGCCTCCTTCCAACGAAAATATCGTTGAAATGTCGGGCGTTGTGGCCGGGGGAAATAAATTGTGACTACGCCAGCCGTGGATGATTTTGGACCGACAGATCAGGGTCATAGCCATGGCCATGCGCCGCAAGGATCGATGGGCAAATTGGCGGTTGGTGCTATCGGCGTCGTCTTCGGCGACATCGGTACCAGCCCGATTTATGCGTTTCGCGAAACCTTTGCCGGCCATCATCCAATCGAGCCCGATCCCGTTCATATCATCGGCGTGCTCAGCCTCGTGTTCTGGTCAATGATGATTGTCGTGACCTTCAAATATGCAATGACGATCATGAAGGCCGATAACAAAGGCGAGGGCGGTAGTCTGGCCTTGCTGGCACTTATCAACCGGCAGACTGCAGGCGCGACCTGGACCGCGCCGATTATCATGTTGGGGGTGTTTGCGACCGCGTTGTTCTACGGGGATTCTATGATTACGCCGGCGATGTCGGTGCTTTCCGCGACCGAAGGCCTAAGCTATGTTCATCCCGGCTTCAAGGCGTGGATTTTGCCGATTGCCATTACGATTTTGGTCGGCCTTTTTGCCATCCAGTCGCGTGGTACCGCCAAAGTCGGCGCGCTGTTTGGCCCAATCATGCTGGTTTACTTCACGACGCTTGCGGCGCTGGGCTTTATCCATCTGACCAAAATGCCGGGTATAATTCTCGACACGCTGAACCCGTGGAATGCCATTAACTTCTTTCTCGTTGACGGATTCCGGGCGTTTATCGCCATGGGTTCGGTTGTGTTGGCCGTGACGGGGGCAGAGGCACTCTATGCAGACATGGGGCATTTCGGACGTCGGCCAATTATTCGTGGCTGGATATGGTTTGTGCTGCCGTGCCTGATGTTAAATTATATGGGACAAGGCGCGATGATCCTGTCGATGGATGCGGCAGAGGCTGCCAGGACAATCAAGGATCCGTTCTTCCTGATGATCCCGGATATCGTCCAATTGCCGGTCGTGATTATTGCGTTGCTTGCGACGATTATCGCTAGCCAAGCGGTTATATCTGGGGCGTTTTCATTGACACAGCAGGCGATCCAACTCGGTTTCATTCCGCGTCTTGCAATCCTGCACACCAGTGAAAAGGCGGCCGGACAGATTTATATCCCGGCGATCAACTGGGCGCTGATGATCATGGTTATTGCGCTGGTGCTGTTCTTCCGGTCCTCGAGCAATTTGGCGGCCGCTTATGGCATTGCCGTCACCGGTGCGATGTTTATCGACACCTGCCTGCTTGCAGTCGTGCTGTTCCAGCTCTGGAAATGGCCCAAGTGGAAATCGCTCCCGATCCTTGCGATTTTCATTGTTGTCGACATGGCATATCTCGGCGCTAACCTGCTGAAGGTGCCCGATGGCGGCTACTTCCCATTGTTGATTGGCCTGGTGATTTTCACCTTGCTGACCACTTGGTCTCGCGGTCGGGCGCTAATGCGTGAGCGGATGGCCGAAAGCACCATGCCGATGGAGATATTTATCAAGTCGGCCGCGAACAGCGCAACGCGGGTGCCAGGTACTGCGATATTTATGGCTTCAGCCGCAAGCGGTGTGCCATCTGCGATGTTGCACAATATCAAGCACAACAAAATTCTCCACGAACGGGTCATCATCCTGACAGTGCAAATTGAAGATGTGCCCTATGTCGAAGAGGCGGACAGGATTTTCTGCAAGGACCTCGGCGAAGGTTTCTACCGAGTCAAAATGCGCTTTGGATTCCTGGAAGAAACCAATGTTCCCGCTACGCTCGACAAGGTGGAATTGTGCGGGCCAAAATTCGATATGATGCACACCAGCTTCTTCCTGTCGCGGCAGACTTTAATCGCATCGAAGATTCCTGGTATGGCAATATGGCGCGAGAAGATGTTTGCTTGGATGCTTCGCAACGCAGCGAATGCGATGGAGTTTTTCAAGCTGCCGAGCAATCGTGTGGTCGAGCTCGGCAGTCAGGTTGAAATCTGATCTCGAGGTAAAGGAAAAATCGAAAAACACAGTTGATAAAGGCAGGCTAAAATAATAGGAACAAAAACAGAACTTGGTCTGGATATCTGAATGGCTCCTCTTTTCCTATTGTTCGACATCGACGAGAAAGAGTTGCGCGCATCATTCAGGGCGATTGCATTTGCCGAGCTCGGCATTTTTTTTGGCGACGGAAGTACGGCTAGTGGCGCTAGTGGAACCTTTATCTACCGAGGCGCATCTTTCGATTATGCGATTGATCGAGCGCTAAAGCCAAAAGCGGACCATCATATATTTTGCGATTCAGATTTAGCGGCAACACGGTCTGCTATTTCGTTGAACCTGGGAGCCGCCATTGCTTCTGGTCAGCATGTTCCCGCTATCATTACGGCGTTGCTGTTACTTGGCGAGTCACTGGGCTCCATACTAAATGCAAGAGCGGCATTTTGGCAGCCCGCAATGGTCGTTTCGGGATTTGGATATTATGCCGAGGCTGTTCGCCAGTATGACGACGGCGCTGCCTTTCCTTCACTCATTAGCATAGCGTTCGACACGTCAACCGACGAGAACATCCGGACAAACGGGCTGGCTTGGCTTTCCGGGCAGGAACTGGTTTTTGTACGGGGCACTTTGTCCGTGAGCGAAGCCATGCGCTATGTCGTTAGGCTAGCGCACGATATCGCGACAAACGGCGCCGTTGACCGCATGATGGACGTTCCGGGAATGAACGAATCAGAGCTTCTGATCTTATCACCCGATGTTCAGGAAAGAGTGCTCACGGCTCGCAGAAAATTTGTGCAGAATGGAGTTAATCCTGCTGGCTAGTATTTGGTCAATCATATTTCCCTGAAACTGCATCCAGGGAGGTGACGGAAATGCGGGGATTCAAGGGTATAAACGGTGTGACCGCGCGGGCTGAGTTTCAGATGCATCACCTTTTGCCGGTATCCGTGTTCGGGCATGGCCATTTTGCAAAGAGCTTTCAGATACTCCATATGGGGGGTTTCGACCCTCGCCATTATTCGGTCAACGGCCTCGCATTGCCTGCAACGGAAAATGCCGCTTCCTTATGGAAGATGCCGATGCATCGCGGCCCGCACCGGAGGTACAACGAAATTGTGGCTGCCCGCGTTGCCAATATCTTGGCCGATATGGAGCGCAGAAGTTATTCTTTGCCCGCCCGCTCCGAAGCGATCGAGCGATTAAATCTGCTCATTTGTAGCTTGCGTCGAATTCTGACGAGTGACCACCCATTCATATTGCTCAGCAGCCGCGATCCGTTGAACACCTCGGCACGCTTCTGGGACATCGATAATGCATGTGACAGACTGTGGCAGGCAACGAAGTAAGTATATAAGCAAATTAAAGCTGGACGAATGTCGTCTTACACCGCTAACGACGCAACATAATGTCACGCATTGTCGCATCATCGCTACTCCTACGACTTACACGCCCTTAGGCGTGCGCTTTCCTTCGGCGACTTGCCGGACCACCCCGCCTAAGGGTTACCAACCGCCAAAATAGACCCCAAAGCGCGCTAAAGCGCGTACCATAGCGAAGTTGTAATTCACCATGATGCTCACCGATCCTTCCCGAAAATACCGGCCATTTCCGCAGGTCGATTTGCCCGACCGTGCATGGCCAACCAAGACTGTTACCAAGCCCCCGCGCTGGCTTTCTACCGACCTGCGCGACGGCAATCAGGCGCTGATTGACCCGATGGGCGCCGAAAAGAAAAACCGCTTTTTTGACCTGTTGCTTAAAGTCGGCATCAAGGAAATCGAGGTCGGCTTCCCGAGCAGCGGTGCGACTGACTTCGACTTCATCCGTAACCTCGTCGACAGTGGCCGCATCCCGGGCGACGTGATGATCCAAAGTCTGACCCAGTCACGCCGCGACCTGATCGAAAAGACCTTCGAGAGCATGGCTGGCGCTCCTCATGCGATTGTTCACCTTTACAATGCGGTTTCGCCAGCATGGCGGGATATCGTGTTCAAGCTCGATAAGCCCGGGGTGAAGGCTATTGCGGTCGAGGGCGCGTGTATCCTCGCTGAACAGGCCGCGAAATACCCGCAAACGGACTGGCATTTCGAATATAGCCCCGAAACCTTTTCCACCGCCGAACTCGAATTCAGCCTTGAGGTGTGCGAGGCGGTGATGGCGGTGTTGAAGCCAACCCCAGCCAAACCCCTCATCCTCAACCTTCCCGCCACCATCGAGGCGGCGATGCCTAATGTCTATGCCGACCAGATCGAATGGATGTGCAAACATGTCAGCATGCGCGACAGTGTCGTCATCAGCCTTCATCCGCACAATGACCGCGGCAGCGGCATCGCGGCGGCGGAGCTTGGCCTTCTTGCAGGCGGCGACCGCATCGAAGGCTGCCTGTTCGGCAATGGCGAACGCACCGGCAATGTCGACCTCGTCACGCTGGCGCTCAACATGTACACGCAAGGTTTGCACCCCGGCCTCGATTTCAGCAACATCGACGAGGTCATCCAGACTGTCGAATATTGCAACCAGCTGCCCGTCCACCCGCGCCACCCTTATGCGGGCGAACTGGTGTTCACAGCGTTTTCCGGAAGCCATCAGGACGCGATCAAAAAGGGTTTTGCCGCCAACGATCTGCAGAATGACGAAATCTGGCGCGTGCCCTATCTGCCCATCGATCCGGCCGATTTGGGACGCAGTTACGAAGCCGTCATTCGGGTCAATTCGCAAAGCGGCAAAGGCGGTGTCGCGTGGGTCATCGAGCAGGACCACGGGCTGAAGCTGCCCAAGCGAATGCAGGCCAATTTCTCAGGCACCGTACAGGACCTATCCGATACCACCGGCCGCGAACTCACCAGCGCCGATATTTGGGAAGCATTCGAGAAACGCTATCACCTGAAAGGCGAAGGCCGCTTCCGCCTGATCGATTTTCAAGAAAGTCAGAGCAAAAAGGTGCAGGACGAACGCATCTTCGCTGGTAAAATCCGCATCGACGGCGTCGAACAAAGCGTCAGCGGACGCGGCAACGGACTTATTTCTAGTTTGGCCAACGCGCTGGAAGACGCACTCGGCGGCCCGCTCGATATCATCGACTATAGCGAACACGCCATCGGTCACGGTACCGACGCCAGAGCCGCCGCTTATGTCGAATGCCGGGTAGGCGAGGGGCCGGTACTGTTCGGCGTTGGCATCAGCCGCGATGTGGCAACGGCTTCCGTAAGGGCAATTCTAAGCGCTGCAAATGGGAGTTGATGTCCGTTTGACTTTAGCTGATTTCTGCGCTTTATCGCCTTAATTGAACGATTAATAATTGGAGAGACGCATGACACTTCCGGCAATATTCGATAAGCTCCGTCTGCCGGTGATCGGCTCGCCATTGTTCATTGTGTCGGGGCCGGAACTGGTCATTGCGCAGTGCAAGGCGGGCGTCGTGGGTTCATTCCCTGCGCTTAATGCGCGGCCGCAGGCGCAGTTAGACGAATGGCTGCACCAGATTACCGAGGAACTCGCGGCGCATAATCGCGAAAACCCCGACCGCCCGGCCGCACCTTATGCGGTCAACCAGATCGTGCATAAATCGAACAACCGCCTGCAGGAAGACATCGCGACCTGTGCCAAATGGCAGGTGCCGATTACGATTACCTCGTTGGGTGCGCAGGAAGAGTTGAACAAGGCGGTGCATTCATGGGGGGGCATCGTGTTGCATGACGTTATCAACGACCGCTTTGCGCATAAGGCAATCGAGAAGGGGGCAGACGGCCTTATCCCGGTTGCTGCTGGCGCTGGCGGGCATGCGGGTGTGACATCGCCGTTCGCTTTGATGCGTGAAATCCGCGAATGGTTTGACGGGCCAGTGGCGCTTTCGGGGTCGATAGCCCACGGCGCGTCGGTGCTGGCGGCGCAGGCGATGGGGGCGGATTTGGCTTATATCGGTAGTGCGTTCATCGCGACCAAAGAGGCCAATGCGGTCGAGGGGTACAAGGACAATATCGTCGAGGCGAAGGCCGCGGATATCGTCTATTCCGACTTGTTTACCGGCGTCAGCGGCAATTATCTGCGCCAATCGATTGAGAAGGCCGGCATGGACCCGAACAATTTGCCCAAGGGCGACATTTCAACGATGAACTTCGGTTCGGGCGGCAATAGCGAAGCCAAGGCGTGGAAGGACATCTGGGGATCAGGCCAAGGCATCGGCGCGATCAAGGAAGTCCAGACCGTGGCCGAGTTTGTGGATCAGCTTGAGGCCGAATATCGCGCGGCGAAGGCCAGCCTCGACGCGCGATATCTGGGCTAGGTTTTAGCTCGCCTTTTCGAAGGCGACACTGATGTCGAGTTTGACGTTATCCGAGACGACCGGAATGCCGTAGTTTACGCCAAAGTCGCTGCGCTTGATGGTGGTGGTCGCATGAAAGCCGACCGTGGCCTTCTTGCTGTAAGGATTATTGCCAGCGCCTGAAAATTTGGTGTCGAGGACGACGGCCTTGGTAACGCCATTCAGCGTAAGATTGCCGGTGATTTTGGCAGTGGTGCCTTTGGCGACAACGCTAGTGGAAACGAACTTTGCATCCGCTGGGGCGGGTCCGAAAAAGTCAGGCTTGCCGCCATCCTTGCCTGCGCGTAGCAGGTGGCCGGTCAGGCCGGAGCTGGCGGTTGTGACCTTTCCAACCGGAATAGTTATGTCGACTTTTGATGCGTTGGGTTTTTTGGGATCGAGAACAAGCGTTCCCGTGGCATCGCCGAAAATGCCGAAATAGTCGTTGAAGCCGAAATGGCTAACGCGCCAGCCGATGAGGGTATGGCCGGGATCGGTATTGTAGGTACCGGCGGTAACGCGGGCGACGTCCATCGTTCCGGGCACTTGCGGCGCGCTTTGGGCAATGAGGGGGACTGCCGCAAACAGTGGGAGGGCCAGAAGAATTTTACGCATTGGGGGGATGCTCCAGACATGAAAAAGGGGAGGCACCAATGTCGATGCCTCCCCCAAATTAGTCAAGCTAGGAAAAGTTTAGTTCTTCGCTTGGTCAACCAGCTTGTTCTTCGCAATCCATGGCATCATCGCGCGCAGCTTGGCGCCGGTCGCTTCGATGGGATGGGCAGCGGCGGCCTTGCGGGCAGCCTTTAGCTCGGGCTGACCAGCGCGGTTATCCAGAACGAAGTTTTTCACGAAACGCCCAGACTGGATGTCGGCGAGAACGCGCTTCATTTCAGCCTTGGTCTCGTCGGTGATGATCCGCGGGCCGGTTGTGATGTCGCCA
>JBGSPK010000113.1:0-3390 GCA_041738665.1 Sphingorhabdus sp. | reverse complement strand
GGTCGAATTCCTGCGGCGCGTATTGACGACGCGGTGCGGCGCATCTTGCGCGTGAAATATAAACTGGGCCTGATGGGCGATGTCCAGACCGTGCGCGGCGATGTGTCATTGGTCGGCAAAAAGGAGCATCTTGAACTTGCGCGCGAGGCGGTTTCTAAATCGCTTGTATTGCTGAAGAACGATGAAGCCGTTTTGCCGATCCGCAATGGTGCGCGTGTACTGATTGCCGGGTCTGGCGCCGATAATATGGCGATGCAAGCAGGGGGCTGGACGATCAGCTGGCAGGGTACCGACACCACATCCGCAGATTTCGCCAACGGACAAACCATTGGCCGCGCCATTTCCGACGCAGTGAAGTCCAATGGCGGTTTAGCGACGATTTCAACGACGGGTGCAGTTGAAGCCAAACCCGACGTGGCCGTCGTGGTGCTGGGCGAGAAACCATATGCCGAGTTCGAGGGCGATGTGCCGAACCTCGCGTTTCAGCCGACACCGGCAGAAGAGCAGATAATCGACCGGTTCAAGTCGCAGGGCATTCCCGTGGTTGTTGTGTTTCTATCGGGCCGACCGATGTTTACCGGCAAGCTGATTAATCAGGCCGACGCTTTTGTCGCTGCGTGGTTACCGGGAACGCAAGGTCGCGGCGTTGCGGATGTGCTTGTTGCTGGTGCCGACAATAAGGCTGAACGTGACTTTACCGGACGCCTTCCGTTTGCGTGGCCAGCCGATGCAAGGTCGCCTTTGGTCGCGCCGCTATTTCCACTCGGCTATGGCTTGGATTATACCAAATCGGGCAAACTAGCGCCAGTCAATGAAGAACCACGGGTCGATTTATCCTCGCTGACGGTCGCCACCCATTATGTCGTTAGAGGCAAGGTTCCTGCACCTTGGAACCTGCAAATGGACGGATCGATCAGTGCACGGGCAATCGACCTGTCGGCGCAGGAAGATTCCCGGCAATTCACTTGGAACGCCGATGGCGCGTTTGTCGTCAATGGCCCTACGGTTAACCTGACCAACCAGCTAAATGAAGATTGGTCGATGCTCATCGACTGGCGGATCGACCGCCCCTCAACGGGAGCTGTCATGCTGACGTTCGGCGGCGGCACGGTAGATTTGCAGCAGACGATCCGCGCCTTGCCGACCGGCACCGCAACGCAAACACGCATTCCGCTGCGCTGCTTTGCCGATGCGGGGGCAAAATTCGATGCGGTCGGTTCACCCATACGTATGCAGGCCGCGAAAGGCCTTGTTGCGACAATCCGTAACGTTCATATCGAAGCAACAAAAGAAAAAGCGCCCTGCCCCGGCAAAGCGCGCTAAAAAGGGAGAGAGAAGATGGCATTGGCACCCGGCGCAGCTGCGTCCACCGAAGCTGGCGACAGCCATATCGACGCACCGCAATTGCAGTTGTTCGTCATGGGGCTGTTTTTCATCTTCGGCGGCATCACCAGCCTGAATGATGTCATCATCCCCAAGCTGAAAGAGCTGTTCACCCTCAATTACACGCAGGCGATGCTCGTGCAGTTCTGCTTCTTCGCCGCTTATGCGGTCATCGGCATCCCCGGTGCGCGGCTGGTGAAGAAAATCGGCTACATGCGTGGTGCAGTAGCCGGATTGCTGACCATGATGGCTGGGTGCCTGCTGTTCATTCCCGCCAGTCAGACTGCGACTTATGGTGTTTTCCTGCTTGCCTTGTTCGTGCTGGCAAGCGGCGTGGTTATTGTGCAAGTCGTGTCGAACCCGTTGATTTCGATGCTCGGCAAACCTGCTACAGCGCATAGCCGCCTCACCTTTGCCCAAGCGTTCAATTCGCTTGGCACCACGATCTTTCCGATTGTTGGTTCGATACTGATCTTGGGCGGGTTGGCGACCGTGACCGCCGACCAATTGTCGGGCGTCGAGCTTGACGCCTATCGCACAGCCGAGAGCCAAGCGATTGTGAATGGCTATTTGGGCATTGCGGTGGCGCTAGCGATTGTCGCGGGCGTGGTCTGGATGTTCCGCAATGCGCTGAAGGGCGAAAAGCATGAAGCGAGCGAAGGCTTGGCGGGACTTGATCTGCTCCAGCGTCCTCGTTTCGGTTACGGCGCGTTATGCATCTTCCTCTACGTTGGCGCAGAAGTCGCCATCGGCTCGCTGATCGTCAACTATCTGATGCAGGACCATGTCATGGGGCTGCAAGAGCAAGCCGCAGGCAAGTTGATCGGTCTATATTGGGGCGGCGCGATGGTCGGACGCTTTATCGGCTCGGCGGTGTTGCGCGTTTTGAGCCCGGGCAAGGTACTCGCATTCGTGTCGATAGCAGCCATCACGTTGCTGGTTATTTCGACGCAGACGACGGGCGACTTCTCGGGCTATACGCTGCTAGCCGTCGGCCTGACCAATGCCATCATGTTCCCGACAATCTTCACGCTCGCTTGCGAGAAGCTTGGCTCGCGCGCGGCCGATGGTTCGGGGATCATCAATGTTGCGATTGTCGGTGGTGCAGTGATTCCTTTGCTAACGGGGATCATAGCCGATTTGACCTCCAGCCTCGCAATTGCGTTCATGCTGCCGATGGCATGCTATGCGGTGATCGCCGGGTTCGGATTTTACGCCCGGCGGCCTGCCTAGATTTCCGCTATCTGGCGCGACATGGTCAGCAGCAGCGCAGACGCTACAAACGCTAGTCCTGCCAGCAGCAGGAACAGTGCATCGAACCCATAAGCGGGAACGAGGGCAAGTGTCAGCCAAGGCATTATCAACGACGGCACGGTGTTGGTGAGGTTAAAAATGCCAAGGTCGCGTCCGCGCGTGTGCGGGCGGGGCAGAACGCGCAGCGTCTGGCTCGTATGCAGCGCGAGAAACACGCTGCTGGCCAGACCGAACGCGACATAGCCTGCTATGGCGAACGGCAGGCTAGGCGCAAAAGACATAACCAGCAGGCCGGCCGCAGCAATCGCCGATCCCCAAACGAGCGGTAATATGGGCCGGTTCGCCCGGTCAGACCAGAGGCCGACGGCGAGCGCCAGAAAAACGGCCAGCCCCAGAACTAACGCAAATATGCTCGCGGCTTCGTTCTCTCCAAAATCGGGGTCGAGGCTGCGGAACCACAGCAAGAGGAAAGCGAACAACGACGCTTCGGCAATCTGGACAAGCAGGCGCGCGAACCACATGCGGATCGCGGATCGCCGGGTTGCTATCACGCGCAAATCGAGCGGGTCAGCGTCAACAGAGCGCTGTATCAACTTTGGCATTTGGATGGGCTCACCGAACAGCAGAACGGGTCCGATCATCACAACAACCAGTATCGCGACGAGTGTTTCGCGGTTCTCAAACGGCGCGAAACCCTGCAACGTCACGAACGCGCCAGACAGCGCACCCAATGCAGGCGCAAGGGCAAGCAGG
>JBGSPK010000094.1:0-16103 GCA_041738665.1 Sphingorhabdus sp. | reverse complement strand
TTTGCGAAAATCCAAACTGTTAATTGGGAAATGCTGCCCGCAGGCTCGGAGGACCGCGTCCTTGCTCAGTTGGCCACGCGCCGTGGCGTTTCCGCTGAACGCATGCGCGTGGCGGGCGAACGCCTTCGAACCATCGAACGCGTCGGCCATGATGGTTTCATCGTGGAGACAGGGCGCTTTTCGAACTATTTCGGCGCAAAATTTGGGCAACGTCTCGTCGCTCTCGAAAACCTTGAATACGGGAATACTCTCTACGTGTTCGAGGAAAATTGGGAAGAGCTCAGCAAGCTCAGCCGGTCTGAATTAGTCCGTCGACGCGATCCGCAAGTCCATCGGATCCCGCACGTGTCCGGATGGCAGTCGGTGATCCGCAAATTGCTACGCCGACAATGACTGCATCTGAGCCGTGATCCGAACGTCCGTTCACACAAAAAAAGAATGTCTGCTCCGCGCCCAAATGCAGTCACTATGAGAGCCGGTCCGCTTCCCCATAAGCGGGCATTGCATCCTGCAGGCGGCTATGGCTACTTTGTTGGAGAGTCCCGACAGTCCGCTCTTACGAAGAAACCTTGGAAAGCGGAAGTTCGTTCACAACTGGGCTAATTCTACCATCGACCGACTTCTTCTCGTTATCACGTTGCACTTCATACAGGTTTGATCGGATGTGTGTTGCGATAGGAGCGGCCAATTGGGATAACTTGACCATCACTTAGCCGCACTTGGTCATGATGTTGTTCAACAATTCTTTCGCGGTTGACGATGTAACTGCGGTGGATTTGTATAAACTGCGTGGTCGGAAGGCAGGTATGCAGGTTTTTCAGTGTTGTGGTTACTAGAACGCTGCCCCAGTCGCCGACAATGTTGACGAAATTGCCTTGCGCTTGCATGCTTGAAACCTCCGCAAGCCGGAACCGCCGCAATGCGCGATCGACCTTGAGCACCAATTCATCAGGACGTTCTTGCACAGCCGCTGACTGCCCGGCGACTCGGCGACGGACTTTGCCCAGTGTTGCCTGGAATCGCTCAGCGCCGACTGGCTTCAAAAGATAGTCGATAACATCGAGCTCGAAGCCGTCAAGCGCATGCTCCTGATGGGCACTGACGATGACAGTCAGCGGAGGTTTGTGCAGGCCGCGGAGTAGATCCAGTCCGCCGAACAGCGGCATCCGGATGTCAAGAAACATCAGGTCGACCGCCCCGGTTTCGATTACCTTGAGTGCTTCGGCCGCGCTTTGGCATCGGCCGACAATCGCGATATTAGGATCGCTGCTGCAATGATGGGCCAGCACCTCACGGGCATGGGGTTCGTCATCGACGATTAGAACTTTCAACATAGTGCAAGCTCCAGTTCGAGCCGCACCCGCCATAGTCCGCCCGTATCATCAATGTCGAGGCGGAAGTCCTGCCCGAACAGCAATTCCAAGCGACGCCGGAGATTGGCAAGCCCCAGACCGGGCTGGGCGGGCAATCGTTCCGCAGGTAACGAATTGTCACAATCGAACCGCATTCGTCGTCCGTTAACGGATAGGGCAATTCTTATTTCGCATGCGCCTTCGACAGGTTCGACACCGTGTTTGAAGGCATTCTCAACCAGCGTGATCAGCAGCATCGGCGGCAAGGCTAGACCCGCCCCAGCCTCAGGCCAATCGGTGCTGAGCGAGCAGCGGTGACCAAAGCGGAGCTTCTGCAAGTCGAGATAGTTTCGAAGATAGGCGATTTCATTGTCGAGGCTAGTGAGCGAGGTCTGACCGCTATAAACGGCATAACGGAGCAAATCCGAAAGCTTGATCACGGCTGCGGCGCTCTCTGAGCGGTCCTTCAGGCACAGGGCGTAAAGCGTGTTGAGCGTGTTAAACAGAAAGTGTGGATTGATCTGTTGCTGCAGCATATGCAACTCGGCCCGAACCCGCTCGTGCCGGTTGCTGGCTTCAGCTTGCTCGGCGAGCAGCCGCTCGACCATTAACACCAGCGGCAGGATGATCGCTGTGATCCAGATGGTGAAGCTGAAATTGTCCCAATCGAAGGGGTTGTGGTTCTCGGACGGGATTACTGTCCATTCAGGGATGTTGAGCGGCATCAGCAAGCCGATGCCACCCGCTAACGGCGTGCCCAACGCGACGAAGGCAACCACGGCATAGGCGAATGGCACTATACCGTCACGGCGCAGCACCTTGCGTACCAGCACATAGCGGCAAATCCAGTACCAACCATAGAGTGTCAGCGCCAGAACGCCAAATTGCGCCAGATACCAAAGGGTCTCGGTCGGTTCCGAAACAATCCGCCGCCAGTTGACCCATATGCTTAGCGGCTGGTTTCGTACGGCGTCCGGGGTCGATGCAAACAGCGAAGCGGTGCCAATTGCCCAAAGGGCGAGCAGGATGGCGATGGTTCCGTCAAGAGTGATCGGCAAGCGCAAAATAGGCGGGCCAGACCAACTCTGTCTGGTGCTCCAGCCGCGCGCACCGGGATGCAGCAGAAGGAATGCCAGACTAAACCCTGCCGCCAAGACCCACTGCCAAACGGGCAATGCTACGCTGCTGTCCGCCAGAGCAAGAACCATTGGATAGACGATGAAGCCGCCAACCCAGGACGGGATAGCCATCCAGGGTTGCCACCGGCAAGCGGCCAGGTGTGCCGCGAGGCACGGAGCTAGCAGGATAGCAGCATGACCGCCCCGCCAAGCGAGGCCAGTCCAGCCGGGGTCTGCGCTGGTGATTTGACCGGACAGCGCCGTGACCAGCATCGCCACCAATATCGGCGCGACGTTAGGCAATAGACCGCTTTGCCACCCATCTCTCACCCGTTTCGCCAACTTTCCCTTTAACAAACCGACAACACAGCATTGCCCTCGCCGAACTCCGATTGGCATCTGTAGATGACGAACGGATAAATTGCAGTGACGAATGGCGGCCTTCGTCTGCCAGCGGCGGTTCATCACGGCAAACCCGGCCTTGGTCATGGTCAGGTTGCGCTCGTTTCTAGATCGCTTCAGCCCAGACCAACAGATTTGGAGATAGCATGCTTGAAGTTGAAGATCTTGGCAAAACCTATCGCGGCGGCGTCGCGGCGTTGAATGGGATCGACCTTTCGATCCACGCCGGAATGTATGGGCTGCTTGGTCCAAACGGGGCAGGCAAGAGTACATTGATGCGGACCTTGGCGGCAATCCAATTGCCAGACCGGGGCTCAATCCGCTTCGACGGGATTGATGTGTTGACCGACACTGTGGCGCTGCGCCGTCGCCTGGGCTATCTGCCCCAATCGTTCGGCGCCTACCCACATGCTAGCTGCCGCAGCATGCTGCGGCACATGGCCGTGCTGAAAGGTTTGCCGGATGATGCGGCCACCAGGCGCCGGATCAATGAACTCCTCGACCTCACCAATCTCACTGCCCATGCTGAGCGGGCGGTGACGACTTTTTCCGGCGGGATGCGGCAGCGTTTTGGAATTGCGCAGGCCCTGCTAGGCGATCCATCGCTGCTCATCCTCGATGAACCTACCGCCGGGCTCGATCCGGAGGAGCGCATAAGGCTCTACAATCTGCTCAGCCAACTCAGCGGCGAGCGGGTGGTGCTGCTTTCGACTCATATTGTCGACGATGTCGAGCAGCTGTGCGGCGAAGTGGCTATCATGCAGTCCGGCAAGGTAGTCGCCAAGGGCACAACTGTCGAGTTAGTCGCCGAACTTGCCGGGCGCATATGGGAATCACCGGTTACCGCTCCGCCCGGATCGCCGGGTGTGTTGCTCAGCACTGCCTATCGGCGCGGCGTACCTGTGCATCGCTATTTCGCTGAAACCTTCCCCGGTGAACATTTCGTGCCGACTTCCCCCGGCCTCGAAGATCGTTACTTCCTGGAACTGCAGCGCGAGCAACCATGCTGAGCCGCGCTGACTGGAAGGGCGAATGGTTGGTTACGCGCCGACATCCCCTGATCTGGATCGTTGCTGCAGGTGCGATCGCTTTCGTCACCTTTGGGGTCAGCAACGAGGCACCGCGCAGCGAACGCGAGCTGTTCGAGGCACTGCTGCGGCTCAATCTGTTCATCCCGGTCTTCATACTCCCGTTCCTGGCCGGTGCACTCGCGCCAGTGTTCTATCTACGCGACGTGGAGCATGGGATGAGCGAAATCTTCGCCGCCTATCCCCAGACGCTGCGCGCCTGGCTGGTAGTGCGGGTAAGTAGCTTGAGCGGACTGTTGATTGGCTTGTGCGCCGTAATGCAACTAGTGATTGCCGGGATTTTGGCCGAACATCCTATGGGTGAGCTGACCATGGGGGCGCTGGAGTCTGCAAAATTGATGGCGCTGGTTCATTTGCCCGCCTGTCTAATCTGGGCGAGCGTACTTGCTCGCTTCAGCTGTAGCACAGGCAAGGCGAGCATGGTCTATCTCGCCGCAGGTTTTGGCTGGCTAGCCTATGTTGGCCTTGCGACGCTGACCGCCACGCCATTGATCGCAGGGAGCTTCGTGGTCTGGGAACCGCTACGCTCGGCAATGCTGCTGGCCGATCCTTATGCAATCACCGCGCTGGTCAACCCGCCGCCGCTGGACGGCATGGGCTATGTACATGAAATCACGATAGTCACTGGCCGGGTTGCATGGCTGGTAGCATGCCTTGTGCTGGTGCGGGGCATAGCGGAAATTCCGGTCTTTAGTCCATCACGGGAAAGCACTGCGAGCATTGCTGGCCCGCGCTCGGGTCGCCGGAAAAGCCGCTCGCATTGCCCCGATTATCTGGCCCTGTTGCTGCGCTGGATCATGTTCGACAAATTCTTCCTGCTGGCGCTTATCGGTTGGGCGGCGCTGGCCTTTCCGGAGGCGTATGGAGGTATGAGTTACGCCGAACCGCTCGCCGTACTAATCCCCGACAGCCGCGACGCGCTTAACCGAGTAATGTGGGACTTGGCCGCACCAGTCTGCACGCTCTTGCTGCTTTATACCGCAGATCGTGCCGCGCGGATGGGCAGCATAACCAGGATGGAAAGCCTGACAGCTGCGACGCCTTATAGCTCATGGCGGTTCGTAGGCACCCAGCTTGCCTGTTTGTGGCTGGTTTCGCTGGCACTGCTTGCCGTCACGCTACTTATTGTGTGCGCTGCGCAGTTGGCCGCGCTGTCGCCGATTCAGCCGCGCGAATATTTTGCGCAGGGCGCGCAGATCCTGCCAATGCTTCTGCTCAGCGCGACCGCATTTGTCGCAATTCATAGCGCGGTGCGTTCACGCATGGCTGCAAACCTGATTGGCTTTATCCTGCTGGTGCTCGGCCACAGCAGTCTGGTACCAACAATGGGATTGACCCATCCCTTGTGGAAGCCATTTACGATACCGCTGGCCGTGCCCGATCATGTGCTTGGCCTAGACGCAAACTGGGCCGCGATGTTGCATTTTTCGGTATTTTGGGCAGCGATCTGTGGTGCGTTGATCGTTGTAGCAGCCCGGGTCCATCATCGCGGGCTGCCCTATCCCCAGTTAACGCTGCGCCGGGCCTTGCTGCATCCGGCCTTGTTTGCCGTCGTCTTGATGCTGGCGGCTAGCGGCTGGCAGGGACTTGCAATCCACCGCATATTTGTGGCCGACGCCGCCTTGATAGGCAATGATGAGTCCATCAAGCGCCGCGCCGATTATGAGCGGGGCTATGCCAAGTGGCAGCATCGCTCTCAGCCCATCGTTGCAGACGTCCGATCCTTCGTCGATTTCGGCGACGACGGCCGTAGCGCCGACCTGCGGGTCACGATGGTGCTGGTCAATCCCGCCGACGAACCGGTCGAGCACATTCTGGTCGGTCGCAACCAGATTGATGTGCCGGGCAAGGTCACAATCGAAGGCGGCGTGGCGGAAGTTCAGGACGCCGTCACCGGCCAGACTGTCTTTCGCCTGTCATCCCCAATGCAACCAGGCGAAACGCGAAAGCTGCGCTTTGCCGCCCGGATCGTGCGGTCTGCGCTGGCGAGCACAGAAAGCCTGCTGATCCTGCGCCCCCAATTCGCTTCGCTGCCAGCGTTTCAGATCCTTCCGGTAATTGGCTACCAGCGCGAGTTTTCGCCACGCGACCCGCAACGCCGGGCGAAATTGGGCTTGCCACCGCTGGCGATCGCACCACCTTCGCGGCTTGCTGAACCTACAGCCGGCCTTACTCCTCAACAGGCCCGGTTTGAGACCATTGTTTCGGTTCCAGGCGGCCACTACGGCATAGCGCCGGGCGAACTTATCCGCAGCTGGAGCAAACGCGGCCGCACCATTTTTGTCTTTCGCACTGATCGCGCGATCCGCAGTGCGCCGATGTTTTTCGCTTTGCCATGGAAGCCGCAGCAACGGCAGTTTGGTTCTGTAAAGGCAGAGACCTATGCTCCTCGCCCCATTGCGACCAACGATGCCAACCTTGTGGGAATGGGCGATACTTTGGCTTGGCTAAGTAGCGAAGTGGCGCCTTATCCCGGCCGATCGCTACGCCTTATCGCCGCACCTGAATTCGGATCAAGCGGGTTCGCCGTCCCGCAGGCTATGCTGATCTCGCACCAGCGCGGGTTCCGGGCAATCCCCGCGCCCGATGCCGGGTTCGATCAGGCTTATCGCCGTGCAGTGCACGAAACCGCCCACCAATGGTTCGGCCATCTGATTGGTTATGGCATTCCCGAAGAACGGGCCTTCCTGATCGAATCGCTCGCCAAATATGCCGAACTGGTGATGGTCGAACGCCGCTATGGCAAAGTGGCCATGCGGGCACTTGTCGCGTGGGAGGCGGATCGGTTCGACCGGGCTAGGCTCGCCCCCGCCGAAGCCGCAACGCCCCTGATTGATGCCGAAGATTCCGAAGACACGTATTCGCGCGCCACGCTGGCCTTCGCATGCCTGCGAACCAAGGTGGGTGATGCGGCGATCCGAGACGCGCTGCGGGAGGTTGCTGCGGCATCGCTCCAGACCAGTCGACCGGCCCGGTCGCTAGACTTTGTACAGGCCCTAAAACGGGCAGGCGGCAAGCAAAGCGAGATGCCAATCGACCGGCTTCTCCTTGGAAGCCTGTCGATTGAGGTCGCACTTGCGCGATCCGGTTGTGACATGGATCGCTAAAAATAAAGGTCAACTACTCGCAAGCCTCCGACTCATTATACCACATGGATAGCTGCCGAGAGCAATGGTGACTTACTTCGACAGGCCACAGTAGTAGACAAATAAGACCATCCGAGAAATCGTCCGTTCAAGCGATGCCCAACTGCCGCGCTTCGCAACAACCACCGGCTGGTTCGCATCTGACCGAACGTCCGACGCCGGCAATTAAGGGCCATCAGAATGGTGTGAACGAATGGCCGCTTCTGACCGATCAATCTGGGCACCTTAAGGGCAGAAAAGTTAGCGAAGCCGGCGCCAGCCGTTATGTCCGCTTTGTTGTCGTATCCGGACTGTCCGCTTTTGAATGAGCTATTCGTTGAGCCGACCTTCGTTCAGTGTGAGGATAACCTGTCCGGCGCTCGTCGATAGGTGCGCTATCGGGTGTTATGATAAGGGGCGTGCGGTGCCAACATTGCTGCTGTACCGGACCTCGATTGGTTGCCTCACCAGCCGTCGTTGGTTCAGCTACGTACAAGGTGTCAATAGTTTCGGACTGATCGCATGAAGCTTATTTCAAAAACGCCTTAATGTGTTCGAGCGCCACTTCCATTGCCGGTTCGTGCGCACGCAGGATGTGGTTGTCGGTGTCGAGCGTGACCAGCTGCGCGCCCTTGATTGACGAGGCTAGTTCGATGGCCTGTTCCATGCCGACGCGCTTGTCTTCGCGGGCGTGGAGGACCAGCGTCGGTACGTCGAGTTCGGCCAACCGGTGGCGGACGTCGAGGCTGCTGAACAGTTCGAGGAAGGCGACGGCGTTTGCGGGCGAGACGGTCTGGCGCTGGAAATCGTTGAACCAGTCGAGTTCTTCGGGGGTTGCCGACGGGGTAAAGCTTTCGGAGAAAATTTGGCGATAGATCGGACTGTCCTTACCCCAGCCGTGCTTGACCAATGTGATGACAGCAGCACGTTCGGCGGCGTCGTCCGGAGTGGCGCGGTGTCGCCAGCCGCAGCTATATCCGCCAAGCAAGATCAGATGCGAGACGCGCTTTGGGTGACGCGCGGCATATTCGATGCTGACCGCTGCGCCCTGGGATAAACCGAGCAGCGGAAAACGTTCCAATCCCAGCGCGTCGACCACGGCTTCGAGGTCGGTAACCAGCGCCTCGAAAGTCAGGTCGCCCACATTCCAGTCTGACAGACCATTGGCGCGTTCATCATAGCGGACGAGGCGGAAATCCTCTGAAAGTCCACCAACCAGGCGGCCCCATAAGGGGCTGCCCCAGTCGAGTTCGAGATGGTTGAGCCAGTTCGCGGTCTTCACCAATACCGGCCCGGCGCCGGTAACGGCATAGGCAATGCGCACACCGTCGGGGGCGAAGCAATAACTTACCGTCTGGTGCGCCGGGCGTGAGGGGTTAGCGCTGCCGACATCGCCGATCGTCTCCACGGCGGCGGCGTAGCGGGCGCGATCCTGTTCGGGGAGCGCCTTGTTGCGCGCAGCTTCTTCCAGATAGCGAGCGCGTTGCCGGTCGATGCTAGCACGCTCCGATGCCAGCCACATATTGTAATCGTCGAGGCCAGGCAGGTCGAGGCCGGGGAGTGGTGCCTCCAGCGCGATATCCGGTGTGAGTGAATCGATGTCGAAGGCAAAGCCCGAAGTTTCGATGGCGACGCGTTCACGGTCCGCTGCCAGCAACGCGCTTTGCTCGCCGAGCACGTGGCGGATCTTGTTCAGCGACCAGCGTAAGGCCGCACGCGGATCGTCGGGAATATCGAAAAACAGTTCGCACAGACGATCACGGCGGACCGGTTTTGCGGTTAGCAACAGATAGGCGAGCAGTGCTCTTGTTTTGCGCGACGCAGGCAGTGGAAGCGGTTCGCCGTCAAACAACAGGGCGAACTCTCCGAGTAATTGCACATGGATGGTGGCACCTTCGCCCATCGCGCGAATCTCCATTTCCTCAAATTACCACGCACGAGTGCGCAAATACAACGCTGCTTCAAACGGTGGCGCATACGATCGATGGGTAATGCGGACACTCCTCTCCCATTTAAAGGAACAGAAGATGAGAAGCGAAGAATATGCCCGTCTCGAAACGGCGGCCTTTATCAGCATTTGTGTAGTGTTGTTTACATTGTTGCCCCAGCTCACGCTGGTGTGATGCCCTTGCGGGTCCGGGCGATTTGCGACCCGGCCCGGGCCCGCACCCCCCAAAGGAAATTCAATATGTGTGATGTTACTGTTATGGCTGATTGGCCTGAAAACAAGACTATCGACTCTGCCGAAGAGGCGTTTACGCAAAAGCTAATTACGATGGTCAACAACGGTATGGCCGGGCTGATGATCTCTATCGGCCACCGCACCGGGCTGTTCAATGCCTTGCGCGGCGCCGACCCGATGAACAGCGTTGAGCTGGCGAAGCGGGCAGGGCTTACCGAGCGATATGTGCGCGAATGGCTTGGCGCGATGGCGACCTCGGGAATCGTCGAGCTCGACCGCAAGACGAAGCTATATTATCTCCCACAAGCGCAAGCCGGTTTTCTTGGCAAGGACGCGCCTAATGGCTGTATGAGCAGCATGTTCCAGTTTCTGGCTGTGCTTGGCTCTGTTGAAACGCAGGTTGTGGATTGCTTCCATAACGGCGGTGGAGTGCCCTACTCGGCTTATGATCGGTTTCATGAAGTAATGGCCGAGGAAAGCAACCAGACTGTCGTTGCAGGCCTCGACGATCATATCCTGCCTTTGGTGCCCGGGATTTTGGCTAAGCTTGAGGCTGGGATTGACGTCGCCGATATCGGTTGCGGGATCGGTCGCGCAATGAATCGATTGGCGGCGCAATATCCAAGGAGTCGGTTCACCGGGTTCGACCTTTGCGCGGACGCCATTTTGATGGCAGAGCTTGAGGCTGCGGATCTGGGGCTGGATAATGTCCGCTTCCATGCGATCGACGCGACGACGCTGGAAGGCGATGTTGCGTTCGACCTGATCTTCACCTTTGACGCGGTACATGACCAAGCGCATCCGGCAACGGTGCTGTCGCACATCCGCCGATTGCTGAAACCTGACGGTGTCTACCTGATGCAGGATATCGATGCCGCGAGCGACGTTGCTGACAATCTGGAGCATCCGCTTGCGCCGTTCACTTACACGGTGTCGTGTATGCACTGCATGACAGTGTCGCTGGCGCAGGGCGGTGTCGGATTGGGCGCGGCATGGGGCGAACAGCTTGCGCTGTCCATGCTTCAGGATGCCGGGTTCGGCAATGTCCAAACCCATCGTCTGCCGCACGATATCCAGAACATCTATTATGTTTGCCGCGCCGAATAGTGACCTGTCGCCCGGTAGAACACTCCCTCCTCAGCCCTGTCCTTCCGGGGAGGGGACAACCAGCGACCTCTAAATCAGGAAAATTCATGACACATTCCAGACGCGCTGTTCTTGCAGGCGGCGCCACCAGCCTGACGGCGCTTGCCGCGACCGCAGGAGCAACCCCGATGCAAGCAGTCGAGACCGAACGGGCCATCGCCGATCTCGTCCGGCGGTCCGAGACGGCCAATGCGGCGCTGATGCGCGGCGATATTGAAACCTATCTTAGCCTGATTACGCTTTCGGACGACTTCACGCTGATGTCGCCGTTTGGCGGTGAGCCGTCGCGCGGATCTTACACGCGCGAACGCTGGGACGAGATCGGCCGGTTCTTCAAAAACGGAACCCTAACGCAAGAGCTGGTGGAAGCGTATGGAAGCTCCGACATGGTCGTGCTTGCAATCATCGAACACGGCCGTGGCGAGGTTGGCGGATTACCTGTGCAGGAATGGCCGCTTCGCGTTACGCTTGTATATCGACGCCAAGGTGCCCGGTGGCTGCTAGTCCATCGCCACGCTGACCCGTTAGCCAAAGGCATTACTGTCGAGCAATCCGCTTCGTTGGCCCGTGG
Organism: Sphingorhabdus sp.; assembly: GCA_041738665.1. Taxonomy (GTDB): domain Bacteria; phylum Pseudomonadota; class Alphaproteobacteria; order Sphingomonadales; family Sphingomonadaceae; genus Sphingorhabdus_B. Next base: position 5,119 of record JBGSPK010000094.1, on the reverse strand, counting down.
CGATAAGGAGTCATAACAATGGCAAAACAGTTCATTGCCGCAGAGACCGCGATCGCATCCCGCCTGCCAGCGGCTTGCCTTAAAATTGGCAGTTTAACAGCATTGATCGGCGTCAGCCTCGGCATTTATATGGGGATCTCGCACGATCACGTCCTTGCGCCTGTGCATGTCCATCTTAACTTGATCGGCTGGGTTAGTATGTTTTTGTTCGGACTGTTCTATAAAGTCCATCCATCGTCCATAGGAACATTGGCAATTGCACAAGTCTTGCTCTCGGCGGTCGGTTATACCGCGATGCTTAGCGGGCTTAGCGGGCTTAGCGGGCTTTTGATCACCTCCCATCCGGCCTTTCAGCCATTAACAGTTGGTGGTTCATTAATGGTCTGGGCCGGGTTCGCGCTCTTTGCCTGTATTGTGGTGCGGGTATCCGTCCCCGCGAGATGCTCCCGTCAGGACACCGGATCATTATTGGAATAGATCACCGAGACGATGCGCCAGCCGAGCTCGGTCCGCACCAGATGCCACGATTCCTTGCCCTCGTTGATCGATCGATCGTTCACGCGATAGGTAAAATCGAACGTGATGGCAGCGATATCCTCATCATGTTCGATGCGGATATTGCTGAAAGTTTCCTCCTCGCGGCTCTCGGGACTTTGCGCGATCCGCTCGATAAAGATGCGCGGCGTTCTTCCGGGCTCGTAGGCGGCCTTGGGGTTGGCCCGCCCCTCCTTGGCAAGCAGGGCGTCGCTGTCCACGGATCGCCATGTCACCGGACCATCCGCGAACAGAGCGAGGAATTGAGCCGCATCCTTGCGTATGATCGCCTCCCCGAAGCTTTTGATCACCTCTTGCAGTTCCTGCTCAGCTTGCGCTTCGCTATAGATAGGGCGAGTATCGGCTGGTTGCGGCGACATGAGCGCCGCAGCGTACGCGAGCAGTATCATTTTAATTCTCCGGTTGGAACGTAGACAGTGTTGAATGCGAGGCCGAGTCTTTCTCGCAGGCTTGCAATCGCCAGCATATTTGCAACCGCCGGCGAGGAAGTCAGCAACATCGCGGCTCTCCGTTGTTGAAAGGCTGTCAGCGCGCCAGCTGCACGTTGAACTTGCGGGTCGGGCTCAGCACCGCCACAAAGCTACCGTCGGCCTGACGGCGAAAATCGTAGGTTCCAATTGGAGTCACAAGAGCACCGCGGTCAAGCCGGTCGCCGGGCAAGACCGAGATGACTGCCAGATCGCCGGTACTGCCCTGTTTAAATGTGTCAAACCAGTCGCTCGCGGCGTTGCCGAGGCCCAGTGTTCCGCGACATATTCCATCGGAAACCGCGAACTGCGCGGACCCGGCAACCGGTTTTTCGCCAAAGCTGCCTGTGTAACCTGTCGCCCATGTTGGGCACGGGGTTTGCTGACCCGTCGGATCTGCCCGGAACGGCGCGGCCAGCATCGCTGCGGTTTCTCTTATGTTCGAAACCCAACTGGCGTTCGACAGCACGCTGACGCTATCGCCGCCATCGGGGTAGACCATCAGCGCGCTGCGCGCGCCGATCGCGGCGCCGGCATGGTGCGCGATCCGCTGGCCATCAGGGTCAAGTCCGATCCGCCAGCCGAATGCGACCTTATCCTGGCCCTCGACCACTGGTGAGCCATCGTTCATCTGAGACGGTGTCCACATCATCGCCCGTGCCTCAGGCGAGAGGAATCCGGCGTTCATCACCCGCGCGCCGAACATTGCGACGCCGGGGGCCGTCCCGCGAAAACCCGCTCCGCCCCAGGAATAGCTGTAATCGTGCGGCGCCGCTGGCTTGATCGTGCCTCCTTCAAATTCATAGGCGACGGTGTCGTGTTGCGGCTCAGGAGCAAGGTCTGGGCGCAGCGGGAGGTCATTGATGATCGCGCGCGCGACGAAGGAAAGGAACGGCGTACGTGCGCCGCCCTCAATGGCAGCACTCAACAGGGTGTATCCGTAACTGCTGTATTGATAGTTCGTGCCGGGCGCGAACAGGAGCGGCCGATTGGCGAAAACCTCAACGGCCTCGTCCACGGTCTCGAAACGGACGTCCCCTCGCGCATCATCGACATCCTGGTAGTGCGGGATACCCGATGTGTGTGCAGCCAGTTGCCGCAAGGTTATGGCGGATGGCCACGTGAGCTTACGATTGGGTAGGTAGCGCTGGACGGGTGCATCGAGGTCCAGCATTTTCTGATCGTGCAACACGAAGGCGGCCGTCGCGGTGATTAGCTTGGAGACGCTGGCGAGCCGGAAGCTGGTATCGGGATCGACCGGGAGCTTGCGATCGAGATTGCGATATCCTGCACCGCCAGACCAGATCACCGCGCCATCGCGCGTCACGGCCGCTGCCATGCCGGGTACGCCATTGACTTGGACCTGGGCGGCGAGGATGGCATCGGCGATCCGGCGCTGCGCGTCTGGGTCGTTCTGTTGGGTTTTCGCTGAAATGGGATTGTTGCATCCGATGACGGCGAGTGCGATGAGGGCGGAGTGTGTGCGATCTTTTTTCATGCCCCGAACCTGCGGTCGAAACGGACAGCTGGACAAGAAAAGAACGGTGAAGATTGGTGAAATGAGGGTGGAAATTTGCCGGGTGCGTCACGCCGTTATCATGGATGGCGCTGCGCACCGATTGCCCGACCTGTCGTTTCGCATGCTCGACCTGCTGGTGTCGCGTGCTTCCGATCCTGTATCCTTCGCGGACATCGAACAGATGGTGTGGAATGCGCAGGTCACGCGCGAAACGATCAAGCAGCGGGTGACGTTGCTGCGAGAGAGTCTGGAACAGATCGGCATTGACGGCACCGCAATCGAAGCGGTTCGCAATCACGGTTATCGCACCACCTTGCCGATGAGCGTAGCCGAACCTGCGTTGGGGCGGCCTACTCGCCGCAAGATCGGATTGGCGGCGAGCGCGGTACTCATCCTTGTTACAGCTATGCTGCTGGCATGGCAGTATCGCGATACGGATGATGCCGCCAAGCCGGTGCTGACTGTCGTCGCCGCTTCGCCCGCGCCCGGCAGCGATCCCACCGATGGGGAGGCGCTGCGCCGCGACATGGTGCGCGCAATCTCAAAGTTCGAGGGCGTTGAGGTAATGGATCGCTTTCCTGATTCAGGCACATCGCCAGCCTATGTCGTACGGCTATCGCTCGAAAATTCCGGACAGGACCGAAAGCTCGCAACCGAGCTCGTCGATGGTAAGACGGGCGCTGTACTGTTTGCGGAACAATATCGTGCATCGCCGTCGGGCTCTGATCGCGCGGTGCTGCATTTTGTAAACAACGTACACGCCCATTTGACTGCAGTCTCATCAGGCGGTGCCGGGATTTCGGATCACGCTCGTGCCCGCTACGCCGAAGCATACCGGCTCTGGCGGCTGGGGGACAGGCAAAGCCTTCTTGGCGCGCGCGGCAGTCTCAAGGCGTTAGCGGGCGACCCCGACGCCAACTTGATCGCGCGTTCGCTGCTTGCCCGGGTGCAATCAGACCTGGTGTTGCGGCACGGCCAACCCAAGGCTTTTGCACGACGAGCTGAGTTGGACGTTCGCGCCTTGATCGCGAGGCAACCCGGCGTCGGAGATCTGCGCTACTCGCTGGCGCGTACGTTGCTCGCACAAGGCAAGCGCGAGGAGGCGCTTGACGAGCTGCGTATCGCCCAGCGCACTATGCCCTTTCTCACCCGTGATATCCTGGCGATCGAAGGTCGCGTCGACGCGCAGCGTGGCAGGCCTGATACTTAATTAGGGTCGTGTCTCATCGTGTCAGCTTTTGGCGGCCGACAATAAGCGTTCCAATAGACGCAATTGGGCGTAAGCTGTCTCCAGCATCAGGCGGTGAGCGTCCGCTTTCAGGCGTTCGTAAATTACCCTTCCTTGTTCGACCGAAAAGTTGTCGTGTCCGGACAGGGAGCTACTACTGCAGAAATGCTGAAAGCCAACGTTCAATGCGATAACAACGACAATGACCGTTGCCGCTGACAAAGCCGTCATCTATTCAGGCAATGGAGCGTCACGAGACCTGCCCTTTGTTCAGCTGACATTTTATGGATGGTTGCGGCCGTTTTCGTAAACCTGTTCACGCACTCGATATGTCTGGAATGTGGTGGATTCCACCCTATCTACAGGCGAGGCAGCCTTGTCAGGGAAAACCGTTGTCGTCGAGGCGGGCGTCTTGAACCTCGGCTTTCTAAGCTTTTGCGGTGAAGCTGCCTGTCGGGACATGGCAACATTTCTGTCGCTCGTGGCCCATATCGAGGTTGTAGGAGCTACCCTCTGTTCAGGAGAAGCGCCTGTTACGCTAAGGCGCGACGCTGGCCGATGGCGCTGGCTTTGCCGATCAGAGCCATGTTGGTCGCACATTCCGCAAGGCCTTTCGTCTGACGCCCAAGGAATGGCTTCGTTCGGACTTGTTCCGCACGATCATTCTATAACAGCCTTAAGCGGGCGGTTAGCCTGTGGGACATGACACAGACCATCTTTTCCGACGAGACATCAAAAGGCTGGATGCCGCCGACTATAGCAGCCCCCTTTATCTGCATTTTCCCTGTTGCCATCAGCATGCTGCCGTCCGTTTTCGGACTCCAATATCTCGGCGTTACCGATGCAAAGGGTTCACCGCAGGGGCCTTTGAGACATTGAGCCGACTGCGATTAAGGGCTGGTAGCTGCAAATGCCGACATTCCACTGCCGATGGTATTGCCATCGTGTGGCCAATAAAGGCGCATGGCAATGAGCCGAATTTCAACGAGATTGGCTTACAGACAATGGGAACCACGCTTGTGCTGCCTGATCCAGTGATATTGGAAGCCGCCTTTGACAGGGTCACAGAATTTTGGTCGCCGAAGGTCATCGGCCGAGTCAATGACCACCTGCTCAAAGTTGCAAAGCTCAAGGGAGAGTTAGTCTGGCACGCGCATGACGATCAGGATGAACTTTTCTATATCGTCAGGGGCGAGCTACGGATCGAGTTCGAAAGCGGATCGGTCGATCTCAAGCAGGCTAACTTTCTGACTGTGCCGAAGGGGGTGCGCCATAACCCGATAGCACAAGAGGAATGTTGGGTTCTATTGATCGAGCCTGCCTCAACGAAGCACACCGGCAATGAGGTCA